>CAXUGD010000544.1:0-2005 GCA_964250355.1 uncultured Acetobacteraceae bacterium | reverse complement strand
CGCGCGATGTGCTGCCGCCTGTTCTGGCCAGAAGCATCAGCGCCGCCGGCCGGCTGGGCTGGCGAACCCGTGCCGCCGTGCCGCCGTCCGCGCCACCCGCCATCGTCGTAGCACCGCCGGAGCCGGTTGCAGCTCCGACCCCGGAGCCGGGGGCGCGGGCGCCGGCACCGGCGCCACGCTGGCTTCCGGCACCCGACGAGCCTCCGTTGCCGGAACCCACGCTCGCCGTCTTCGAGCCCGATCCCTATCCACAGGCGGAGCCGCAAGCGGCGGAGGAACGCGCCGTTCTGACGTTGAACGGTGTCGTATTCACCGCCGTGCTGGCACCAAAGGATGGACGCAAGAATTGGCAGGACATCCTCACCGCCTTCGTCTTCGCCTTCCGCGCCACACCGGACGCCACGCTTGTCTTCAAGATGATCGGCGCAGACGCAGCGTTCTGGTGGTGGGAGTTTCATGACATCGTGACACGGCTGCCGGGTTTCGCCTGCCGTGTCGTCGTCTTGCAGGGCTATCTGGACGACGAGATGTATCAACGCCTGATCGGCGCCACCCATTTTGTGACCAACGCGTCCCTCGCCGAAGGCCAGTGCCTGCCGCTGGTGGAATTTATGTCCGCCGGCCGCCCGGCGATAGCCCCCACGCACACGGCGATGGCGGATTACATCACGCCGGAGAACGCGGTGATCGTCCACGGCGACGTGGAGTATTGCGCTTGGCCGCACGACCCCCGCAACGAACTCGTGGCCACACGCTACCGCATGGACTGGTCCAGCCTGCACGACGCTTTCGGGCAGGCGTACACCATCGTCACCGCCGAACCAGGCCGCTACGCCGCCATGGGCGAAGCCGCCAAGGCCACTATGCAACGCTATTGCGGCGACGACACGGTTATCGCCGCGCTGGAGGAGATGTTCTGCCTTCGTGCGCCTGCGGCCGCACCGGCCAGCGAGATGGCCGCATGATTATCATGGTGTATTCCACCTTCGATGCCGTCTCCATCGACGGGTCCCTGGGTGCGCCGGAGTACAGCTACTGGTTCGTGCGCCGCGCCTTTTGGCCCCTGCTGGAGCGATTTGGCATCGTGGTACCGGTTACCGACCCCGCCCGCGAGGTGGAAGCGATCCAGCGCACGGCCGATGCGCGCGGTATCGGCTGCGTGTTCTTCAGCTTCGAGCCGCCGCACAAGATCAGACTGGGGCTGACCTGCCCCACCGTTCCGGTGTTCGCCTGGGAGTTCGACACGATCCCGGACGAGGTATGGGAAGAAGATGAGCGGAACGACTGGACCCGGGTACTCGCCGACACCCGCATCGCCATCACCCACAGCTGCTTCAGCAGGGATGTGGTCAGGCAACGCATGGGCGCGGACTACCCGATCTGGAGCATCCCAGCGCCCGTGCATGCTGGACATGCGCATCACGCGTCCACTGCGCGGGGCTGGCAGGGGGCGGAAACCGTCTCGATCAGCGATATCGCCCTGGATTCGCGGCAGCTTGACCTCGCCCCCTTCACCATGCAGCGCGCCCACCGGGACGGCATCGAGGATCTGCGCATGCTGGCCGCGCATATGGCGCAACCGGACCGTCCACCTAAGACGCTGCGTTTGTCGGGCGTGATCTACACGGCGATTTTTAACCCGGTTGACGGCCGCAAGAATTGGACCGACCTTCTGGTTGGTTTCGTCTGGGCATTCCGCGACGAACCGGACGCCACCTTGATTATGAAGGCAACGCATTACGATCCGGTGCGCGGCCTGTTGCCGCTGCTGTCCGACTTGGCCAAGCTCGGCCCGTTCCGCTGCCGGGTGGTGTTCATTCATGGCATGTTGCCAGACGCCGAGTATCAGGCGCTGATCCGCATGACGAGCTACACGATCAACGCCTCCACCAACGAGGGCCAGTGCTTGCCGCTCATGGAATTCATGTCGGCCGGCCGGCCGGCGATCAGCCCGCTGCACACTGCCATGCAGGACTACATATACCCCGAGAACGCATAATTTGTG
>CAXUGD010000543.1:0-2012 GCA_964250355.1 uncultured Acetobacteraceae bacterium | reverse complement strand
ACCTCGGCGATGTCCGCCGTGGCGGTCCCGAGCTTGCTGACCACCACGCTCGCCGCCGCGTTCGCGACGTGCATGGCTTGCGGCAGCGAGCGCCCGGCCGCGTGCGCGAGGGCCATCGCGGCGATCACCGTGTCCCCGGCACCCGAAACGTCGAACACTTCCCGCGCCCGCGCCGGGACCGAGTGCGTCCCGCCGCCCGCCTCGACGAGGGTCATGCCCTTCTCGGACAGCGTGACCAGGATCGCGGCGGCCTCGGACCGGGCCAGCACCGCGCGCGCGGCCCGGAGGATTGCGGCCTCGCCCGCCACGTCCATCGAGCTGGCCGCCGCCAGCTCCCTGAGGTTGGGCGTGATGCAGGTTGCGCCGCGGTAGTGCGAGAAGTCCCGAGACTTCGGGTCCACGAAGACCGGCCGGCCCGCCGCCCGCGCGGCATCGATGACCGCGGCTGTGATGGCGGGCGCGAGCATGCCCTTGCGGTAGTCCGACAGCACGGTGACGCTGGTTGCGGCCAGCGCGTCGCCGGCGATGCGCAGCATGCGTTCGGCCAGCTTGGGGTGCACCGCCCCCGTCACCTCCTGGTCGGAGCGCAGCAGCTGCTGGCCGGCGGCGATGAACCGCGTCTTGACGGTGGTGCAGCGGCCGCCCTGCACCAGCAGCCAGGGCTCCACGTTCGGCTGGCCGCCGATCAGCCCGGTGAGGTCCGAGCCGGCCTGGTCGTCGCCCACCACCGACACGAAGGCGACGGCGGCGCCCAGCGCGGTCAGGTTGCGCACCACGTTGCCCGCGCCGCCGGGCAGCGCTAGCTCGCGATCCACCGACAGAACGGGAACCGGCGCCTCGGGGCTGATCCGCGCGACGCTGCCGAACACGTAGCGGTCCAGCATGACGTCGCCGATCACCAGAACGCTGGCACGTGCCAGACGTGGGATCGCCTCGGCCAGCTCGGCATCGGGCAAGGCGGCTTCGTCTTCCAACATCGGCCTATGCCTATCGGCCGCAACCGCCACAGGCAAGGAAAGATGACGGTTTCCTGCCGTCAAGCTGTCAGAAAGTTCATCCGGTTCTCCTCCAGAATCACACAGGTGAGCTTGCCGCCCATGAAGGCGCCGGTGTCGATGCCGATCCGGTTGGGCCGGACCTGCGGGCTAGAGTGAGGCGTGTGGCCGTGCACGACCACGAGCGGGTGCCGCTCCTGGCTGGACAGGAAGGGTTCGCGTATCCACAGCAGGTCTTCCGGGGTCTGGCGGACGATCCTGCGTCCTGGCCGGATGCCCGCATGCACGAACAGGTAGCCGCCCTCGCCATGCGTCATCGGACGCGCGCCCATCCATTGCCGGTGGGCCAGCGGCACGCCCTGCACCCATTCGTCAGGCAGGGCGTCGTGCGGCACGCCGTAGCTTTCCAGCGTCGCGTCGCCGCCATTATCCACCCACAGCCCGGCCGGCCGGGGCTGGCCGGACAGGGCCGACAGCATCATGGCCTCGTGGTTGCCCTGCAGATCGACCCGGCGGTCCACCGGAGGGGCGACGCTGCCGGTCAGCAACCAGATTACGCCGGCACTGTCCGGCCCACGATCGACGTAGTCGCCCAGGTGGATCAGCACGCTTTCATCTACCGGCCGGGCAGCCAGGTCCGCGGCAATGGCCCAGTGCAGGGCCACCAGTTGGTCCAGGCAGCCATGCACGTCGCCGATGGCATAGACGCGCAAGCCCGGGCGGAGGCTGGCAGGCGCTAACGTCGGGTCAACCATATCGCGGCACTCTAACCCTCAACCCCCAGGGTGGAAACGGCGGTCAGGCGATGCGGCAGCAACAGGGAAGGCGAGTCATCGGCCAAACGGCGCAGTCCCGGCCCGCTCACGCCCGCCGGCGTGCCGGCGCATGATGGCGCTGGAGGAGCGTGCGCTGCCGGCCTGCGCGCCGCAAAAGCCGCAGGCAGCGATGCAGCCGCTCACCGGGTCCGAGCGCCTGCTGTGGGAGGCGAGCGACCGCGCCTTGCGCCAGCCCAGGGAC
>CAXUGD010000542.1:0-2014 GCA_964250355.1 uncultured Acetobacteraceae bacterium | reverse complement strand
GAGCTGCAACTCGCGTATAATTTCTGAACGTCTCGCCGCCCGCCCCGGCGGCCGGGCAAGCTTGGAGTCGTGCAGGACCAGCCCCAGCAGCATGGCCGCCAGGGTGACCGTGCCGATCCAGCCATAGGCATCGGCCACCGCCATGGTCGTCGCCTGGCGCGTGACGGACGCCGCGACGTTGCCGGCGCTCTGGGCCTGGACCGTGGCGGGCGCGCCGGCCACCAGGTGTTCGGCGATGATGTTGGAGTGCACGCGCTCCCGCACCACCAGGATGGCCTGCACGACCGCGCCGCCGATGGTGCCCGCCATCGTGCGCACCACGTTGAACAGCGTGCCGCCCGAGACCGCGTCCTGGGGCTGGAGCGTGCCGGTGGAGACCAGGATCAGCGGCAGCATGATCAGCGGCTGCCCGCAGGCCTGCATCAGGTGGGAGAGCAGGATGTCGGACAGCACCCAGTCGCTGTCGATATAGGTGGCCAGCCTGGCGCCCAGCGCCGCGGTCAGCAGCCCCACGCCCAGCAGGACGCGCGCTTCGAAACGGTGCACCAGCAGCGGTGCCACGGCTACCACGGCCACCTGCACCAGCGCCGCCCAGATCAGGATCTGGCCCACCTGCAGCTCGCGGAAGCCGCGCACCTCCATGCCGAAGCTGGGCAGCACGCTGCTGGTCATCAGGGTGGCGAAGGAAAAGGCGAAGATCATGGCCAGTCCGCCCGCGAAGTTGCGCCGGCCAAGCAGGCTGAGGTCGATCAGCGGCTTGTCCACCGTCAGCTCAACCGCAATGAAAACCCCCAGCAGCACGCCGCCCACGACGAACAGCGCGTCGATGAAGGGGGACGAAAACCAGTCCAGCCGCTGCCCCTGCAGCAGGGCCGCCGTCAGCACGGAGGTGGCAAGCGCCAGCAGCAGCATGCCCGCGTAATCGGTCTGGCCGAACATCTCGGCCTTCACCGGCTCCGTCGGCAGCCCGTACAGCCCCAGCGTGACCACAACCGGCCCCAGCGCCGCGCCGGCGTAGAAGATCGACTGCCAGCCGTACACGTCCGTCAGCACGCCGGCGAGCGACTCGGCGATCAGCGGGGTGCTGGCGGTCACCAGGGCGTAGATGGCGAAGCCGTACACCCGCTGGTGCAGCGGCAGGAAGCGCAGCAGGGTCGTCAGCAGCAGCGGGATCAGCGCGCCGCCCCCCAGGCCCTGCACAAATCGCATGCCGACGATCGCGGTGAAGCCCTGCGCTGCCGCCCAGGGGCACAGCGCGCCCGCCACCGTCAGCAGCGTGGCGAACAGGGCCAGCGCCCGGCGCGGCGAGATGACGACGGCCAGCCACGGCGTCATCGGCACCACCGCGATCTCGGCGATGTTGTAGGCGGCGCTGACCCACGAGGCCTCGTCCGGCCCGTAGCCCACGCCGCCACGCAGGTCGGCCACCGAGAACGCGGTCAGACGGGTCGCCAGGTTGGAGATGAAGCTGCCCAGTATCGCGCCCAGCAACCCGCAGGCGAGCCGGCCGGTGATCGGCGGCGGACCCTGCGGCTTGCCGTCCGGCCCCCGCGGCGGATCGACGAGGATGGGCGCCAGCAGGCTCACGGCAACGCCCCGGAGACGGCCACCTCGACATCGGCGGACAGGCCGGGCAGCAGGCGCGCGTCGAACGGGGGCCGCGGGTCCAGCACGATCTTCACCGGTATGCGCTGCTCGATCTTGGTGAAGTTGCCGGTGGCCCGGTCGGGCGGGGTGGCCGAGCCCTGGGCCTGGCTGTCGGGCTGGATGCTGTCCACATGGCCCGCGAACACCACGCCGGGGATCGCATCCACCGTCACGCGCGCCCTCTGGCCAGGGCGCATGCGGGCCATCTGCACCTCGCGGAAGTTGGCCACCGCCCAGGCGCCGCGCAGCGGCACCAGCGTGATCAGCGCCGTGCCGGGCGCCACGTACTCGCCCAGCCGGGCCAGCCGCGGCGTCGTGACCGCGTCGAAAGGTGCCGCGATGCGGGTGTAGCCGAGCTGCACCTCGT
>CAXUGD010000541.1:0-2023 GCA_964250355.1 uncultured Acetobacteraceae bacterium | reverse complement strand
CGCGCTGGAGGGCGTAAGGTACACGCCCTCAGCTTCGGGCATGGCGGCGGGTGGAGCCAGCCGGCCCCACACCCTGTTGCAGCGGTCGTCATGTACTCCTAACGGGCGGCGTGGCGCCCTGCGGCCATGTCCTTCACCACCGTGATACCCTGCTGGAGTTGATAATCGGTTTCCGGCTTGGCCAGATCGAATTTCGGCCAGTTCGCCGGCGGCTTGGCTTCGATCTGCTTGGCCTGGGCGGGGATGTCGTCGCGCGGCGCCGGCGGCTTGGTGGGGGCCGACCCGCCCTCGTTCTTCAGCGCGTGGTTCAGGTCCGCCTCGCGGTCCGGCAGGTAGTGTATCTCGTCCTCCCGCGTCTCCTGCACCGGCACGTCCGGCGCGATACCCAGGCCCTGGATCGAGCGGCCGGAGGGCGTGTAATAGCGTGCGGTGGTCAGCCGGATGGCGCCGTCGTTGCCCATCGCCATCACCGTCTGCACCGAGCCCTTGCCGAAGCTGCGCGTCCCCACGATTACGGCGCGCCGGTGGTCTTGCAGCGCGCCCGCCACGATCTCGCTGGCCGAGGCCGAGCCGCCGTTGATCAGCACCACCAGCGGCAGGCCATCGGTCAGGTCCGATCCCTTGGCGTCCCAGCGCTGGCTGTCCTCCGGGTGGCGCGCCCGCGTGGACACGATTTCGCCGTCCGGGATGAAATCCTCGCAGACGTCCACCGCCTGGTCCAGCAGGCCCCCCGGATTGTTGCGAAGGTCGAACACCACCCCGCGCAGGTTGCCGTGGCTCTGGTCCTTCAGCTTGGCAATCGCGGCGCGGAGCTTAGTGTCGCTCTCCTCGTTGAAGCTGGACATGCGGATGTAGCCCACATCGCCATACAGTGCGGACTTGACCACCTGGATGTGGATCACCTCGCGCGTCATGGTCACATCGATCGGCTTGTCGATGTGCTCACGCTTAACGTTAAGCGTGATGGTGGTGCCGGCGTCGCCTTTCATCTGATCGACCGCCTCGTTCAGCGACAGGCCTTCGACGGACTTGCCGTTCAGCGACAGGATCAGGTCGCCCGCCTTCATGCCGGCGCGTGCGGCCGGCGTGTCGTCGATCGGGCTGATCACCTTCACCAGGCCCTCGTCGGACGTCACCTCCAGCCCCAGCCCGCCGTATTTGCCGGTGGTGGTCACCTGCATGTCCTTGTACTGCTTGGCATCCATGTAGCTGCTATGCGGATCGAGCCCGGTCAGCATGCCGTTCAGCGCGTTATCCACCAGCTCGCGGTCCTTCACGGGCGCCACGTAGTCGGCACGCACGCGCTCGAACACCTCGCCGAACAGGTTCAGCAGGTGATAGGTGTCCTGCGGGCCGTCCGCCGCGCCGACCATGTCGTCCGCATAGGCGCGCTGCAGGTGAAGGGCGGGCAGCACGCGATGCAGGACGGGGCCGGTCTCGATGCCGACCGCAAAGGCGGCGCCGAGCAGAAGGGCGGTGCGGAGTTTCATGCCGTAGATCCTTGGTCGCGTACGTCTGTTGCTAGATAGTGTGCCGCACGCTTGGCGAAAGCGCGACTTAAACCTAGGCAAGCCGCACTAGGCAGGGTGCGGTCCGAGAAAGGGCGCGGGGTCGATCGGCTGGCCGTGCCGGCGGAGTTCCAGATAGAGGGGAGGCTGGCGGGGCCGGGCGCCCATGTGCCCGATCGTCTCGCCCTGACGGACAGCGTGGCCGGGGGTGACGGCCAGCCGGCCCAGCCCGGCCAGGACCACGTCGGCACCGCTGCATTGCAGGATGACCAGCCGCCCGTAACTCCGGAACGGTGCCGCGAAGGCGACGCGGCCGCGGCAGGGGCTGCTCACGGCGGCGCCAGCCTGCGCGGCGAAAGTGACACCGCTAGCCGGGCCGCCATCGCCCGGCGCGCCGAAGCTGCGCAGCACGGGCCCGGCCACCGGGCTGACGAGCGGGGCCGCCGGCGGGCGCGGTGCCGCCGCGGCACGCACCAGCAGGGCCAGGCTGCAGGCGCGCCGCCACCCCCTGCGTT
>CAXUGD010000540.1:0-2025 GCA_964250355.1 uncultured Acetobacteraceae bacterium | reverse complement strand
TGGTGGAGCCGAGGGGAATCGAACCCCTGACCTCCTGAATGCCATTCAGGCGCTCTCCCAACTGAGCTACGGCCCCATCGCGCACAGGCGCGCAACCAACCCACGCGCGGAGCCGGGCGTATAGCCGCCGCCCAAAAGGCGCGCAAGGGCGCTATCTTTTCAGGCGGCGGTGCGGCGTCGAAGGTCGGGGTGCACGTCGAAGCGGGCGGCGGTTGCGGCGCGCAGTTGGTCCAGGCTCACCCCGGGCGCCAGATCGACCAGCGTCAGGCCGGGGCGGGCCACGTCGAAGACGCAGAGGTCGGTCACGATCAGATCGACCACGCCGGCGCCGGTCAGCGGCAGGGTGCAGGCAGGCAGGATTTTCGGCTCGCCCTTTGCGGTGTGCTCCATCGCCACCACCACGCGCTGCACGCCGGCCACCAGATCCATGGCACCACCCATGCCCTTGACCATCTTCCCGGGCACCATCCAGTTGGCCAGGTCGCCGTTCTCGGCTACCTGCAGCGCGCCCAGCACGGCGAGCTGGATGTGGCCGCCGCGGATCATGCCGAAGCTCTGCGCGCTATCGAAGAAGCTCGTCTCCGGCAGCTTGCTCACCGTCTGCTTGCCGGCGTTGATCAGGTCCGCGTCCTCCTCGCCCTCATAGGGGAAGGGGCCGATGCCCAGCATGCCGTTCTCGCTCTGCAGCACCACCTGCATGCCGGGCGGGATGTGGTTGGCCACCAGCGTGGGGATGCCGATGCCCAAATTGACGTAGAAGCCGTCCTGCAGCTCGCGCGCGGCCCGGGCCGCCATCTCGTCTCTGGTCCAGGGCATGGGCGTCAGGCTCCTACGGTCTCGGCCAGGCTGCCCGGGCGTGGGCGGGTGATGCGTTGCTCGATGCCCTTCTCGTAGGGCGAAAGCGCGATCAGGCGTTTGACGAAGATCCCCGGGGTCACGACGTGGTCGGGGTCGATGGCGCCCGCCTCCAGCAGCTCCTCCACCTCGGCCACCGTCACGTGGGCGGCGGTCGCCATGGGCGGGTTGAAGTTGCGTGCCGTCATCCGATAGGCGAGGTTGCCCTCCGTGTCGCCGCGCCAGGCATGCACGATGGCCAGGTCGGCCTTCAGCCCGGTCTCCATGATGTAGCGTCGGCCGCCAAAGGCGCGCTCCTCCTTGCCCTCGGCGATCTGCGTGCCCACGCCGGTCTGGGTGAAAAAGGCGGGGATGCCTGCGCCACCGGCGCGGATGCGCTCGGCCAGCGTGCCCTGCGGGTTGAACTCGACCGTCAGCTCGCCGGCCAGGTACTGGCGCATGAACTCCTTGTTCTCGCCCACGTAGGAACTGACCATCCTCGTCACCTGCCGGCTCTCCAGCAGCACGCCCAGCCCGGCGCCGTCGATGCCTGCGTTGTTGCTGATGATGGTAAGCCCCGTCACTCCGCTGGCGTGGATCGCCCGGATCAGCGCGTTGGGCACGCCGCACAGGCCGAAGCCGCCCGACATGATCGTCATCCCATCGCGGAGCAGGCCCGCCAGGGCCTGTGTCGCGTCGGGGAACACTTTGCTTGCCGCCATTGCTCACGCCCACCCTGTCTCAAGCCGGGACGATACCGCAGGAGCGCAGGAAAGCCAGCAGCGGCAGCATGGGCAGGCCCAGTATGGCCCCAGGCTCGCCATCGGCAGACTGGAACAGGTGCTGGCCCAGCCCTTCCAGCCGATAGGCACCGACGCTCCCCAGCACGCCCTCGCCCTCGGCCCGCAGGTAGGCATCCAGAAAGCTATCGCTGAAGGCGCGCATGTGCAGCACCGGCGCGGCCGTGTACCGCCACAGCTCGCATCCATCCTGCCAGGCGGCGGTGGCGGTGGCCAGCGTGTGCGGCCGGCCACGCAGGGCCTGCAACTGGGTGCGGGCCGCCGCCAGGTCGGGCGGCTTGTCGAACCAGCTTCCCTCGCAGACGAGGATCTGGTCGCAGCCGATCACCACGGCGCCGGGCCGGTCCACACCCTGCGCCTTCAGCCGTGCAAGCCGCAGGGCCGCGTCCTC
>CAXUGD010000539.1:0-2036 GCA_964250355.1 uncultured Acetobacteraceae bacterium | reverse complement strand
TCAGGTGCCGCGCCACGTCCTCGCGCGCCAGAATAGCGCCCATCGGGAAGCCGCCGGCGATCCCCTTGGCGGCCGAGAGCACGTCCGGCTCGACCTCGGACTGCTGGTAGGCGAACAGCGTGCCGGTGCGCCCCATGCCGCATTGCACCTCGTCGAACGCCAGCAGCAGGCCCCACTCGTCGCAGGCTGCGCGCAGGCCGCGCAGGAAGTCGGCGTCCGCCACCCGCACCCCGCCCTCGCCCTGGATCGGCTCGACCAGGATGCCGGCGGTCTCGGGCATGATGGCCTGGCGAAGCGCGTTCAGGTTGCCGAACGGCACGTGGTCGAACCCGTCCACCGGCGGCCCGAAGCCATCGAGGTACTTCGCGTTGCCGGTGGCCGACAGCATGGCCAGCGTGCGGCCGTGGAACGCGCCGGAAAAGCAGATCACGCGGGTGCGCTCCGGCATGCCGCGCGCTGCCATCGCCCGGCGCATCATCTTCACCATGCCCTCGTTGGCCTCGGCGCCCGAGTTGCAGAAGAACACGCTATCGGCGAACGTCGCGTCCACAAAACGCTGCGCCAGCGCCTCGGCGCCGGGCACGCGATAGAGATTGCTCACGTGCATCACGCGCGCCGCCTGCCCGGCGATGGCCGCCACCAAGTGCGGATGCGCGTGGCCCAGCGAGCTGGTCGCGATGCCGGCGCCGAAATCGAGGAAGCGCCGGCGGTCGGCGGTCACCAGCCAGGCGCCCTCGCCGTGGTCGAAGGCCAGGTCGGCGCGTGCGTAGGTGGGCATCAAGGCGGGTATCATGGCGGGCGGGCTTCTCCGCGGGCGTGGTTGATTTCGGTTTCGATACAGGTGCTTGCGGCGGTGCAGCAAAGAGGGGATGTTCCGGTTTGACCGATCCCAAGTCAATTCGCGGCGCGTCCGCCCCACCATCGGACCTGCCATGCCGCCCGAGCAAGAGCCGCCGTCAGACCCCTCGCCCAGCGTCGAGACCCCCGGCGAGCCGGACGGGGAGGCCTTTCTTGTCGCGCAACGCCGCAAGACGCGCCGCCTGGTGCTGGTCAGGCTGCTGCTGTTCGGCGTCAGCACCGCCGGCGTGCTGGGGGCGGCGGTGCTGTGGGTTGCCGGCCGCGGCGGGCTGGGACTGCGCGTGATCGCCGGCGACCTGCTGATGATCCTGTTCGTGCTCCTGCTATTCTGACCCCGCCGGTGCGGCCACCCGTTCGCCGCCTGCCCTGGCGATGATGCCGGTGGTCGATTGCCCGGCCACCAGCTCGGCCAGCACCACCCGGCCGCCGGCGGCCAGCACCACATCGGCACCCACCACCTGGTCCACGCTGTAATCGGCCCCCTTCACCAGCACGTCGGGCACCAGCGCGCGTATCGCCTCCAGCGGCGTGTCCTCGGCAAAGCCCAGCACGCAATCGACGTACCGGATCGCCGCCATCACCTGCGCGCGCTGCGCCAGCGCGTTTACCGGCCGCGTGGGGCCCTTCAGCCGGCGCACGCTCTCGTCCGTATTCAGTGCCACGACCAGCCGGTCGCAGGTCTGCCGTGCCGCGGCCAGCAGCGAAACGTGGCCGGGATGCAGGATGTCGAAGCAGCCGTTAGTGAACCCCACGCGCAACCCCTGTTCGCGCCAGCGCGTCACCAGGCCGCGCGTGGCCTCCAGGGTTTGCAAGCCGGCCATCGCCGGCCCGCCCAGCGCCTCGCTCTGCGCGGCCAGCTCGTGCATCACCTCGGCGAGGTCCGCCGTGGCCGTGCCCAGCTTGCTGACCACCACGCCCGCCGCTGCATTGGCGATGTGCATGGATTGCGCCAGCGTGCGACCGCTCGCGTAGGCCAAGGCGAGCGTCGCGATCACCGTGTCGCCGGCGCCCGACACGTCGAACACCTCGCGCGCCCGCGCCGGCACGGAGGTGACCTCGCCCGACCGCTCCACCAGCGTCATGCCGCGTTCGGAGCGGGTGACCAGGACCGCCTGCGCTGCGGCCTGCGCCAGCAGCGCGCGCGCGCTGCTGGCGATGCCGGACTCGGTCAGCAGCGC
>CAXUGD010000538.1:0-2057 GCA_964250355.1 uncultured Acetobacteraceae bacterium | reverse complement strand
GGTCCGGGCTGGCCGCCAGCGGGATGTGCCCCTCGCCGGCCAGCAGGCCCGAGGTCGCGTCCAGCCCGATCCAGCCGGCGCCCGGCAGGTACACCTCCGCCCAGGCGTGCAGGTCGGTAAAATCCGCCGCCGGGCCCGCCGGGCCCACCAGCGGCGCCTCGTCGGCCACCAGCTGGATCAGGTAGCCGGAGACGAAGCGCGCCGCAAATCCCAGGTGCCGCAGCACGGCCACCAGCAGCCAGGCACTGTCCCGGCACGAGCCGCGCCCCTCGCCCAGCGTCTGCTCGGGCGTCCAGGTGCCCGGCTCCAGGCGCACGATGTAGGCGACCAGCGCCTGCACGCGCCCGTTCAGCTCCACCAGCATGTCGATCGTGCGCCGGCTTGTGCGCGGTATGTCCGCCAGCAGCGCCGCCAGCCTGGGGCCGGGCGGATCCAGCCGGCGGAAGGGTGCCAGCTCTCCCTCCAGCACCGGATCGTAGAAGAAGGGCCAGGTCTCGGCCTTCGGCTCCAGGAAGAAGTCGAACGGGTTGATCGTCGCCATGTCGGCCACGAGATCGACCGTCACCTCGAAGTGGCGTGTCCGCTCCGGCACCACCACGCGTGCCAGGAAGTTGGCCTGCGGGTCCTGCTGCCAGTTCAGGAAGTGCTGCGCCGGTTCTACGCGCAGCGAGTACGATACCACCGGCGTGCGCGCGTGCGGGGCCGGGCGAAGGCGGATGACCTGCGGGCCCAGCGCCACCGGCCGGTCGTATCGGTAGCTGGTACGGTGCGTCAGCGCCACGTGCAGGGTCATGGCGCCCTGGTAGCAAGAACCGCGCCCCGCTCCTAGCGGCCGGCTGGGCCTACGGGCAAACCGGCACGCGTTCTTGCGTTGCGGCCACGACCCGAAGCGGAACTGGACGGATCATGCGCCTCTTCAAATGCCCCAGTTGCGGGCAGACCCTGTATTTCGAGAACACACGCTGCGAAAGCTGCGGGCGGCGGCTCGGCTACGACCCCGCCACCGCCTGCATGCGCGCGCTGGAGCCGGAGGGGCTGGCCTGGCGCGACGCGGACGGGGTGGAGGAGTGGCGGTTCTGCACCAATGCCGGGCACGACGCCTGCAACTGGCTGATCCCGACCGACAGCGGCGACGCGCTGTGCGCCGCCTGCCGCCACAACCACATCATCCCCGACCTGTCGGACCCCGCCCGGCTGTCACGCTGGCGCGCGCTGGAGGCGGCCAAGCATCGGCTGATCTACACGCTGATCCGCCTCCGCCTGCCGCTCGCCACCCGCGCCGAAGACCCGGCGCACGGCCTGGCCTTCGACTTCCTGGCCGAGACGCCCACCCAGCCGAAGATACTGACCGGCCACGACGACGGCCTGATCACCATCGCGCTGAAGGAGGGCAGCGATGCCGAGCGCGAGCGCATGCGCGAGCAAATGGGAGAGCTGTATCGCACCCCGCTCGGCCATTTCCGCCACGAGATCGGCCACCACTACTGGGACCTGCTGGTGCGCGGCAGCCCCTTCCTCGACCGCTTCCGCCAGCTGTTCGGCGACGAGCGGGAAGACTACGCCCAGGCCCTGAAGAACCATTACGGCCGCCCGCACAAGCCCGGCTGGCAGGCCCATTTCGTCAGCCTGTACGCCACCAGCCACCCGTGGGAGGACTTCGCCGAAACCTGGGCGCACTACCTCCACATCATCGACACGCTGGAGATGGCGGCCTCGTTCGGCATCTCCATCCACCCCAAGCTGACCCGCGACCCCGCCCTGCAGGCCGACATCACCTTCGACCCCTATCGCGAGGCCGACATGGCCAGCCTGGTCGAAACCTGGCTACCCCTCGCTTTTGCCGTGAACAGTCTCAACCGCTCCATGGGACAGCCGGACCTCTACCCCTTCATCCTGTCGGCGCACGTGGTCGAGAAGCTCGCCTTCATCCACGAGGTGGCGCGCGCAGGGCGGTGACGGCCAAGTCGCTACCAAGGGCGTTGTCCCTCTTTGCTGTCGCAGGGTGCTTGCCCCGGCGTCTCGCCCTCAAGATCGAGCCCTTCGGGCGCCTCCGGCGA
>CAXUGD010000537.1:0-2058 GCA_964250355.1 uncultured Acetobacteraceae bacterium | reverse complement strand
GCCTCAGGGTCTGGGGGGGGGGGCGCGCGTGTGGGGCGCGCCCCCGGGCCCGGGGGGGCGCACGCTGGCCGACCTGCGCGGCCGCCGGGTGGCCATGCGCGCGGACAGCCCCTATGCCGAATGGGCCGAGCGCAACGCGCAGCGCTACGGCTTCACGGTGCTGCCGGTGGCCAGCGGCGTGCAGGCGGCGGCCAGCGTGGTGCACCACGAAGCCGATGCCAGCCTCAGCGGCAGCCCGGTGCAGGACTACGTGGCCAGCCGCGACGCAAACTTCAGCGCCGGGCTTTCGTTGCCGGAAACGCGCACGCATGAGAGTGCCGCCGTGCGCCGGGCTGACGCCGAGCTGCGCGACGAGATGGAGGACGCCTTACGGTGCTTAAAGATAAACGGCACGGTGGCACGCCTGTCCAAGCAGTGGTTCGGCCGTGAGCCGGATGGCGAGGACCTGGAGAACCTGGTGGTGCCGGGCTATGGGGTGCCAGGCCTGGCCGGCTACGACCCCAAGCCGCGCAAGACTCGCTGCTAGCCTGGCCGCGGGGCTTACGCTCGCCGGCTGCGCTGCCCCGCCGCCGCCGCCCAAGGCCACGGTCGGCGTCAGCCCGGTCACCCAGATGCCGGCCAGCCACGGTCCGGAGGTGATCGACGATCACGTGCCGCCGTTCGCCTCGGCGCAGTGGGAGCCGTTCTCGCGTGCGGACGCGGTGGCCATCGCACTCCGCGAGTGGCGGCTGTTCGGCCAGCCGGTGGATGACGACCCGCCGGAGACGCGGCCGATCCCGCCGGCCGACCAGAAGCCGGAGCGCGAGCCCGGGCTGTGGCAGCGCGTGGGCGAGTACTGGTGGATCGGCCAGGACCCTGGCGAGCGCGAGGTGGCCTGGACCGGCATGCACGACGAGAACGGCACGGTTTTCGAGGCGAGGCGCGACAGCGCGTTCGCCTGGTCGGCCACCTTCATCTCGTACGTCATGCGCATTGCCGGGGCGGGGCCCGACTTTCCCTACTCGCCCAACCACTCCACCTACATCAACGCTGCCGCCTCGGGGACCACGAAGGTTTTGCGGGCCTACGCGCCCGCCAGCCTGGCACCGCTGCCCGGCGACATCATCTGCCTCGGGCGCGGCCGTTCGGCGGTGCTGACCTTTGCCGACCTGCCCACCGCCGCCCCGTTTCCCGGCCATTGCGACATCGTGGTGCAGAAGGCGCCCGGAGAGCTGAGCGTGGTGGGCGGCAATGTGGACGATGCAGTGACGATGAAGCACGTGCCGGTCGGCGACACCGGACTGCTGACCGGTCCCGACGGCAAAATTCTGGATACGCGCTACCCGTGGATGGTGGTGCTGAAGGTGGCCTACCTGCGTTAAGGCGCTATGGCGTCCACGGCAGCCCGTCGGCTTTCCAGCCGGTGATACCGCGGCGGCCGCGTGCGTCCGGGTGGCCCTCGAAGCCTTCCCGCACGTTGACGCTGGCGGCGAAGCCCGCGGCCTGGGCCGCTTCTGCGGCCGCCAGGCTGCGTACGCCGCTGCGGCACAGGAACAGCAGGCGCTGATCCGGTTGCAGGCCGGCGGCGCGGAGGCCCTCGATAAAGCCGGGGTTCACGGCGCCGGTCGGATACTGCCAGCAGAGCAGCACCGGCTGCTTGCCGGCCTGGCCCAGGTCGGGCCGGCCCACATGCTGCCACTCGGCCTCCGTCCGCACGTCGATGAGCTGGGTGCCGGGGTCGTGCAGCACTGCGTCCCATGCCTGCCTGGGCGACCATTCCTCAACCATGTGCGCTGCCTGACCGTTGCCGGCGGGCAAACTGCCTCGCCGCGGCGGCCGTGACAATCAGGCGTCCCCATGGTCCGCCCGGGTTTCCGGCATACGGGCAGCGGCCAGGGCGCCTGCCGCGCCGGCCGCCGCCAATGCTGCAAAGGCCCACCCGACCGAGCGGCCAGCGAGCCAGCCGCCGGCCAGGTTGCTGACGGAGGCCGCCGCGCCCACGGCCAGGCCCAGCATGCCCATGCACAGGTTGAACCGGCCGGTGCCGCGCGTGAGGTCCGATGCAATCAGGACCGAGAC
>CAXUGD010000536.1:0-2059 GCA_964250355.1 uncultured Acetobacteraceae bacterium | reverse complement strand
CCCCGCAGGAGACGGCAAGGCGGCGCGCGGCCGCCTTGTCGCCGAGCAGGTCGAGTGCGGCCGGCGACGGTCCCACGAAGACCAAGCCGGCCGCCCCGCAGGCGCGAGCGAACGCCGCGCTCTCGCTGAGGAAGCCGTAGCCGGGATGGACAGCGTCGCAGCCCGCCTCCCGCGCCACCGCCACCAACCGCGCGATATCGAGGTAGGCGGCAGGTCCAGACGCGCCGAGCGGCAGCACCGCGTCGGCCGCGGTCACGTGCGGCGCGTGGCGGTCGTCCTCGGCGAATACCGCCGTGCTGTGCAAACCGAGTTCGGCGGCCGCACGCGCGACGCGTATGGCGACCTCGCCGCGGTTGGCGATCAGCAGCCGGGTCAGCACGCCCGGCACACCGTCCCAGTACGGCGCGACCCGGCGCGGTGCGGTTCAGCCATCCCGGCTCGGATCTACGAGGACTTTCTCGCCCGTCGCCTTGCGCGCCGTCCCGCGCAGCACGTCGGCGTCCAGCAGCTCAGGCAGCGAGACCGTGCGCGTGTAGTGGCTGGCGAAGGTGGTCCGCAGCCCGGCGCGCACCCGCTCGGCAAAGGCGGCTGCCACCTCCGGCCCGGCGCGCTCCAGGCAGTGCGTGACGAGCCAGCCGGACAAGCCCCAGGACAGGCCGTAGCTGCGGGACAGGATCGTGGGCCCGGTGTCGAGCATGCCGTAGATATAGACCTGCTTGCGCCCGGACGATCCGTAGCGGCTGTAAGGCTGTCCGGTGCTGGCGACCGTCTCCATCGCCGCGAGCAGCGTATCGGCGAGCGGGCCGCCGCCCACCGCGTCGAAGGCCAGTGTGGCGCCGGAGGCGCGCAAGGCGTCCACCAGCCGGTCGCGGAAATCGGGGGCACTGCTGTCGCACACGTGCTCGGCGCCCTCCTCGGTGCGCAAAGCTGCGGCCTGCTCAGGCCGGCGCACCACGTTGACCAGCGCCACACCCTCCTCACGGCAGAGCCGGACCAGCATGCGGCCCAGGTTGGAGGCGGCGGCCGTGTGGACCAGCGCCGTGTGGCCCTCGGCGCGCATCGTATGCACCATGCCGAGCGCGGTGAGCGGGTTGACAAAGGCAGCGGCGCCGTCGGCAGCGTCAGTCCCGGGCGGCAGCGGAAGTACGTCACGCACGCGGGCCAGGCACTTGCGGGCGTAGGTGGTACCGGTCCGCAGCGCCACGGTCTGCCCCATCAGCGCCTGCGCGTCCCGACCCGGGCCCGCCGCCACCACCGTGCCGGCGCCCTCGTTGCCGGCCGGGAAGGACTGGCCGAGCCGGCCCGCCATGTAGGGCAGCAGGCCTGGCGGTACCTCCGCGGTCAGCGTGCGGGTCCAGCCGTCCCCCTCCGTCCGGGCCGTGCCGAGGTCGGCGGCGCCTACCAGCAGGCCGAGATCGGACGGGTTGATGGGGGCTGCGCGCATCGCCACGACCACCTCGCCGTCCCCCGGCGCCGGCAGGTGCTGTTCCTGGAATGAAAGCCGCAACTGGCCGGAGCCGGTGATCAGCGTGCGGAGTTCGTAGTCGGTCTGGCTCACAGCGGCGTTTCTCCGGGGTTTGATCAAGCGGGTCTGGCACGGTTGCGGGCGCGCTTGGCCGCCAGCGGCAGCAGGATGGCGGGCAGCAGGATGGCAGCGCCGAGCAGAAAAGGCGCGTCCGGCGCCAGCGATGAAAAGGCGAGTTGGCCGGCGAGCGGCCCGATCACCCGCGCCAGCGCGGCCGCGGCCGTGTTCAGCCCCATCATCTGACCCTGGTGGTCGGGGTCGGAGGTGCGCGACAGCAGGGCCGACACGTTCGGGAAGGCGATCGACACGCCGAACGCCTGCACGATGAACAAACCGGTGGTGACCACGAAGCCGGTGGACAGCGGCTGCAGGGCGGCGGCGCAGACGGCCAGCGCCATGCCGGCGGCCAGCATGGCGGTCGCGCCGAAGCGGCGTGACAGCCGGCCGGTCAGCCCGGCCTGAGCCGCGGCGGCGACGATGCCGACGAAGAAGAACACGAAGCCGACCTGCCGCGGTCCCCAGCCGAAGCGGGCG
>CAXUGD010000535.1:0-2063 GCA_964250355.1 uncultured Acetobacteraceae bacterium | reverse complement strand
CGCCGGGCAGGGCGCCCAGCGCGCGCACGGCCGGGCCGGGGTTGGCGCCCACGATCCAGAAGCGCAGCGGGGGCACGCGGGCGCGCAGCAGCGGCATCGCTTCCTGCGCGAACCAGGTGACCGCGTCGGCATTGGGCCAGTAATCCATGTTGCCGGTGAACACCAGGCACGGGCCGGGCTCGCCAAACGGCCAGGCAGTGCCGTGGTCGGGCGAGAAACGGTCCAGATCGACGCCGTTTTCCACCGCCACCACGCGCGGCCCCACCTCCGGCGCCAGTTCGCGGAAACGCGCGGCTTCAGGGTCCGAGACGAAGAACGTCCAGCGGCACGCGGCGGCAGCACGGCGTTCATAGGCGAGCAGCGTGCGCCCCTCGCGCGCCCACACGAGGCGCATGGGAAACGCGGCGGTGCGCGCGTACTCGGCCCATTTCTCCGAATCGATGTCCTGCGCATCGAGTATCGTGTTGGGGTGGTTCATGTGCAGCGCATAGGGCGCCATGGCGACCGAGTAGATGTACACGACGTCCATCGGCACCCGCGCAACCATCTCGTCCACCCAACGCTGCAATGCGGGTGCGGTGTAGAAATCCGGCATCAGCGGGCGGCCAGGGCGAGCGTGCAGCAGCGCGCGGTATTTCTGCCGCCGCCTGTCGATCGGAAAAGCGCCGACGCTGGCGCAGACTTCGCGTAGCCGGGCCACATGCGCCATGTCGGCCGGATCATCGACCACGCAGCCCAAATGCACGGCGTAGCCGATGGCGCGCATGTGGGCGATCAGGTTCCAGCCGCGTATCTTCTCGCCCTTGTTGAGCGGCCAGGGGATGCGGTGGCTGATGAAGAGGAGGTTAGGCATGAGCAGTTCTTTTTCGAGAAAAAGAACCAAAAAGCTTTTGTTTGTTTAGACGGGCGGTGGGGCTAGCTCCATCCCGGAAAATGAAAGTTTTTTGCTGCTTTTTTTCAAAAAAGCAGACCTTGCTTCCTACCTCTGCGCCCGCAACGACCACGTCTCGCTCCCCCGCTCGGTAAACTTCACCGGATACGCCATCGCTCCCTGCTCACCCAGCGCGCTGATCAGCCGGTAGCGCCGCTCCGTCGGCACCACGAACATCATGAACCCGCCGCCGCCGGCACCCGACACCTTGGCGCCGATGGCCCCCGCCGCGCGCGCCATGCCCTCCAGCCGTTCGATGGTGGGGTTGGTCACGCCGGGCGCGGTGCGCTTCTTGGCCAGCCACGAGCGTTCCAGCAAGGCGGCCACCGCCGGTATGTCGCCCAGCAGGATGGCACGCTTCATGTCCACCGCGTCCTGCCGCATCTGGTGCATCGCCTCCATCACCTGCGCCGCATGCGCGTCCACGCCGGTCGTCTGCTGCCGGATGATGGCGTCCGACGAGCGGGACTGGCCGGAGAAGCTCACGACCAGCGAGCTCTCCAGTTCCAGCGCCACGCCCTCGGAGAAGCGCAGCGGGTTCACGATCACCTCGCCGTCGCGCAGGAACTCCAGGAAGTTCAGGCCGCCGAACGCGGCCGAATACTGGTCCTGCCGTCCGCCGGCCAGGCCCAGATCCACACGTTCGATCTCATAGGCCAGGTGCGCCACGTCGTAGCGCGCCAGCGGCAGGTCGAGATAGGTGCGGTAGGCCTCGATCAGGGCCACCACCAGCGCGGAGGAGGAGCCGAGGCCCGATCCCATGGGGGCATCCACCGCCGTGGTGACGCTGATGGCGAGCGGGCGGCTGTCGTTGTACTCGCGCACCATGCGTTCGTACACGCCGCGGTGCAGCAGCAGCGTGCTGTCCGGCAGGGTGGGGGCCGCGTCGTGCGTCTCCTCGCGGCCCAGGTCGCAGGCTTCGAAATGGACCTGCGCGTCGTCCCGCGTGCGGATGGAGGCGAAGGCGAAACGGTCGATGGTGGCGTTCAGCACGGCGCCGCCATGCTGGCTGGAATAGCTGAGCAGGTCGGTGCCGCCGCCCGCCAGCCCCAGGCGCAGCGGCGCGCGGGCGCGCACCACGGCGCGCCGACGGCCATCGGTGTCCAACATCGGGCGGGCAAGGGTGTGGGTG
>CAXUGD010000534.1:0-2065 GCA_964250355.1 uncultured Acetobacteraceae bacterium | reverse complement strand
ACGATGCCGCCCAAGCTGGTCGCGGCCGGCCAGGGCGACATCGCGCTGACCGACGAGCCGCAATTCCTGCAGCAGGTGGCCGCCGGCTTGCCCCTGGTCCGCATCGGCGCGCTGATCGACCGCCCGCTCTCCACCCTGGTCGCCCTAGAGGGCAGCGGCATCGCCCGGCTCGGCGACCTGCGCGGCAAGCGCATCGGCACCGGCTCGGGTGCCGCCGAACGCGCCATGGTGGGCGCCATGCTGCGCTCCGCCGGCCTCTCTTTCGCCGACGTGAAGGTGGTGCAGCTGGGCGAGCAGCTGAGCGTGGCCCTGCTCTCGCACCAAGTCGATGCCGTCACCGTCTATCGCAACGTGGAAACGCTGGAGCTGCAGGCGCACGGCGCCACCCCGCTGCGCTTCGACTACGAAACCCACGGCGTACCGCCGTTCGACGAGCTGATCCTTGCCGTGCGCGCGGACATGGCGAACGACACGCGGCTCCTTGGCTTCCTGCGCGCCACCGAGCGCGGCGCCGCCTACCTGCGCGCCCATCCGGCCGAAAGCTGGGCCGCCGTCGCGCAGGGTCATCCCGGCCTGGATGACGCGCTGGACCATCGGTCCTGGCTTGCGACGGTCCCGTATTTCGCCACCGACATGGCCGCACTCGACAGTGCCGGTTACGCCCGTTTCGCGGCCTTCCTGCAGGCCGCCGGCGTGATCGGGGCGCCGGCGCCGGTGAGCGCCTACACGCGGGTGCTGCATCCCTGAACGCCCGCGCGGGATGGGCAACCGCCACGTCGCCTGCGATGGTGCGCGCCGCCACAGACAGAGCGCCGTCATGCCAGACCAGCCGCCCGTGCACGATGCGGATGCCGAACAGCTCCGCGCGCTGGGCTACACCGCGCAGTTCGAACGCTCGATGTCGCTGTGGCAGAACTTCGCCCTGGGCTTCACCTACCTGTCGCCGGTCGTGGGCGTCTATTCGGTGTTCGCGGTCGGCATGGCAGCCGGCGGGCCGCCCATGGTGTGGTGGTACCTCATTGCGGCCGTGGGCCAGTTCGTCGTCTGCCTGACGTTCTGCGAGGTGGTTTCGCAATTCCCCATTGCCGGCGGGTTGTATCCCTGGGCACGGCGGCTGGTGGGCAAGCGCTGGGCCTGGATGGCGGGCTGGGTGTACGGCTGGGCGCTGTTCACCAGCATCGCGGCCGTCGCTGCCGGTGCCACGCCGTTCATCGCCCCCCTGCTCGGTCTGCGGGCCACGCCGGGCAGCACCGCCGGCCTGGCAATCGCCATCGTGGCGCTCTCCACCCTCATCAACCTGGCCGGCACGCGGGTGCTGGCGCGCGTGGCCATGTTCGGCTTCGCTTGCGAGATCCTGGGCGCGCTCGCCGTCGGGGGCTACCTGCTGGTCTTCCAACGGCACCAGCCTCTGGGCGTGGTGCTGCAGCCATGGGGCGCAGCGCAGGGCGGCAGCTACGCACCCGCCTTCCTGGCCGCCGCCATCGTCGGGCTGTTCACCTGCTACGGCTTCGAGGCTTGCGGCGACGTGGCCGAGGAGACGCCCAACCCGGGGCTGGCCGTGCCGCGCGCCATGCGCACCACCATCTATGTCGGCATGGCGGCGTCCGTCTTCGTCTGTCTGGCGCTGATCCTTGCCCTGCCCGATATCGGCCGCGTCGTCTCCGGCCAGGAAGCCAACCCGATCGGGCTGGTGCTGATGGCGGCCTTCGGCCCCTGGGGCGCCAGACTGGTGGTGCTGGTGGTCATGGTCTCGTTCGTGTCCTGCATCCTCAGCCTGCAGGCGGCCGCAAGCCGGCTGGTCTATGCCTATGCGCGCGACGAGATGATCGCCGGCAGCGCCTGGCTGGCCGCACTCTCGGCCGGCACGCACGTGCCCGCCCGCGCCCTGGCGCTGTCGGGCCTGGTCGCCTCGGCCATACTGCTGCTGGGCATCGTGTTCCAGAACGTCGTGGCCACGGTCGTTAGCTTCGCGGTGATCGGCATCTACGCCGCGTTCCAGATGATCGTGGCCGGTGCGCTGTGGGCGCGGCTGCGCGGCTGGCGACCGTCCGGGCCGTTCACGCTG
>CAXUGD010000533.1:0-2073 GCA_964250355.1 uncultured Acetobacteraceae bacterium | reverse complement strand
GTCTGCATGGGCGGCGGCGGGGGGGCGATCGTTGACACTGGCCTCCTCCCGGCGGATGCCGCCGCCCATGCAGACCGCCACGATCTGCGGCGCCAACGCGGTGGCCGCACTGTTCAGGCGCCGGCCGGAGGCGGCGTTGCGCCTATACTACCCGGCGGCGGCGCGCGGCACTGCCGGGCCGTGCTGCGCCGCGCTGGCACGCCGGCGCGTGCCCTATCGCCTGCTGCCGCCCGACGAGATGGCACGCGCCGCCGGCACCCCGCACCATGGCGGCATTGCCGTGGTGGCGCGCGCGCGGACCGTGCCCGTGCTGGAGGCGGCCGCCGTGCCGCGCGAGGCGCTGCTGCTGATCCTGGACGGCATCGGCAACCCGCATAACCTGGGCGCCATCGCGCGCAGCGCCGCGTTTTTCGGCGTCCGCACGCTGGTGATCCACCACGTGGCCGGCGCCGCCCTGCCCTCGGACGCCGCCAACCGCACCGCCCACGGGGCGATGGAGGAGCTGGTGCTGTTCCGCACGCGCGCGCTGCCCGCGCTGCTGCAGGCGCTGGGGCCGCTGTACCGCACGGTGGCGGCCACGCTGCGGCCGGGGGCGCTGGCGCTGGACGAGATGCCGCGCGACCGGCCGGTGGCGCTGGTGCTGGGCAGCGAGGAAGACGGCGTCTCGGCCCCCGTGCTGGCCGCCTGCCGGCGCGAGGTGCGGATCGCCGGCTCCGGCGCGGTGCAGAGCCTGAACGTGGCCCAGGCCGCGGCCGTTCTGCTGCACGGGCTGGTACCGCGCCCCTGAAACCGCCCGCCTTGACGCAAGCGCATCATATGCGATGCATCACGCATCAGGATGGAAAGGACCGGGACCCATGACAAGAACATTGGGCGCGCTGCTATGCGCCGCGGCCGTGCTGGCCAGCGGGGCCGCCACCGCCGAGAGCAGCTACGTCGTCGATAAGGTCACCATCACCGGCAGCAAGACGGTGCCCGTGGAAACGCTCTACGCGGCCATCCAGGAGCACAAGGGCAGCACGGTGACGCGGGACGACATCGTGGCCGACCAGGACCGGATCCTGAAGGTGCTGGGCGACGCCAGCGTGGGCGGCGGCATCAAGACCTCCATGGCCAGCCGGGGCAAGCATATCGAGGTCACCTTTATCATCAACGACACGGGCAAGCAGGTGCCGGTGGTCACAACGGTGGCAGCCAAGCTCCATGCGCAGGTGTTCGACGGCAACGCCTCCATCTCCAGCGACAAGCTGGCCGCTGCGAGCGGATTGAAGCCGGGCGACGCGATCAGCAACGAAAAGGTGCTGGCGGCCGAGAACGCCATCCTGGCCGTCTATAAGGCAGCCAAGCTGCCGTTGTCGGTGAGCATCGGGGGCGGCCCGCAGAAATACTCCGCCACCGAGTACGACCTGCTGTGGCACATCAAGGAAACCAAGGGCAAAACCAAGAAGGACGACCGCAGCCAGGACGCGCAGGACCAGATCCAGTAGCCTCTCGCCGGGCGCGCCGGCGGCACAGGAAGGGTTTTGGGCCAGCCGGTTGTGGCGTATGGTTCACGCCTGACCTGAACCGCCTCGTCTGGAGTGACACATGGCCTCTGCCGCGCAAGGCCGGCTGCTGACCGGACGGGCGCCCTCGCGCCGCCTCGCCTCTCCAGCCATACGCGCGCTGGTGGGGCGCCGGCTGGCCGAGCTCTCGGGCTTCGCCCTCGCCTTGGCCGGCATCGCGCTGCTAGTGGCATTGGCCACCTACAACCCGCGCGACCCGTCGCTGAACACGGCGACTTCGCAGCACGCCACCAACCTGGGCGGCCCGCTGGGCTCCGTGCTCGCCGACTTCTGCCTGCAAGGTTTCGGCTTAGCGGGCGGGCTGCCCGGGCTTGCCATGCTGGCCTGGGCGTGGCGGATCGCCAGCCGGCGCGGGCTGAGCCACCCGGTGCTGCGGCTCCTTGCGCTGGCGCTGGCCGTGCCGGCATCGGCCAGCGTGCTGTCCATGACTCACCGGAGCCTGGCCTGGCCCACCAGCGCCGGCCCGGGCGGCGCTGGCGGGCACCTGCTGGCCGCCATCTTTCTCGAC
>CAXUGD010000532.1:0-2079 GCA_964250355.1 uncultured Acetobacteraceae bacterium | reverse complement strand
GCAGACGGGCGCGGGCATCGGAATCACCCACGACGGCGACGCCGACCGCGTGCTTCTGTGCGACGAAAACGGCGAACTCGTCGAGGGCGGCGAAGTGATGGAGATCGCCGCGCGTGAGTTCCTGCGCCAGGGCAGGCGCGCCGACCAGACGCTCGTGGCGACCGTGATGAGCAATTACGGGCTGGAAGAGGCCCTCGGCAAGTGCGGGGGAAGGGTGGTCCGCACGCAGGTGGGCGACCGCTACGTGATGGAACGCATGCGCGAGACCGGCATCAACCTCGGCGGCGAGCAGTCCGGCCACATGATCCTGTCCGACTTCGCCACCACCGGCGACGGCCTGGTGGCTGCACTTCAGGTTCTGGCCACCGTCATGGCCGAGGGCCGGCCGGCCAGCGCCGTATGCCGCCGCTTCACCCCGCTGCCGCAAAAGCTGCGCAACGTGCGCTTCGCCGGCGGCCAGCCCCTAGCCGACCCGCGCGTGATGCAGGCCGCGCGCGACGTGGAGGCACGCCTGGCCGGCACCGGCCGGCTGCTGCTGCGTCCCAGCGGCACGGAGCGGCTGATCCGCGTGATGGCCGAGGCGGAGGATGAGGCGCTGGTGGCCGCGGTGGTCGATGAGCTTTGCGCGGTGATCGAGCAGGTCTCCACCCCCGTCATGGCCGCCGGCTGATGGCGCTGCCGTACTGGGTGGTGGACGCTTTCACCGATCGCGTGTTTGCCGGCAACCCGGCCGCCGTGGTGCTGCCCCCCGCCCCGCTGCCCGAGGCGCTGATGGGGCGCATCGCGGCCGAGAACAACCTGAGCGAGACCGCGTTTGCCGTGCCCGAGGCGGACGGTTGGCGGCTGCGCTGGTTCACGCCCACCGTCGAGATCGACCTATGCGGCCACGCCACGCTGGCCACCAGCCTGATCCTGGCGCAGCAGGGCCACCCCGGCCCGTTCCGCTACCATACCCGGTCCGGCGTGCTGACCGCTGCGGTGACCGACGACGGGATCGAGCTGGATTTCCCGGCCAGGCGCTACGCCGAGGTGCCCGCGCCGCCGGAGGTGGAGGCGGCGCTCGGGGTGGCACCCCAACGGGTGCTCGACTCCCTCGGGCTGATTGCGGTGCTCGACAGCGCGGAGCGCGTGGCCGCGCTCACGCCCGACCAGGGCCGCATCGCCGCCCTGCCCGGCGGCTCGCTCGCCGTCACCGCCGCCGGCGGGGAAGGGGGCGCGGACGTCACAAGCCGCTACTTCGCCCCCGGTTACGGCATCGACGAGGATCCGGTCACCGGCTCGCTGCACACACGCGTGGTGCCCTACTGGGCCGACCGGCTGGGCCGCCGCGTGCTGACCTGCCGCCAGGCCAGTGCGCGGGGCGGCACGATGCGCTGCGAACTGCGGGGCGAGCGTGTGCTGATGCGCGGCACCGCCGTGCTCTACGCCAGCGGCCAGTTGCACCTCTCCCCCGATGGCTGAGCGGGCCGGCGCCGCGTTCACCAAAATGCACGGCGCCGGCAACGATTTCGCCGTGTTCGACTGCCGGACCGATAGCCTCGTGCTCACGCCGTCGCGCATACGGGCCTTGGCCGACCGGCGGCGCGGGATCGGCTGCGACCAGCTGGTGGTGCTGCACCGTTCGGAGCGCGCGCATGCGCTGATGCGCATCTACAACCCGGATGGCAGCGAGGCCGGTGCCTGCGGCAACGCCACGCGCTGCGTCGCCGCCCTGCTCGACGAGGGCGCCGTGGTCGAGACGGAGGCCGGGCTGCTGCCCACCAGCCGGGCAGATGGTGCAGTCACCGTCGATATGGGTCCGCCCGGGCTTCAGTGGTTCCAGGTGCCCCTGGCCACCGCGCACGACACGCTCCGCCTGCCGCTTTGGGGCAGCCCGGCGGCGCTCTCCATGGGGAACCCGCACGCCACCGTCTTCCTGGACGACCTTGCCCAGGCCGACCCCGCCGCGGCCGGCCCGGCCATGGAGCACGACCCCCTGTTTCCCGACCGCGCCAATATCGGCTTTGCGCAGGTCTTGGCGCCCGGCCGCATCCGCCTGCGCGTGTGGGAGCGCGGGGCCGGGCTGACGCTGGCCTGCGG
>CAXUGD010000531.1:0-2096 GCA_964250355.1 uncultured Acetobacteraceae bacterium | reverse complement strand
GAACGAGGGTGGGGCGCTGCCGTGGGATGCGGCCCGCCTGGGAACGCTGGCCGTGATCGGCGTGTCTGCCCGCGACACGCCGCTGGGCGGCTATTCCGACGTGCCGCGCCAGGTCGTGTCGGTGCTGGACGCGTTGCGCGGGGAGTCGGCACGCGGATTTACTGTGCGCTACGCCGAAGGCGTGCGGCTGACCGCCTCGCGCAACTGGTACGGCGACGACGTGGTGCCGACGCCGCCGGACGAGGCCGAACGGTTGCGCGACGAGGCCGTGGCCCTGGCGCGCACCGCCGACCGGGTGCTGTTGGTGCTGGGCGACAACGAGCAGACCGCGCGCGAGGCCTGGACCGCGCAGCACATGGGCGACCGTACCACCACCGACCTGTTCGGCGCGCAGGACGCGCTGGCCCAGGCGGTGCTGGCGCTGGGCAAGCCGGTGGTGGTGCTGTTGCTGAACGGCCGGCCCGCCTCCATCCCGTTCATCGCCGCGCATGCGGACGCGATACTGGAAGGCTGGTACGGGGGGCAGGAGACGGGGCACGCGGTGGCCGACGTGCTGTTCGGGCGCGTCAACCCCGGCGGCAAGCTGCCGATATCGGTGCCGCGCTCGGTGGGCCAGTTGCCTGTCTATTACGCCCGCAAGCCGTCGGCCCGGCGCGGCTACCTGCTGGACACGACCGAGCCGCTCTACGCGTTCGGCCATGGGCTGAGCTACACGCGCTTTGAGCTGTCGGCACCGCGCGTGGCGGTGGCGCGCGTGGCGCGCGGCGCCGACGTGGATGTCGATGTGGACGTCGCCAATGTCGGCGAGCGCGCGGGCGACGAGGTGGTGCAGGTGTACCTGCACCAGATGGTGGCCAGCGTAACGCGGCCGGTGCGCGAGCTTAAGGCGTTTCGGCGCGTGACGTTGCAGCCCGGCGAGCGCCGCGTGGTGCGGCTGACTGTGCCGGGCAATGCGTTTGCGCTGTGGAACGCGGACATGCAGCGCGTGGTGGAGCCGGGCGACTTCGGGATCGAGGCCGGGGCGGTGAGGAAGGCGAAGGCCAGCTGGCAGCCTATTATGTGCTGCTCGCAATGGGGCTGTTCGAGATGGATGGCGGCTGTGCCGCGGACCCGTCTTATGATCTCAGCGCGCCCTTGTTCCGGCGCATCGTGGTCCATTTGCATGCTGGGCACGACCTGGCCATCGAGGGTGAGGGTGCGCCGGAGAATTTCTACATCCAGTCGGCGAGCTTCGACGGCCGCGCTCTCGTTACGCCGCGAATCGCGCACGATACGCTGATGGGGGGGGGCGGCACGCTTCGCTATGTGCTCGGCCCAACGCCGAACCTGCACTGGGGCGTGGTCCCCGAAGGACCTGCCGGTGCACAATGACCTGCAAACTGACCCGCCGCACCGCGCTCGCCGCGATGGCCGGGTCCCTGGCCGTCACCGGCCGCGCTCGCGCCCAGGAGACGGTAACTCTGCGCCCCGACGATTCACGTCTCACGATTGAGGGCCGCACGGCGTTTGCGCCGGACGGCGCGCTGCGCATCGGCTTCCCCGGCATGGCGCTGCGTTTTGCCGCCGATGCGTCGCGGGTGGCCATGCAGGTGCGCGCTTTAGGCACCGACAACTTCATCTCCGTGCTTATCGACGACCTGCCGCAACGCGTCGTTCGGCTGCATCTCGGCGCACAGGACATCGTTCTATACGACGGCCCGACCGGTTCGCACCGAATCGAAGTCGTCCGGCGCACTGAAAGCTGGCAGGGCACGATGGAGGTCGTGAGTTTCACGATAGCCGGCCATGTCGGCGCGCTGCCTTTGCCGCAGCGCCGGCTGATGTTCATAGGCGACTCGATCACGTGCGGCGCCGGCCTGGATGTCGCGCGGGGTAGCAGCGACGAGGGGCCGCAAACGAGCGATGACGGGCGTGCTTTCGGGCGCGTGCTCGCGCACAAACTGAACGCCACGTGCGGGGCGGCCCAGCAACCCGCATCCGATCTATGAGGACCATGTGGCGATCGCGGGGGAGCTGGAGCCTGCGTATCGGGCGGCGCTGGGGTGGACTTATACCAACCCGCCTAAAGACTGACACACGCCCACTCGCGGGTGCCG
>CAXUGD010000530.1:0-2105 GCA_964250355.1 uncultured Acetobacteraceae bacterium | reverse complement strand
GGCTCGCGGGGGCCGCCCTGGGGGGCCACGGGCACGCGGGGCGCGCGGCCCATGGCGATCATGGCGGGCGGCGGCACGCCCAGCGCGTTGGCGATCAGCTTGATCGGGTGGCGGAAGCCTACCTCCAACATCCGCATGGCCAGTTCGGGGTCGAAGGGGGTGGGGGCGGTGGCGGCGCGCGCCTCCAGCGTGGCGACGCCGTGCTGGGCGGCCAGGTCGGCCACGAAACGGCGGTGGGCTTCGGGCACCCGGTCCATCGGCGTGCCGCCGCCGCCGGGCGCCAGGTTCTCGGGGATTAGCACGTCCAGGCCGTAGGGGCGGCCGTCCACGTGGTCGTCGATCCAGCGCAGCTCGGCCTCCAGGCTGTCGAGCGTGTGGGCGGTGGCGCCCAGCACGCCCATGCCGCCGGCGCGCGACACCGCGGCCACGACGTCGCGGCAGTGGCTGAAGGCGAACAGGGGGAAGCCGATACCGAGCCGGCTGCACAGGGCGGAGTTCATGCGGGGTTCCAGCGTGGTTGGGTGAACGAGGCGATGGCGGTGTGGGCCAAGCCACAGGCAAGCTTCTGCTGTTCGCCTCGAATTTCGACCGTTTGCCGGACACGAGCAAGACCAACAACGTGTTGCGCCGATCAATAAACGTGATACGATAATTGGTGGACATCAGCTTCGATCCGCTGAAGCGCGCAGTGACCCTCGAGCGGCGCGGTCTGGACTTTGCGGATGCTGGCGCCGTCTTTGCCGGGCGGACCGTCACGGTGCGGGATAGGCGCGTGAACTACGGAGAGGACCGTTTTATTACGGCCGGACGTCTGGCCGGACGATGCGTGGTGCTGGTTTGGACACCCCGCGACGGGGCGCGTCGCATCATTTCGATGAGGTATGCCCATGCCGCGGAAGAAGCCGCCTGGTTCTCCTGAGTGGACCGATGTCGATGACGCGCCGGCGCTGACGACCGAAATGCTGGCTATGGCAGAGACGTTCGACGGCGACCGCTTCGTGCGGCGTGGGCGGGGCAGG
This sequence comes from uncultured Acetobacteraceae bacterium, assembly GCA_964250355.1. GTDB lineage: Bacteria > Pseudomonadota > Alphaproteobacteria > Acetobacterales > Acetobacteraceae > BOG-908. The sequence continues at coordinate 1,086 of CAXUGD010000530.1, read as the reverse complement.
CCGAAATCGGGCAGCGCCAAGGAGCAGATCAGCGTCCGGCTGGACGCGGACGTGCTGGAGCGGCTGCGGGCAGCGGGACCGGGCTGGCAAGCGCAGATCAACGCGCTGTTGCGGCACGCGCTCGGCCTGGATGCGGCCTCGTCCAAACAGGCGGCCTAAGCCGCTACGCAGCGCCGCGGGACGGGGCAGGAAGCCGCGCACCGCCCGGCGTGTCGGCAAGGAACGCTGCCGTCTGGCGGACGGCTTCGGCCAGGCCCACGCGCTGCACGTCCACGCCGGCGGGCATGGCGGAGAGCAGGCGGGAGGGGGTGCGGCGGTCGAGCAGGACGAAGACGCCGCGGTCCGTTGCCGTGCGGATCAGCCTCCCGAAAGCCTGGCGCAGGCGGAGGCGGGCGATGCGGTCGTCGTAGGCGGTGGTGTCGCCACCGGAAAGGTGGATGCGGCGCTCGCGATGCAGGATGTCCGGCCGCGGCCAGGGGACGCGCTCGAAGACGACGAGGCGGAGGGCGCGGCCGGGCACGTCCACGCCGTCGCGCATGGCGTCGGTGCCGAGCAGGCAGCTTTCCTCCTCCGTGCGGAACACGTCCACCAGCGTGGTGTTGTCCATCGCGTCCACGTGCTGGGCGAAAAGCGGGATGCCGGCTTCCTCGAGTTCGGGGGCGATGCGGGCGTGCACGGCGCGCAGGCGCGCGATGGCGGTGAACAGGCCCAAGCCCCCGCCGCCGGCGGCCAGGAACAGCGCGCGGTAGGCGCCGGCGAGCTGGCCGATCTCGTTGCCTAAGTCGTTGACCACAAAGGCGCGGGTCTGGCTGGCATAGTCGAACGGGCTGCTGAGCGCGGCGCGGATGGCGGGCGAGGGCAGGTGGGTGGCACCAACGCGGGCCTCGGCCGCCTCCCAATCGGCTTCGGCGTCGCGGCCGCCCGGACTGCTGCCGGTCTCGTCGCGCAGGGTGGCCGAGGTGATGAGCAGGCCGTGGGCGGGGGCCACTAGCGTAATGGCGAAGGGCTGGGTGGGGTCGAGGTGGTGGCGGCAGAAAGCCACGTCGCGGTCGAAGCCTTCGCGGCGTTCCAGCCGGAGGAAGTAGA
>CAXUGD010000529.1:0-2124 GCA_964250355.1 uncultured Acetobacteraceae bacterium | reverse complement strand
GCCACGCGCATCAGCGTTCGGCTGGCCGGGGCATCAGGTCGGCCCGCTCGCCCAGGAGGCGGGCTAGCGCCTGATCCCGGTCGGGTGCTGCCACCACCGGGCCGGCGGCCAGGCCGCGCTGCGCCAGGCTCCACCGGTGCAGGTCGCGCGCGAACAGCCCTTGCAGCACGGCCAGCCCCAGCAGCGGCGCGCCGGTGTGGGTGGCGCGCACCAGGCCGAGCGCCAGCAGGAAAGCGGCCAGGTTCAGCGCCGCGGCGACCCAGGCGCGGTGGACGGCAAGGTAGAGGAAGCCGAACCAGAAGGCCGGCCAGCAGAACCCCTCGCGCACCAGGACAGGCGGGGCGCCAGGCTGCAGGTGGCTGGTGAACACCTTCATAACGCCCCCTTGGTGGACGGTACGGCCCCATCGCTGCGCCCGTCGATCGCCACCGCCATGCGCAACGCGCGCGCCACCGCCTTGAAACAGGCCTCGGCCACGTGGTGGGCATTGGTGCCGGCCCGGCGCGTGACGTGCAGGGTGATCAGCGCGTTGCCGGCCAGTGCGCGGAAGAACTCCTCCACCAATTGCGTATCCATGCTGCCCAGCATCGGCCGCTCGAAGGCCACGTTCCAGGCGAGGTGCGCACGGCCGGAGATATCCACCGCCGCCTCGGCCAGCGCCTCGTCCATCGGCAGCAGGCATTGGCCGAAGCGGGTGATGCCGCGTCTGTCGCCCAGCGCCTGGCGCAGCGCGCTGCCCAGCACGATGCCCACATCCTCCACCGTGTGGTGGCTGTCGATGTGCAGGTCGCCCCTCGCCTCCACCTCCAGGTCGAAGCCGCCATGCCGGGCAAAGGCGGTCAGCATGTGGTCGAAGAAGCCGACGCCGGTCGAAACCCGCGAGCCTCCCGTGCCGTCCAGGTTCAGCGACAGCGTGATGTCGGTCTCGGCGGTGGCGCGGGCCTGACGGGCAGTGCGGGGCATGAGCAGGGGTATAAGCAGGACAGGGCAACTGGAGAAGCGGGGCAGCGGGAGAAGCGGGAGCGACGGAAGAAGCGTGCGCCCGCGCCGGTCAAGGGATTGCGAAATCGGCAGCACGCTCCAGGGCGTGGTAGAGCGGCCCGAAATCGGTCTTCACGGTCGCGTCCAGCAACGCCTGCAGCGACGGCACTACGAAGTAGAGCGCCTGCACGTCGTCGATCTTGTACGGGGTGCGCATCACCCGCTGCAGGTCGAAGGGCAGGCGCTGCGGCCGTGGATCCTGCAGGGCGTAGCGCGATTCGGTGGCCGAGGAGACGATGCCGGCGCCGTAGATGCGCAGCCCCTCGTCCGTTTGCAGCAGGCCGAACTCGACCGTGTACCAGTAGAGGCGGGCCAGGTTGTGCAGCCGGCCTAGCCCCAGCGCCCGCATGCCGCCCTGGCCGTAGGCCTGCATGTAGTCGGCGAAGACCGGGTCGGTCAGCATCGGCACGTGGCCGAACACGTCGTGGAACACGTCCGGCTCCTGCAGGTAGTCCAGCTGGTCGGCGCCGCGGATGAAGCTGCCGGCCGGGAAACGCCGGTTGGCCAGGTGCTCGAAGAACACGGCATCTGGCACCAGGCCGGGTACCGCCACCACCCGCCAGCCGGTCAGCCTGGCCAATCTCTCGGACAGCACCGCGAAGTCCGGGATGCCGCCGGCCAGGTCGAGCTTGGCCACCCCGTCCAGGAACTCGGGGCAGGCTAGGCCGGGCAGCATGGCCGTCTGCCGCTCATACAGCGTGCGCCAGACCGCGTGCTCGCCGTCGCTGTAGCTTTCCCAGTCTTGCGGCACGGTGTGGTCGGCGGCGATCTGCGGCATCATGCGCTCCCGGCTTCGGTGCGGCTGCCGGGCCGCGGCACCGGGTGCCGGCCTGGCCACCGCGATGGCTTTGCGCATAACGCTCGGCAAGGCTTCCGATTGCAATTCCGCCTCGTGGCGCAAGAAGCCATCGGCCGTGATGGCCTCCACCTGCGCTGTGAAGACCCCCAGCTGCAGCTCGAAATGGGTGAACACGTGCCGGACGGTGCCGGCGCGTTGCCAGGCAGCCGGTGCGGGGGCGGCCTGCGCCGCGGCCTCGTCCGGCCAGGGATCGGGCCGCCAGGCGGTGCCGGGCAGTTCGGTCA
>CAXUGD010000528.1:0-2134 GCA_964250355.1 uncultured Acetobacteraceae bacterium | reverse complement strand
TTCACCGGGTCGGAGGCGGCCTATCTGAAATACGAGCGCGAAGCGGCGGCGGGCACGCGCACCAGCTCGAGACTGGCGGCCAATCCGGTCGAGATCCGCATCGAGGGCGCCTCGAACTACGCCGTCAAGGGCAAGATGGACTTCGTCGACAACCAGCTCGACCCCAACAGCGGCACCATCCGCGGCCGCGCGGTGGTGGACAACCCCAACTACATCCTTTCGCCGGGCCTTTTCGGCCACCTGCGCCTTCTCTGCGTTGCCGTTGCCCACCACCGAGCGCTTCACCAGTTTCGCCCCGTATTCGGCCACCGCCAGCCCGGCCAAGGCGGGGGCGAGCAGCGCCACGCCGCGCGCGTAGCCCAGTTTCAGGGTCGCCGCCCCGTTGCGGTTGACATAGGTTTCCTCCACCGCCGCTTCGGCCGGGCGGTGCAGCGCGATCAGGCCGGTGAGCTCTTCGTAAAGCGCGCGCAGCCGGTCAGGCACGGGCAGGGCGCTATCCGTGGCGATCACCCCGTCGGCCAGGTGGCGCAGCCGGTTGCCGTCGCTCTCGATCAGGCCCCAGCCGGTGAAGCGCAGGCCGGGGTCCAGGCCCAGGAGGCGGACCGCACTCACGCCGACAGGCGTGCGAGCACGGCCTCCGGCACCTCGTAGTTGGCGAATACGGTCTGCACGTCGTCATTGTCCTCCAGCGCGTCGATCAGCTTCAGCACCGCGGCTGCGCGCTCCTCGTCCAGCGTCACGGTGATGCCGGGGCGCCAGTCGAATTTTGCCGATTCGGGCGCGCCGAAACGTTTCTCCAGCGCGTCGCGCACGGCAAACAGCGTGTCGGGGGCGCAGACGACCTCGTGGCCGTCGGCGTCGCTGACCACGTCCTCGGCGCCGGCGTCGATCGCCGCCTCCAGCATGGCGTCGGCGCTGGCCGCCTCCGTCCGGTAGGTGACGCTGCCCACGCGGCTGAACATGAAGCTGACGGAGTTCGTCTCCCCCAGCGCGCCGCCATACTTGTTGAAGGCGGAGCGCACGTCCGACGCGGTGCGGTTGCGGTTGTCGGTCAGCGCCTCCACGATTACCGCGACGCCGGCCGGGCCGTAGCCCTCGTAGCGCACCTCGCTGTAATCCTCGCCGCCGGCAGCCCCCGAGGCCTTCTTGATCGCGCGGTCCACCGTGTCGCGGGTCATGTTCTGCTTGTAGGCGGTCGTGACTGCGGCGCGCAGGCGGGCATTGGCCGCGGGGTCGGGCAGGCCCTGCTTGGCTGCGACCGTGATCTCGCGCAGCAGCTTGGCAAACTGCCGGGCGCGCCGGGCGTCCTGCGCACCCTTGCGGTGCATGATGTTCTTTGCGTGGCTGTGGCCGGCCATGGGCAACCTGAGGCAGTGGGGCGACTGGCATAGCCGCGGCAGGCCGGCAGGGCTAGGGCGAGCTGCACGCCCGATACGCCATTGGGTCCCCTATGCCGCCATCCCGGCGGCGCACCCCTCCTCCAGACAGCGCCACGGGGCGGATCCCGCCGAGGCTGCGCCCAGCCGCCGGGCCAGGCGAAGCGCCAGGGCGACGATGGTGAGGGTGGGGTTGGCCTGGCCGGAGGTGGGGAACACCGCGCTGCCGGCCACCCACAGGTTGTCGGTGCCATGCACCCGGCACTCCGCATCCACCACGCCGCGCCGGGGGTCGGCCGACATGCGGGCGGTGCCAATGTGGTGGCCGCCATAGGCGCCGTCGCGCAGCAGGTGGTCTTCCAGCGCGTCGTCGTCCCAGGCGAGCTGGGCGGTGTTGGAGGCGGCCAGGTCGGCCGACAGCGCGAGCAGGCCGCGCCGGACTGTCTCGACGTCGGCCGGCAGGTGCCGCCAATCAACGCGCAGGCGGGGGATGCCCAGCGCATCGCGGCTGCCGGCCAGCGTCACACGGCTGTCCGGGTTGGGAAACTGCTCGGCATGCACGTCGAGGCTGTACACGCCGCCGGGCGGGCGCACGACCACGGAGGGAAACTTCCGGGCCGCCAGCGTGCGGTGGCGCAGCCAGTGTAGCAGGAAGCCGGCGGTGTGCAGGGGGGTGGCCGCGATGTTGGCGGCGTGCCGGGCCAGTGTCGCCGGGCCCCGGGGGCCGTCATGCAGGCGGGTGGCGTATTCCGGGGTGA
>CAXUGD010000527.1:0-2142 GCA_964250355.1 uncultured Acetobacteraceae bacterium | reverse complement strand
TTCAAGATGGCCGACCACGTCCTCTACATGGGCGTGCGCGGCGTCACCGACCTGATGGTGGCGCCCGGCCTGGTCAACCTGGATTTCGCCGACATCCGCACGGTGATGGCCGAGATGGGAAAAGCCATGATGGGCACGGGCGAGTCGGAAGGTGAGAACCGCGCCATCCGCGCTGCCGAAGCTGCCATCAGCAACCCGCTGCTGGAAGACACCAGCATGGCGGGCGCGCGCGGCCTGCTGATCAACATCACCGGCGGCGACGACATGACGCTGTTCGAGGTGGACCAGGCCGCCAACCGCATCCGCGAGGAGGTCGCCGAAGACGCCAACATCATCTTCGGCTCAGCGGTGGATGACAGCCTGGCCGGCCGCATCCGCGTGTCCGTCGTGGCCACCGGCATCGACACGCCACACCAGCAAACGGGCGAGCCCGCCGCCACCGGACCGCGCCTGGTCGCGATGAACGGCGGTGCCGCCCCCGCGCGCGCCGCGGTGCAGGTGCCGCCCAGCCTCATCCCGGTCCGCATGGGCGGCGGCCAGGCAACCGCGGTCGCGATGGTGCACGAGGAACAGCAGGTCCCGGCCGTGGCCGAACCGGCAAAGGCGGCGGCCGTCGTGGAACCGGCCTCCCGCCCCCACCCGGTGTCGCACTCCCTGTTCACCCAGCCGGAGCCGGAGCAGCAGCCCGTGCAGCACCGGCCAAGCCTGTTCGGCAAGGTCACCGGCGTGTTGCGGCGCGGTGGCGCGGCCGCCCCGGCACCCGAGCTGCCGGACATGCGCAAGGCCGAACCGCGGATGGCGCCCGAGCCATCCGAGTCAGCACCGTCCGTCCGGGCCAGCCTGGGCGAGCCGGACGCGGCGGGGCTGGACATCCCGGCCTTTTTGCGGCGGCAATCGTCCTGATCTTCCACACGTCGCATGCGATATGACTTTTGTTTTAGAAACACGGCGTTACACGGAAATACGCGGCAATAATCATTGACTGGAGCACTGGGTGGGGAGCGGGTAAGTCTCCACTCGGTCTTTGGGCAAGGGGCGCAGCCTTGCCCGCCAAGACGTCGAAGCCTCGCCTGGACCATCCAGGCCGGCGCGGTGGTTACCACGCTGGTTGGCCAAACGTAGAAGGTTGCACGCGCATGGACGGCACGGCTGAAGTCAAGTTTGCCGCCCACGGAGCCAACCAGCACACGTTGAAATCAGCCATCGGTTGTGTCGGTACCGGTTTGCACAGCGGCCGGGCGGTGCGCCTGTCGCTTCAGCCGGCCCCGGGCGACACCGGCATCGTGTTCCGCCGCACGGATCTGGGCATCGACATCCCTGCGCGTTACGATGCCGTTACCGACACGCGGCTGTGCACGCGGATCGCCCACCCGCATCACCCGCACGCGCACGTCGGCACCGTCGAGCACGTCATGGCCGCTTTGGCCGCCACCGGTATCGACAACGCGGTGGTGGCGGTGGACGGGCCTGAAATCCCGGTGTTCGACGGCTCCTCCGCCCCGTTCGTGTTCCTAATCGATTGCGCGGGCCGCGCCGAACAGGCAGCTCCCCGCCAGGTGATCGAGATACTGCGTCCCGTCCGCCTCAGCCTGGACGAGGCCACTGCCGAGCTGCGCCCCGGCGGCGCCACGCTCGATCTCGCGGTCTCCATCGATTTTGCCGCCCCCGCTATCGGCCGCCAGGCGCTGTCGCTGTCGATGACCGAGCAGGGTTTCCGCAGCACTTTGGCCGGCGCCCGCACCTTTACCCTGCTGCACGAGATCGAGGCGATGCAGGCTGGCGGCCTGGCGCTGGGCGGCAGCCTGGACAACGCGGTGGTGGTGGATGGCGCGCGCGTGCTGAACCCCGAAGGACTGCGCGCGCCGGACGAGTTCGTGCGCCACAAGATGCTGGACGCGGTGGGCGACCTGGCCTTGGCCGGCGCCGTCATCCACGGCCGCTTCGTGGCCCACCGCACCGGCCACGCGCTGAACAACAAGCTGCTGCGCGCGCTGTTCGCCGACCGCTCGGCCTGGCAGATGGCGCCGCTGGACGGCGCAGGGTGGTCCTCGGCCGGCTATGCGCTGACAGCCAAAGCGGCTTGAGGCTAATACCAAGTCTCTATGACTGGAACCCATGCGCCCAATCGCGCAGTCCAAGTGT
>CAXUGD010000526.1:0-2155 GCA_964250355.1 uncultured Acetobacteraceae bacterium | reverse complement strand
CGTCCACCTGGTGGGTGCCGGGCCGGGTGCGGCCGACCTCGTATCGCTGCGCGGCCTGCGGCTGCTGGGCGAGGCGGACGTGATCGTGCACGACAGGCTGGGCACGGCGGCGGTGCTCGAACTGGCCCGGCGCGATGCCGAGCGCATCGACGTGGGCAAGAGGGAGGGAAACCACACCATGCCGCAGCGCGAGATCAACGCGTTGCTGGTGCAGCTGGCGCAAGAGGGCCGGCGCGTAGTGCGGCTGAAAGGGGGCGATCCGTTCGTGTTCGGCCGCGGGGGCGAGGAGGCGGAGGCTCTGGAGGCGGCCGGGGTGGCCTATGACGTAGTGCCCGGCATCACCGCGGCACTTGCCTGCGCCGCATCGGCGCGCATTCCTCTGACGCACCGTGCAGCGGCCCACGCCGTCACCTTTGTCACTGCGCATCGGCGCCGGCCGGACCTGGGCATCGACTACGCCGGCCTGCTGCGTCCTGGGGTGACGCTGGCGATCTACATGGGCTTGGCCACCCTGCCCCGCTTGCGCGACGAGTTGGAGGAAGCGGGCTTTTCCACCGCGATGCAGGCGGTGCTGGTCGAGAATGGCGGCACGGAGCAGACGCGCATGTTGCGCGGGCCGCTCGTGGCGCTGGCAGAGCGTGCGGCCGGCTGGTCACAAGGCGGGCCGGTGCTGATCCTGCTGGGCGGCACGGCCGAGCGCGGCGCAATCGCACTTAACGATTAGATGATTTGTCTGTCCGATGTAGGCGCGCCAGTTGGATGCGGGTCATGCAAACCTCCAAGATCATCGAAATCGGCGGCGTGTTCATCGGCGCCGCGGTCAGCTTGCCGGGTTCGCAGGGCTGGCGCTTCGTTTCCCTCGACGATCGGGCACGGGCGGCCGATGGCTGCACCGCGTTGACGTTGCAGGACGCTCAGGTGCTGGCCCGCCGTGCCTACCTCACGTCTCCGCGTGCTTACGCTTCCGAGCCGCGCGAAGCTGCTCAGAACACGATGACCTGACGCACCGCGGCACCCTCGGCCAGCCGGTCGAATCCCTCGTTGACCTCGTGGAGGGTCAGGCGGTGGGTGAGCAGCCGATCGACGGGCAGACGCCCCGATTGGTAGAGGGCTACGAAGCGGGGCAGGTCACGCACCGGCACCGCCGAACCCATGTAGCTGCCGCGGACGGTACGTTCCTCGGCCACCAGGCTGACTGCCGGCACCGAGAACATCCGCGTGGGATGCGGCAGGCCGGTGGCCACCGTGGTACCGCCGCGTCGGGTTGCCGCATAGGCCTGGGCCAGCACCGCCTCGTGCCCCACCGACTCGAAGACGAACGCCGCGCCGCCGCCGGTGGCGCCGCGCATGTGGGCCACCGCCTCCTCGCCGGAGTCGAGGGCGTGCGTTGCACCGAGGGAGAGTGCGAGCGCGCGTTTCTCGGCAGACGGATCGACGGCGACGATTGGGTTGGCGCCCGAGGCGACCGCGCCGAGCACGCAGGCCAGGCCCACGCCGCCCAAGCCGAACACCCCGACGCTGGCGCCGGGCGGCACGCGCGCGGTGTTCACCACGGCCCCCACCCCGGTCATCACCGCGCAGCCGAACAGGGCGGCCCCGCCGATGATGAGGGCCAGGCTCGGCCCGGCTCGCCGGGCGGCGAGCAATGCGCCGCCGACCGATCCGATCGCCAGGGCGGAGGTGAGCCAGCCGAACCCGCGCGCGTCGAGGTGGAAGACCGAAGCGGCCATGGTGGAGATGAAGATCGGAAAGTTGAGTCCCAGCGAGCCGAACACCAGCAGCATCGCCAGCAGCACGAGGAGGTCCGGCCGGCCGCGGACGTAGCGCAGCCCTTCGATGAAGTTGCCCGGCCGCTGCTTGGCGCGCGCGCCGGGATTGCGGGTCCGGATCAGCCGCAGCGAGGCGAGCACCGCGACGAACGAGGCGGCGTTGACCGCGAATACCCAGCCCGATCCGACCGCAGCGATCAGCAGCCCGGCGACGGCCGGGCCGATCAGGCGGGCGATGTTGAGGATGGTGGAGCTGAGCGCGACCGCGTTGGACAGGTCGTCCTCGCCCACGATCTCGCCAATGAACGTCTGGCGCGCCGGCCCGTCAAACGCCGACGCGCAACCGAGCAGAAGCGCGAACACGTCGACCTGCCACAGGCGCACCC
>CAXUGD010000525.1:0-2160 GCA_964250355.1 uncultured Acetobacteraceae bacterium | reverse complement strand
GCCGTGCAGATCGACCGCGGCCCGCTGTTCCACCTGCGCCACGTGACGCTGGACGGGGCGGTGCCGCAGGAGGCGCGGAGCAAGTTCACCCTGGCCCCGGGCGCGCCCGCGGTGGCCGGCACGGTGCTGGCTGCCGGCGGCACGCTACTGACCGCCTTGCAGGAGGAGGGTTACGCCCAGGCGCGCGTCGATCCGCCGGTCGCCACACTGATCCCCGCGGCGCACGCGCTGGACGTGTCGTTCCACGTGGCAACTGGCCCGCGCGTCGATATCGGGCAAATCACCGTCACCGGCCTGCAGCGCACCAACGAGCGCTTCGTGCGCCGCCGCCTGCTGATCACCCCCGGCGCGCTCTACCAGCCGAGCAAGATCGAGGCGGCGCGGCAGGACCTGGTGGCCACCGGCGTGTTTTCCGGCGTGAAGATCAGCGGCGCGCCGCAGCTGGACGCGCAAGGCCGCATCCCGCTGCGCATCGACGTCAGCGAGCGCAAGCTGCACGCCGTCAGCATCGACGCTGCGTTCTCCACCGACCTCGGCGGCAGCCTGGGCGTGACGTGGACGCACCGCAACCTGTTCGGCAACGCCGAGCAGCTGAACCTGTCGGCCGCGGCGACCGGCCTGGGCGGCAGCGCCAACAGGGGGCTGGGCTACACGGCGAAGGCGCAGCTCATCAAGCCCGACTACTACCGCCGCGACCAGACGCTGGAGCTGGACCTGCAGGCGATCAAGCAGAACCTGGACAGCTACGACCAGACGGCCGAGATCGCCGGCGCGCTGCTGACCCGAAAACTGTCGAAACGCTGGACGGCCAGCGTGGGCCTGACAGCGACGGAGGAGACGATCCTGCAGGAGGGCACCAGCCGGCGCTACACGCTGCTGGCCGTGCCGTTCTCGGGGCGGTACGACAGCACGGACGTGGCAACCCCGCTCGACGACCCCTTGCACGGCGTGCGAGCCTCCGTCATTGCGACGCCCACCGAATCGCTCTCGGGACAGAGCAGCACCTTTGTCATCCTGCAGGGCACGGCCTCCAGCTATTTCGACCTGCACAGCCTGGGGCTGGCCGCTCCGGGGCATACCGTGCTGGCAGTCCGCGGCCTGGTCGGCAGCGCGCAGGGCGCCACCGATTTTCAGCTGCCGCCGGACCAGCGCTTCTATGGCGGCGGATCGACCACGGTGCGCGGCTACAAGTATCAGACGATCGGCCCGCTCTTCGCCGATGGCTATCCGGAGGGCGGGGCGGCGATCGACGCGGCGACCGTCGAGTTGCGGCAACGCGTGTGGCACAACATCGGTGCCGCGGTTTTCGCCGACGCCGGACAGGTCAGCACGTCCAGCGCACCGTTCGTGGGCAAATTGCAGGAGGGCGTGGGTATCGGCGCACGCTACTACACGGCGATCGGGCCGATCCGGGTGGATTTCGCCGTGCCGGTGAAAGAGCCGCCGCACGGCGACAGTTTCGAACTCTACCTCGGTCTGGGACAGGCATTTTGAGCGATACCGCACCGCCGCGCCGCCACCGCCTGCGCCGCATCCTGCTGTGGGGGGCAGGCGTGGTCCTGCTGTTGCCGGTGGCGCTGGTGGTATTCGTGCTAGTCGCGGCCAATACCGGGCCAGGCCGCGCGCTCATCGAACGTGAGGCCGCCTCGGCGACCGGCGGCTCGGTCGTGCTGCGCGGGCTGTCCGGCCGGTTTCCGGACGCGCTGCGGCTCGCCCATGCGGAGGTGCGCGACGCGAAAGGCGCGTGGCTGACGCTGGACGGCGTGGTTCTGGACTGGTCGCCCCTGGCCCTGGCCGGCCGGGTGGCGAAGCTGGACCGGCTGACGGTGGAGCACATCGGCGTGCCGCGCTTGCCGGTGCCCTCCGAACCCGCCAAGCCGGCGCAGCCGTCGGGCGGCGGGTTCAGCCTGCCGGTGCGGGTCGATCTGCGCGCGTTGCAAGTGGCCAGGCTCGACCTTGGCGCGCCGGTGGCCGGGGCGGCCGCCGCGGTGCGGATCGGCGGGTCGGGCCAGTTCAGATCGCTCAACGACGCGGCCGCCACCGTCGCGATCGACCGTATGGACGGGCAGGGGACCTACCGGCTGGACGGGCGCGTCGATGCGGAGGCGATACGGGCGGTGCTCGATGCCGGCGAGCCGGCGGGCGGGCTGATTGCGGGCC
>CAXUGD010000524.1:0-2168 GCA_964250355.1 uncultured Acetobacteraceae bacterium | reverse complement strand
ACCACGGCGAGACGAGCTACCGCGGTTCGGGCCGGCTGGCGGGGCGGCGCGCGCGGGTCCCCGGCGGCGATTCCGGCATGGGAAGGGCCGCCGCCATCGCCATGGCGCGCGAAGGGGCCGACGTGGCCATTAATTACCTGCCGGCCGAGGAGCCGGATGCGCGCGAGGTGATCGGCTTCATCAGGGCCGCTGGCCGCACCGGGCTCGCCATTCCCGGCGACCTGCGCAGCGAGGCATTCTGCCAGCAGCTGGTGGCGCGCGCCGCCCAGGGCCTGGGCGGGCTGGACATCGTGGTCAGCAACGCCGGCCGCCAGCAATCGCATGCCTCCATCCTGGACATCAGCACCGAGCAGTTCGACTGGACGATGAAGACCAACATCTACGCGCCGTTCTGGATTATCAAGGCGGCCCTGCCGCACCTTCAGCCCGGCGCCTGCATCATCGCAACCACCTCCGAGCAGGCCACCGATCCGTCGCCGGACCTCTACGACTACGCGCAGACCAAGGCGGCCACGACGAACTTCGTCCGCTCGCTGGCCAAGCAGCTCGCCCCCAAGGGCATACGGGTGAACGGCGTGGCACCCGGCCCGATCTGGACCCCGCTGCAGGTGACCGGGGGCGCGACACAGGCCAAGCTGGAAACCTTCGGCGGCAAGACGCCGCTGGGCCGCGCCGGCCAGCCGGCCGAGCTGGGGTCGATCTACGTGCAACTGGCCGATGCCGGGGCAAGCTACGCCACCGGGCAGGTGTATGGGTCGGCCGGCGGGGCGGGACAGCCCTAAACTTTCCGCCCAAACCTCAGCCTGGAGCGTTCCAGGCTGGGGCGCTAGGCCGCCTTGGCCATGCCGCGCAGCACGTAGGGCAGGATGCCGCCGTGCCGGTAATAGGCGACCTCGTCGAGCGTATCGACACGGCATACGACGTCGATCGTGTCGGTGCTGCCGTCCGCGCGGTGGATGCGCATGGCGAGATCCATGCGCGGGCGCAGCTCGTCCAGGCCCACGATGTCGATCAACTCGTCGCCGCGCAGCGCTAGCGTGTGGCGGGTGGTGCCGGTGTGGAACAGCAGCGGCAGCACGCCCATGCCGACCAGGTTGGAGCGGTGTATGCGCTCGAAACTCTCGGCCACCACGGCCTTGATGCCCAGCAGCATGGTGCCCTTGGCAGCCCAGTCGCGCGAGCTGCCCATGCCGTACTCCTTGCCGCCGACCGCCACCAGCGGCACCCCTTCGGCCCTGTAGCGCATGGCCGCATCGTAGATCGGCATCGTCTCGCCGCCGGGGTAATGGCGCGTCATGCCTCCCTCGGTGCCGGGCACCATCTCGTTGCGGATGCGTATGTTGGCGAAGGTGCCGCGCATCATCACCTCGTGGTTGCCGCGCCGGCTGCCGTAGCTGTTGAAATCCTTCTGCAGCACCTGGTGTTCGCCCAGATAGGCGCCGGCCGGCGAGTTCTTCTTGATGTTGCCGGCCGGGCTGATGTGGTCGGTGGTTATGTTGTCGCCCAGCAGGGCCAGGATGCGGGCGCCCACGATGTCGCCGCGGGGGGCGGGCTGCTCGGTCAGCTCCTCGAAATAGGGCGGGTTCTTGACGTAGGTGGAGCCGTCGTTCCAGCGATAGGTCTCGCTGCCGGTCTCCACCCGCAGCGCCTGCCACTCGGGCGTGCCCTGGGTGACCACACCGTAGCGCGCCAGGAACTGCTCGCGCGTGACTGCGGAGGCGACGACGTCCTCGATCTCCTTGTTGGTGGGCCAGATGTCGCGCAGGTGCACGGGCTGGCCGTCCGCGCCGGTGCCGAGCGGCTGGCTGGTGATGTCGTCGCGTATGTTGCCCAGCAGGGCATAGGCCACCACCAGCGGCGGGCTGGCCAGGTAGTTGGCGCGGACGTTGGCGTGCACGCGGCCCTCGAAATTGCGGTTGCCGGACAGCACGCTGACGGCCACCAGCTTCTGCCCCTCGATCGTGTCGGCGATCGCATCGTCGAGCGGGCCGGAATTGCCGATGCAGGTGGTGCAGCCGTAGCCGGTGGTGTTGAAGCCGAGCGCGTCCAGGTCGGCCGTCAACCCCGACCGGTCGAGGTACTCGGTCACCACCTGGCTGCCGGGCGCCAGGCTGGTCTTCACCCACGGCTTGGGACGCAGCCCCTTTGCGCGCGCCTTGCGCGCGACC
>CAXUGD010000523.1:0-2173 GCA_964250355.1 uncultured Acetobacteraceae bacterium | reverse complement strand
CGTGAATCACGTCGCGCAGCCGTTTCGCTAGCCCTAATTGAGTTTGGACCCTAGCCATCCGGGCCGTCCAACGCGGCCAGCCGGTCAGGAAAACCAGCCGGCCTCGAGCCCGAACACGTAGATGTGCCTCGCGACCAGGAATAGCACCACGACCGCCGCGACGATCACGGCAAGCTCCTCCAGCAGACGCAACGACATCGTCTTCACCATGCGATCGTTCCTCTCACCAACTTCCATCGAGACTCCAAGTCTCGATGATATTCCAGAGATGTAACCGACGCGTCTGCACCGCAGGACGGCACGCCCGCCGTCACGCCGTCAGGCTCCGTCCCGAGATGTAGCCGAGCGTCATCGCTGGGCCGACGCCGCAGCCATGCGCCGGCGAGACGCCGCGCCAGATGGAGTTCGCGTCCAGACCGGCCGCGAACAACCCGGCGACCGGCCGGTCGTCGCTGTCCAGCACGCGGCCCTGGCCGTCGATGCGAAGGCCGACCGTGGTCGACCCGTCGCCGGGCAGGATTTTCACCGCGTAGAACGGCGGCGTCTGCACCTTCCCTAGGCAGGGATTGGGGCCGTGCTTGGGATCGCCCAGGTCGCGATCCAGGGCCGTCTCGCCCTTGTCGAACGCCAAGTCACGGCCGGTTTCCGCGTAGCCGTTCATCTCGGCTGTGGTGGCCGCCAAGCCGGCAGGATCGACACCGATCCGCGCGCCCAGCTCCCCCAGCGTCGGTGCCTGCACGATATAGCCCGCTGCGAGCAGCCGCTTCAGCCCGCCGCCGCCGGGGAACACCATGCCCAGGCCGTACGTCTTGACGAAACGCGAATCGGCCACCAGCCAGGCCGGCACCGCGCCCGCCTTGTGCATGTACTCGACGAAGTTGACCGACGCCTCGTTGCCGAAACGTCGCCCGGCGCGGTTGACGGCGATGCAGCCCGGCTTGGACATGTCGATCAGGTGCGCGTAGATGGCCGTGCTGCCGTCCGGTCGCCGCAGGGTGGAGGCCACGGCCCACATGCCGTTGGCGACGTTCTCGCCGTCCAGCGCGCCGCCTGCCTCCAGGCCGATGTTCATGCCGTCGCCGGTGTTGTCGCCGGCCATGATCGAGACGTGCTGGTCGGGGAACGGCATGTAGGCGCGGCGCAGCTGCTCGTTGGCCGAGAAGCCGCCGGAGGCGAGCACCACGCCGCGTCCCGCCGACAGGTGCACCACCTCGCCGCCGCGCTCGGCCTGCACGCCGGTCACCCGCCTGTCGTGCACGTCCAAGCCGCGCACGCCGCACTCGGACCACAGCGTCACGCCGGCATCGAGCGCCGAGCGGATCAGCCGCGCCGCCAGCGCGTTGCCCATCGTCAGCCGCGTGCCCCGCTTGCGGCCGCGTAGCTTGTCAAAGCCGAACCGCGCGCCCAGCCTGGCAAGATAGAGCATGGATTTTGGCGAGGACTTGGCGCGGGCGATGTGCGCCAGGTCGGGCAGGTCGATCATGAAGCCGCCGGGCGCGTTGAACTCCGCCCGCGGCGAGCGCAGAAGGTCAAAATATTTGCCCAGCTTTCCCGCACTGTACTCCAACGGGCGAAGCAGCCGCCCGTCCGTGCTCGCGCCCTCGAGCTCCGGGTGCCAGTCCGGCGAGTGCTCCGCGAGCGCGAAGGCCACCTCCGTCCTGTCCTCCAGGAACCGCAGCATCTCCGGCCCGGCCTGCAGGTAGGCGTCGAGCACGTCCAGCCGAAGCCCGTCCGGCACCAGGTTGCGGACGTAGCGGCGTGCGGCACCCTCGGGCTCGCCCATCCCGGCGGCCGCGGCGTGGTGGTTGCCCGGTATCCAGATGCCACCGCCGGAGATGGCCGTCGTGCCGCCGAAGTAACGGGATTTCTCCAGCACCAGCACGCGCGCGCCGCGGCGGGCGCGCGGGGCCGGCACCGGGGCGCCGGGCCCCCCCCCCACGGCACGTTTGCCCTCAAACAGGAGACCGGTGACAGGCTCATCCTGCTTGATCGTCGCGCCGAGCGCACGGGCCACGCGCGCCATCGCGGCGATCACCGCGCCGGTTCCGCCGCGCGGATGATAGACACCGTACTCGTATTCCAGAAACGAGAGGATGGTGAACAGACTGGGGCAACGGAACGGCGACATGCCAAGATATTTGGACTGGAAACTGAAGGCCAGCCGCACCCGTTC
>CAXUGD010000522.1:0-2174 GCA_964250355.1 uncultured Acetobacteraceae bacterium | reverse complement strand
ATGGCATTCTGGCCGATGCCGGACGACGAGACCGCTCGCGTCACGCGCGTCTGCACCGCGGTCTTGCGGGCGTCGCACAGGATCGACGCCCTCAATAGCCAGTTCGGCCAAGAAGGCCGCCCGGCTGCAAGCCGTGCAGGCTGACCGCGCCCACGCCGGGCACCGCCAGCAGCCGCGCCCGCATTGCCTCTGCCGTCACCAGCAAGGCGGCCGGCGAGGTGCCCTGGCCGGCGACCAGCGTCGCCACGCGGTAGTCCGTGCGCGGCGCGGACGCGGGACCGGGCGATGTCAGGGCCGCGACCACCAAGGCTACCGAGATACCGAGCAGGCTCATGCCCTTGCCGGGTGCCAGACGCGGGCGCGGCGCTGGAGCGACGAGGTTTGGGCAGAACGAAAGGGCGATCGACATGGCGAACCTTCCAGGATGAGACGACACCCGTCAGATAAGTTACCGGCGTTAAGTTAACAACGTTAATTTTGTAACAGCGCTTGGGTACCAACGGCCGTGGACACCGACGTCGCCCTCCAGGCGTTCGTCATCGCGAGCGCTTGCGACGCGATCCAGGCACGCGCACGCCGGCCAAGGTGCGCGGGCTTGGACTGCCACGGCGCGGGGACGCCTCGCAATGACGCCGGGAGTCGGTGTCAGCTTTCGTTGATCTCAGGCGAGGAGTCCGCCCTCCAGCAGGTCCAGCGCCGTCTCGATCAGGGCGCTGGGTCCGCTCTCGAGGTTGCCGGGCTGATCGAGCAGCAGCGCGGTTACGCCGTGCAGCATGGCCCAGATCGCTTCGGCCAAGATCGGGGCCGGGCCGGGCCGGAATACGCCCTCCCGCACCAGCTCGATCACCCTGTCTTGGAGGATCGCGAAGGAGTGGTCGGCCATCTCGAGCGCGCAGGTCCTGGCAGTGTCGCGCTGGAACAGCCGGGTCATGAATGTCAGCCGGTACTCGTCCGGCCGGGCCAGGCCAAAGGTGATGTAGGCGCGCAGGCCGGCACGGAAGCCGGCCAACGGCGTCTGGCCGGGGTGCTGGCTCTGCTCCAACCGGTCCAGCAGCTCGGCAAACGTGTCCTGGGCGATGGCCGCGAGCAGCGCGTCCTTGTCGGCGAAGTGCATGTAGAGCGCGGTCGGCGACACGCCAACGGCGGCGCCGATGCGCCGCATGGTCACGTGCGCCACGCCTTCCTCGGCGAACAGGTGCTTTGCCGCGTCGAGTATTTCCCCGCGGCGGGAGGCGCCCTGGCCGCGGGGCTTGCGGATGCGGGCTGCGTCGATCGTCTGGTCCATGGCGAACAGTGTTTGGCAGGCGCGCGGAAATCAAGCGCTTCGTCTTGCGCCGGCCGTCAGGGCGGCCAGTTCGGCCTGGCACTCCGCGAGCGTGGCGGTGCAGCCGGCCTCCATCCACCAGCCGCGTACCGCCCGTAGCGCCTGGCCCAGGGCGGGACCGGGCGCCATGCCCAGCGCCAGCGCGTGGCGGCCCTCCAGCGGAAAGACAGGCCGGGGCATCCCCGCCAGCCTGGCGCGCAAGGCAGCGTCGCCGGGGTGGGCCAGCCAGGCGCGTCCCATCAGCGTGTCTGCGGGATAGTCGGCCAGCAGCCGGCGCAGGGCGGCATTGTCATCCTGCGGCGAAGGGGCCGGAGCGGCCAGCAGTGCGCCCAGGCGGTCCCGCTCGGCGCCCGACAGCTTCAGCTGGTCCCCCAGCCGGTCCGCGTCCCCGGTCAGCATGGCGGCCAGGCGCAGGATCGCGTCGGGCGGGCCGGCCGCGTCCAGCAGACGGTCGAGCATCGGGGTCAGGCCGGCTTCGGGCAACGCCACCGCCAGCACACCTAGGCGGTCCATCAAGGCCAGCGCCGCGCGCGGGTCGGGCACGCCGAGGATGCGCTTGATCTCGCTCCAGACGCGCTCGGCCGACAAGCTGCGCAGGCTGCCCGCCGCGCGCCCGATCGCCTTCACGGCGGCGCCATCCGGCGGTCCGGCCCCGTAACGGGCGAAAAACCGGAAGAAGCGCAGGATGCGCAGGTGGTCCTCGGCCACGCGCTGCTCGGCATCGCCCACGAAGCGCACCCGGCCTGCCGCCAGGTCGGCCCGGCCGCCGAAATAGTCGTGAACCGCGCCGGCCCGGTCCATCGACATGGCGTTGATGGTGAAGTCGCGCCGCGCCGCGTCCTCGGCGAAG
>CAXUGD010000521.1:0-2176 GCA_964250355.1 uncultured Acetobacteraceae bacterium | reverse complement strand
GCTCGGCCGTGGCCGCGCGGTCGTGCCGCGGCAGGTGGATACGCACGGTGGTGCCCTGGCCGGGCGTGCTGGTGATGGCCGCCTGGCCACCGGACTGCCGCGCGAAACCGTAGATCATGGACAGCCCGAGCCCGGTGCCCTCACCGATCGGCTTGGTGGTGAAGAACGGATCGAAAGCGCGCGCCACGACGTCGGGCGTCATGCCGGCACCGGTGTCGGTCACGCAGAGTGCCACATACTGGCCGGGCTCCATGTCGCGCTCGCGCAGCGCGTTCCGGTCCAGCCAGGTGTTGGCCGTCCCGATGGTCAGCCGCCCGCCACCCGGCATCGCGTCGCGCGCGTTGATGCACAGGTTCAGCAGCGCGTTCTCCAGCTGGTTCGGATCGCACAGCGTGGGCCACAGCTCGGCAGCCAGTTCCGTCCGCAACACGATGTCCGGCCCCACCGTATGCTCCAGCAGTTCAGCCATGCCGGCCACCAGGGTGTTCGCATCGGTGGGCTTGGGGTCCAGCGTCTGGCGGCGGGAAAAGGCGAGCAGCCGGTGCGTCAATGCGGCCGCCCGCGTGGCGGCCCCCTGCGCCATGGCGACGTAGCGCTCCAGCCCGTCCATACGGCCCTTGGCTAACCGCATCTGCAGCAGCTCCAGGCTGCCCGCGATGCCGGTGAGCAGGTTGTTGAAGTCGTGCGCCAGGCCGCCGGTCAGCTGTCCCACCGCCTCCATCTTCTGCGCCTGGCGCAGCGCATCCTCCACGCGCTCGCGCTCGGCCTTTTCGGCCAGGAGCTGGCTGTTGGCGTGGGCCAGCTCGCGCAGGTGCTGCTTCTGGTAGCTGAGATCGGTCAGCACGCCGCAGAGCAGCGGCATCCCATCGTCGTCGCGCAGCAGGCTGAGCGAGACGGTGACGGGCAGCAACATGCCCGAACCCGTCAGCAGGGTGAACTCGTGCCGGCTGCCGGCCCGGCGCGCATCGTCCAGCAGCTGGCCGAACCGGGCGCGGTCCTCGGCCACGAGAAAGGATTGCAGCTTCTGGCCGATCGTCCGCTCGTGCGCCTGGCCCAGCATGGCGGCCAGGCAGCGGTTACAGTAGAGGATCGTCCCGTCATGGGCGAGGGTGAGCGCACCCTCCCCTATCTGCTCGATCAGCACACGATAGGGGCGGTCGGCGCTCTCCAGCGTATAGACGCGGTGGCTGTCCGCCTCGCCATGCACCACCAGTGCGTCGATCTGGCCGCTGCGTATGGCGCCCAGCGTTTCCTCGCTTTCCTCCAGCAGCGCTTCCAGCTCGCGTATGCGCGCCTGCAGAACCTCGGCCGCTTGGGTCACGGTGCGGACCGGGGCGGCAGGTCCAGGCCGCGCAGCACGCGCGCGGTCTGCGACAGGTCGCCGATGATACGGCGCAGCGGCGCCGGCGACAGTTTAACCAATGTCGGCGCAGCCACGACCTGGTAGCGGGCCGCCAGGTCCGGCTGCTGGTAGATGTCGATCACCTCGAGGTTGTAGCGTCCGGCCAGGTATTCGGCGCAGATGCGCAGCAGGTTTTCAATGGCGTCCTGCGACCGCCTGGTGGTGCCGGCGACGAACAGGCGCAGCGTGTAGTCCGGCCCCTTCTGCAGCCCGGCCTGCCCCCCCTCGTCCGTCAAACCCGGCCGGCTTTTGGTTGCGGGCGGATGTCCAGGCCCACCAGCACCTTTTCGGTGTTCGACAGGTCGCCGATGATCCGCTTCAGCGGGGCCGGCAGGCGGCGCACCAGCGTGGGAATTGCCAGGATCTGGTCACCGGCGGCAAGCTGTGGGTTCTTCACCAGGTCGATGACCTCGATATCGTAACGTCCGGCCAGGTGCTCCTCGCAGACGCGCTTGAGGTTGGCGATGGCCGTGAGCGACTTGGCCGTCTGTCCGGCGACGTAGAGACGCAGGTGGAACGTGTCCTGCCCGTCTGTCCCGCCCTCGTGCACGGCGCCGGTCACGGCCGCTCGCCCGCAAGGCTGCGGCGGGCCGACATGGCCGCGCGGTCATCCGCCAGCACCGCTTCGCCGTCCTCCGCCTGGGCGAGCAGCAAGGCCATCTCCTCCTCCTCGCGCTCCAGCGACATCTGCAGGTCGACGATCTGGCGCTGGACCGCCTCGCGCCGCCGCCCGTGCTCGCGCCGCCGCCGCTCCGTCTCGCGCCGGCGCTGCAC
>CAXUGD010000520.1:0-2178 GCA_964250355.1 uncultured Acetobacteraceae bacterium | reverse complement strand
CAGGTGCCGCTGTTCCACCGCCACGCGCGCGGCCTGATCCTGACCGAGCAGGGCGAGAGCCTGAACGCTACGGTGCGCGAGGTGTTCGGCAAGCTGGCGATGACGGAGGCGATGCTGACGGAAAGCCGCGACAAGGCGGCGGGCCGGCTGAAGATCACCACCACGGTGGGGTTCGGCAGCAACTGGCTGGCGCCCCGCCTGCCGCAGTTCCTGGAGCAGCATCCGGACGTGACGGTGAACCTGCTGCTGGACGATGGCGACCTGGACCTCGCGATGCGCGAGGCCGACGTGGCCATCCGCATGCACCCGCCCCGCCAGCCCGACCTGATCCAGCGCGCGCTGTTCGAGATCGAGTGGCACGTCTGCGCCGCGCCCGAGTACCTGGGCCGCGCCGGCACGCCCAAGGCGGTGGACGACCTGGACCAGCACAAGCTGGTGCTGTTCGGCGACTACCACCCGCCGGTGCCGGACGTGAACTGGCTGGCCCAGGCGGGCCGCCGGCCGGGCAGCCCGCGCCGCGCGGTGATGGAGGTGAATAACCTGGCCAGCATGGCCCAGCTGATCCGCGCGGGGCTGGGCATCGGCGCGCTGCCCGGCTGGATGGCGCAGGAGATGGACGGGCTGGTGCGCGTGCTGCCGGAGGTGGCCCGCCCGAAGGTGGAATGCTATTTCGTGTACCCGGAGGAGCTGCGGCATTCCAAGCGGGTGGCGGTATTCCGGGATTTCCTGCTGGCGCGGTTGCAGCAGCAGCGCGTCACATAGGCGGGCGGTCTCCGCTTAGGGGGCGAGTTCGACGTCTGCGCCGCGGGCGCGGGACCAGGCCACGGGGTTCTCCAGGAAGCGGCGGACTTCGGCCAGGTGCGCCTCGGGGAAGTAGGGGCGGTCCTTGGCGGCCTCCAGCACGTCCCACCAGGTGCAGAGGTGGTGCAGGGTGATGTCCATCTGCGCCAGCTTCTCCAGGCTGCCGGGGAACACGCCGTAGTAGAACACCACAAAGGCGTGGTTGACGACCGCACCCGCATCGCGCAACGATTGGGTGAACTTTATCTTTGAACGTCCGTCGGTTGTGAGGTCTTCCACCAGCAACGTGCGACGCCCGTCCGGCACGTCGCCCTCGATCAGCGCGTTCTTGCCGAAGCCTTTGGGCTGCTTGCGGACGTAGGCCATGGGCGTTTGCAGCCGGTCGGCGATCCAGGCGGCGAACGGGATGCCGGCCGTCTCGCCGCCGGCGACGACCTCGATCTGTTCGTAGCCGATGTGGCGGTTCAGCTTCTCCACGCCCAGCGCGCAGATGCGGGCACGGGCGCGCGGGAAGTAGATGATTTTGCGGCAATCGATATAGACGGGCGACTTCCAGCCGGAGGTGAGCGTGTAGGGCTCGTCGGGCCTGAAGTTCAGCGCACCGATCTCCAGCAGGATGCGCGCCGTGGTCAGCGCCGCGTCCCTGTCCCAATCCGTCGTTGTCACCGTGCCGCCTCCGTTGCCGCCCTGCTTCTGCATCGCGCGTGGGCGGCCGGCAAGCGCGATGCCCTGGTGCCGGCGCGGGGCAACGTGCCTATACAGGCATCCTGCATCCGGAGTTCGCCGCAAGCATGGCCACCATCGTTTTCCGGGGCGAGACGCTGCTGCTGGACCATGCCGGCGTGCTGGTGTGGCCGCGGCTGTCGCTGCTGGCGGTGGCCGACCTGCACCTGGAGAAGGGCTCGGCCTGCGCCAGCCGTGGCCAGTTGGTGCCGCCTTGGGACAGCGCGGCCACGCTGGGGCGCCTGGCAGCGCTGGTGCAGCGCCACGCCCCACGCGTGGTGGTGGCGGTGGGCGACAGCTTTCACGACGCCCGCGCGGCGGGGCGCTCCGTCCTCGACTATTCCTACCACCTCATCGTGTCCGACCCCGACGCCGGAGGCGCTCGCGGACGGGCTGCCGCGCGCCTTCGCGCGGGGCTTCACCTCCTTCAAGGTCTTCATGACCTACGACGACCTGATGCTGAATGACCGACAGCTGCTCGACGTGATCGATGTCGCGAAGCGCGACAAGGCGCTCGTCATGGTGCATTGCGAGGGCTATGACGCGATCCGTTACTTGACGGAGCGGCTTGAACGCGAGGGCAAGACCGAGCCCTACTACCATGGTCCCTCGCGGCCGCAGATTGTTGAGCGCGAGGCTGCCCACCGCGCCATC
>CAXUGD010000519.1:0-2182 GCA_964250355.1 uncultured Acetobacteraceae bacterium | reverse complement strand
CCAAGCCGCCACGTTGCCGTTAGAACCGCCCCCTCCCGCGCAGCGGGTTCGTTCTTCGGCCCGTTCTTGCCTGATTAAGACAAGGTAATCAATGGCCAACGAGCCACCTGTCGGCGTTAGCGCACGGAGCGGAAGCAGCTCCTGACCTCGTCCACGAACACTGCCGGCTGTTCCCAAGCGGCGAAGTGGCCGCCGCGATCCAGCTCGTTCCAGTGAACGATGTTGGTGAAGTAGCGCTCCGCCCAGGCCCGCGGGGCTCGGGTGGTGTCGCAGGGAAAGATGCTGACGCCAATCGGCAAGCTGATAGGGCGCGCCATGGTTGCGTCCTTAAGGCTTTCCCAATACAGGCGGGCGGATGAGGCGGCAGAGTTCGGCAGCCAATACAGCATGATGTTGTCCAGCATCTCATCCAGGCTGAACAGCTGCTCCGGCGTTCCCGCGTTGTCGGTCCATGCGTGAAGCTTCTCGTAGATCCAGCCTGCCTGCCCGGCTGGCGAGTCAGCGAGGCCGTAGCCCAGCGTCTGCGGCCGGGTCGCCTGCTGCCGCGCATAGGCTGACTCGGTCGTGGTGAACCGCTTCATGGCGGCGAAGGTGGCCTTGACGTCCGGCGACTTGCTGTCCTCGTCGCCCGGCTGCGGCGGTATGGTCAGCATGTTCAGGTGGACCGCGCGGCATCCGGACGGGTTGGACGCCGCGAGCGCCGCCGTGACCACCGCGCCCCAGTCGCCGCCCTGTGCCACCCAGTCAGTGTAGCCTAGGCGACCCATCAGCACGGCCCAGGCTCGCGCGATGCGGTCCACGGTCCATCCCGCGCTGGCAGGCTGGTCGGAGAAGCCGTAGCCCGGCAGCGACGGCAGCACGAGGTGGAACGCGTCCCGCCGGTTCCCGCCATGCGCGGCCGGGTCGGTAAGCGGCCCGATCACTTTATGGAACTCCATCACAGAGCCTGGCCAGCCATGCGTCATCAGCAGCGGCATAGCGTTCGGCTCGGGCGAGCGGATGTGCAGGAAATGGATGCCAAGCCCGTCCAGCACCGTGCGATGCTGCCCCCAGCCGTTGAGCATCGCCTCGCAGCGCCGCCAGTCGTAGCCGTCCTGCCAGTAGGCGCAGAGCGCCTTCATCCGGGCTAGCGGGGCGCCCTGACTCCAGTCTTCCACCGTCTCGGCGTCGGGCCAACGTGTCTGAGACAGGCGGCGTTGCAGATTGTCCAGCGCCGCTTGCGGGATGGCCAGGTGGAACGGCTCGATCGTGTCAGACATCGCCATTCCTGTCATGTGGCCGCTTGTGAGGCTAGCGGATTGAGATACTCCCGCCAAAGGGCGATGCGGCCGTCCCGCAGAGTCACGACTGCGACGTAACGCTGGCGGAACTGGGTGCCGTTCTTCAACAGGTGCACCGTGCCGTCGTACTCCAGAACGGTCGTGGAAACGTCCTGCGCCCCATAGGCGGCCACCAATGTGAAGTCGTGGAGCCGGATAACGCCCAAAAGCTTGACGAGGTAGGTGGCGATTGCGTGGCCTTGCCAGCGGCTCGGACTGCCGGGGGAGACGAAAGGCGTTTCCAGCACGCCATCGTGGCAGAACAGATCCAGGTAATCGTCCACGCCGGGTGAGAGCCGCGCGCCGAGCGCTGCTACCATTAGGTCTTTCACAGCATCAAGGAATGGGAGGGGCATGCTCTCTCCGGCTGGTGCTTGAGATGCGGGACAGGCCAACTCGACAACAATCTTACCAAAGAAGGTGGCCGCCTAGCCGTATAGGCGTCGCAAAGACATGTCGAAGGCGAACCGGGCTCCAATCATGGGATTGAAGGCGTGCTTGTCCGACATCCGGTCGCCGACAGGGTTGAGTGTGATGTATCAGGGGTTCGAGAACGCGACCGCCCACCCAAACGCATCACCAACTTCGGCACTTCGCGGGCTAGCCGAAAACGTTGAAGCTCAATGCGTTACAGGCTTGGGACTAAATCGGCCAAGTCCCAAGGTTCGGAGACAAAACGCCTCTCCGGGGAGAAAACAGCCGTTCGTTCCGTTATCGGAGCCTCAAGCCTGGCCGCGAAAAACTAGCCAAACACTGGGCTTTTTAGGGGTGGGGCATCCTGGCGGAGAATGGTTGGATGCCAGCCGACTGGAGCGGGCGAAGGGATTCGAACCCTCGACCCCAACCTTGGCAAGGTTGTGCTC
>CAXUGD010000518.1:0-2183 GCA_964250355.1 uncultured Acetobacteraceae bacterium | reverse complement strand
GTCGCGGCGTTGCGCGGCCGCGGCGTCGCGGCCGAAACGCTGCTGCTGGACCTGCTGACACCCACGGCGCGCCTGCTGGGCCGGATGTGGGAAGAGGACAGCTGCAGCTTTTCGGACGTGACGGTAGGGCTGGTGCTGCTGGGCCGGCTGATGCGCCTGCTCGACGACGCGCCGGGCAGCTACGAGCCGCACCGCGCCGCCCCCAGCGCGTTGCTGGCGCAGATGCCGGGCGAGCAGCACGGCTTCGGGCTGGCCATGGTGGTGCAGTTCTTCCGCAACGCCGGCTGGAACGTCCGCGGGGAGACGGGCCGCAGCAGCGACGAGATCGTCGGCATTGTGGGGGAGAGCTGGTTCGGCATCGTCGGCATCTCGGTATCCTGCAGCGACCGGCTGGACAGGCTGGCGGCGGACATACGCGCCATCCGCGCGCAGTCCCGCAACCGCGCGGTGGCGGTGCTGGTGGGCGGCCCGCCTTTCGTGGCGCATCCGCAACTGGCGACCATGGTGGGGGCGGACGGCACGGCCAGCGACGGCAGGCAGGCGGTGCGCCAGGCGCAAGGCCTGCTCAGCCTGCGGGCTGCCGGGTGACAACGGCGATGCTGCGCTGCAACAAGGAACGCACAACAAAACGCACAACAAACAGAAGACGCGTGTAGGCGGGAACGGGACATGCAGTGGAGGATCTCGTCTCTCGTGAAAACGTTCGTCTCTCCCGATAGCTCGCTGGGCGGGCTGGATGCGCAGTCGGTCGCCACCCTGATCGCGACGGCATCCGACATCGCGCTGGTGGTGGATGCGGACGGCACGATCCGCGACATCGCCTTCCAGAGCGAGGAGCTGGCGCGCGACCTGGACACCAGTGCGGATTGGGTGGGCCGCAAGCTGAGCGCAACCGTGGTGCCGGACAGCCGCCCCAAGGTGACGCACCTGCTGGCCGATGCCGCCCTGCATAACGAGAAGCCGAAATGGCGCCACCTGAACCACGCGGCCGCCGATGGCCGGTCGGTGCCGGTGCTGTACTGTGCGGTGCAGGTGGGCGAGGACGGGCGCATGGTGGCGTTTGGGCGCGACCTGCGCGCCATGTCCTCGCTGCAGCAGCGCCTGATGACGGCGCAGGAGACGCTGGAGCGCGACTACTCGCGCATGCGCGAGGTGGAGACGCGCTACCGGCTGCTGTTCCAAATGTCGTCGGAGGCCGTGCTGATCCTGGACACGGTGCGCCACCGGGTGGTGGAAGCCAACCCGGCCGCCCGCGCGCTGTTCCGCAAGAAGCCGGACGGGGCGGCGGGGCAAGGGCTGGCCGACATCTTCGCCGCCGACACGCTGGAGAGCGTGGCCGCCCATCTAGGTGCCGTCCGTGCCGACGGCCGCGCGGAGGAGTTCCCTGCCCGGCTGGCCGCCGGCGGCACGGAGGTGATGGTTGCGGCATCGCTGTTCCGGCAGGAGAGTGCGGCGCTGTTCCTGGTGCGCATCTCGCCGGCGGCGCAGGACGCGGCGCGCGTGCCGGACGTCAAGCGCAAGCTGCTGAAGCTGGTTGAAAGCGCGCCGGACGGCTTTGTCGTCACCGACAGCAGCGGCAACATCCTGACGGCCAACAACGCGTTCCTGGAGATGGCCGGGCTGGCCGACGAAGAGCTGGTGCGCGGCGAGTCGCTGGACCGCTGGGTGGGCAGCTCGGGCGTGGAGCTGGACGTGCTGATCACCAGCCTGCGCCAGCGCGGCTCCGTGCGGTTCTTCACCACCGCCGTGCGCGGCGAGGATGGCGGCACGGCGCAGGTGGAAATCTCGGCGGTGGCGATCGGCAATGGCGGCCAGCCGTCCTTTGGCTTCGCCATACGCAACATCGGGCCGCGGCTGCAGACGGAGCCGCGCGCGGCGCGCGCGCTGCCGCGTTCGGTCGAGCAGCTGACGGAGCTGATCGGGCGGGTGCCGCTGAAGGACCTGGTGCGGGAATCCACCGACGTGATCGAGAAGCTCTGCATTGAGGCGGCGCTCGAGCTGACCGGCGACAACCGTGCATCGGCCGCCGAGATGCTGGGGCTGAGCCGGCAGAGCCTGTACGTGAAGCTGCGCCGCTACGGATTGGGGGACCTGGCGACCAATGAGCAGGATTAGCGCGATGGACGCCGCGCTGGCGCCCCTGTTCGCCGAGCCCGCGCCCCCGGCCCCGCGCACCGGGCTGG
>CAXUGD010000517.1:0-2184 GCA_964250355.1 uncultured Acetobacteraceae bacterium | reverse complement strand
GCGCGCGCGCGCCCTGGCCCGGTTCGGCCATCCGCTCACGCCCAGCCAGGCGGGGGCGCTGGGCGAGATCGACGCCGCTCTGGCCGCGCCGAACCGGATGATGCGGCTGCTGCAGGGCGATGTGGGCTCCGGCAAGACGCTGGTGGCGGCCATGGCCATGCTGCGCGCGGCCGAGGCCGGAGGGCAGGCCGCGATGATGGCGCCGACGGAGACGCTGGCGCGCCAGCATCACCGCACGCTGACGGCGATCTGCCCGGTGCCGGTGGCGCTGCTGACCGGATCGGTGAAGGGGGTGGCGCGGCGCAACACGCTGCTGGGGCTGCAAGGGGGCCGGGTGCCGCTGGTGGTGGGCACCCACGCGCTGTTCCAGGAGGGCGTGGCCTATCGCGACCTGGCCTTGGCGGTGATCGACGAGCAGCACCGGTTCGGGGTGGACCAGCGTCTGAGCCTGGGCAGCAAGGGCGAGCTGACGGACGTGCTGGTGATGACGGCGACGCCCATCCCACGCACGCTGCTGCTGACGCAGTGGGGCGAGATGGCGGTCAGCCGGCTGCTGGAGAAGCCTGCGGGCCGGCCGCCGATCCGAACCACGCTGCACAGCCTGGCGACCCTGGGCGACGTGATCGACGGGGTGGCGCGCGCGCTGGACCGCGGCGACCAGGTGTTCTGGGTGTGCCCGACCGTGACGGAGAACGAGATGTTCGACGTGGCGGCGGCCGAGGCGCGCTACGCGCTGCTGCGGCAGCGTTTCGGCGAGACGGTGGGGCTGGCGCACGGCCAGATGGAGGTGGACCGGCGGGAGGCGGCGCTGCGGGATTTTGCCGGGGGGCACACGCGGCTTCTGGTAGCGACGACCGTGATCGAGGTGGGGGTGGACGTGCCGGCGGCCAGCGTGATGGTAGTGGAGCACGCCGAGCGCTTCGGCTTGGCGCAGCTGCACCAGTTGCGCGGCCGGGTGGGACGCGGGGCCGCGGCCAGCTACTGCCTGCTGCTGCACGAGGACGGGCTGAGCGAGACGGCACGGCGCCGGCTGGTGTTGCTGCGCGACACCGATGACGGGTTTGCCATCGCGGACGAGGATTTTCGCTTGCGCGGCGGCGGCGACCTGATGGGCAAGCGCCAATCCGGCCAGCCCGGCTGGCGCCTGGCCGACCCGGTGGAGCATGACGGGCTGCTGCAGATGGCCAGCCGCGACGCGGCGCACCTGCTGGAGCGCGACCCGAAGCTGGAAAGCGAGCGCGGCGGGGCGGTGCGGCTGCTGCTGCGGATGTTCGAGCGGGGTGCCGCGCTGCGCACGCTGGGGTCGGGGTAGGCATGGCCTGGCGCGCCCGCGGGCTGTGCGCGTATGCGGTGGCGGCGCTGATCGGTGCCGCGGCGGCCTGCGCGACCATGCCGGTATCGACGATGCTGGGCACCGGCGGCCTGTGGGGCCCGGCCGACGACGATCCGGCGCAGGCGCTGACCGGACACCTCGCCTTCCAGGCGCCGGGATGGCAGTGGCCGCTGCTGGTGGCCAAGGCGCTGGCCTGGCCGGGCGGCACCAGCATCGCCCTGACGGACAGCAACCCGCTCGTCTCGATCGTGGCCAAGCTCGCGGCGGGCTGGGCCGGGCATCCGGTGAACCTGCTGGGCGCCTGGGTCGCGCTGTGCTGGGTGCTGCAGCCGATGGCCGCCACCTACGCGCTGCGGTCGTTCGGCCGGCGGATGCCGTGGGAGGCCGTCCTGGCCGTCGCGGTGCTCAGCCTGCTTTGCCCCGCCTGGCTGTGGCGCGTGCACCATGTGAACCTGCTCGGCCACTTCCTGCTGCTGGCCGCGTTCGGGCTGGCGGTGCGGATGACCGCGAGGGTGCCGCCGCGCGGGTGGCGGGCTGCCTGCGTGCTGCTGACGGCCGCCATCCTGGTCCACCCCTACCTGTTCGTGTTTGCGGCAGCCGTCTTGGGCGCGCCGGCGCTGCACCACTTGCTGGCGGCGCAGGGGGCTGCCTGGCGCAGCCTGGCCGCCTATGGCGCCAGCTGCGCGGTGCCGCCGGCGCTGCTTTGGCTGCTGAGCGGAACCTTTGGGACGCCTGGCACGGGTTTCGGCGCCTACTCGATGAACCTCCTGTCGCCGGTCTGGCCGCAGCTTTCGGGGCTTTTCGGTGCCGGCCGGCCGGTGCTCGACGCGACGGGCTACCAATACGAGGGC
>CAXUGD010000516.1:0-2192 GCA_964250355.1 uncultured Acetobacteraceae bacterium | reverse complement strand
ACCTCGACGCGGTCGCCGGCCGGGCGGCCGAAGCGGCCGCGCGCGGCGCCACCGAGTTGTGCCTGCAGGGTGGCATCCACCCGGAATACGACGGCGAGACTTACCTCGACGTGTTGCGCGCGGTAAGGACGGCCGCTCCCGGCCTGCACGTCCACGCCTTTTCCCCGTTGGAGATCGCCCACGGCGCGGCGACGCTGGGCCTGGGCCTGCACGCCTACCTGGAGCGGCTGCGCGCGGCCGGGCTGTGTACTTTGCCGGGCACCGCCGCCGAGATCCTGCACGACGACGTGCGCGCGATCATCTGTCCGGACAAGCTGGACACGGCTGGATGGCTCGGCGTGATGCGCGCGGCGCACGATGTCGGCCTGCGGTCCACCGCCACCATCATGTTCGGCCACGTGGAGGCGGCGGCCCACTGGGCGGCCCACCTGCTGGCGCTGCGCGACCTGCAGGCGGAGACGGGCGGGTTGACCGAGTTCGTGCCGCTGCCCTTTGTGCACATGGAGGCGCCGATCTGGCGACGCGGCCAGTCCCGTTCCGGGCCAAGCTTCCGCGAGGCGATGCTGATGCACGCCGTGGGCCGGCTGGTGCTGCACCCGTTGGTCACCAACATACAGGCGAGCTGGGTCAAGCTCGGGGGCGACGGCGTCGTGGCCGCCTTACGCGCCGGCGCAAACGATCTGGGTGGCACGCTGATGGATGAATCGATCACGCGGGCGGCGGGCGGGCAGAACGGCCAGCTCTGCGACTCAGCGCGCATGGGCCGGCTCGCCGCCGCCGCGGGGCGTCACGCGCAGCAGCGCAGCACGCTTTATCAGGCGATCAGCCAGCCCGCGCTAGACGCGGTGGGCGACTGACGATGGCCCGGGTCGCGGTGATCGGCGGCACCGGCAAGCTGGGGGCCGCCATAGCGCGCCGCCTCGCCCGCGCGGGACGCGACGTGGTGATCGGCTCGCGTTCGGCCCAGAACGCCGAGGCGTCGGCCCGCGCGCTCGGCTTCGGCCTGACCGGCATGGCCAACGCCGACGCCGCCGCGCCCGGCGAGATCGTGCTCGTCACCGTGCCGTTCGCCGCGCAGGAGGCGACCCTGGCCGAGATCGCGCCGCATCTGGCCGCCAAGATCGTGGTCGACACTACGGTGCCGCTGGTCCCGCCGCGCGTCATGCGCGTGCAACTGCCGCCGGAGGGCAGCGCGGCCCAGCGGGCGCAGCGCCTGCTGGGCGAGGGGCCGATCGTGACGTCGGCGTTCCACAACGTCGCGGCCCACAAGCTGGCCAACGACCAGGACGTCGACTGCGACGTGCTGGTGTTCGGCGACGACAAGGCGGCGCGCCTGCAGGTCATCGAGCTGGTGCGCCAGACCGGGCTGCGCGGCCTGCATGGCGGGGCGCTGGCCAACTCGGCGGCAGCCGAGGCGATGACCTCTGTGCTCATCCTGGTCGGCAAGACCTACGGCGTCGACGGCGCCGGACTGCGCATCACCGGCGAGCTGACCGATCCCGGCGGCTGACCGCGCGCCCGTCTGGTGATCGGGATCCACCCCTTGGCCACGATCGGCGAGGTGCGTCCGGGCGACGACCTTGCCGCCGGCCTGTGCGGCGCCCTGTCGGCGGCCTCGCTCGCGGCGCGAATGACCGACGTCCTGGTCGTGACGCAGAAGATCGTCTCCAAGGCCGAGGGACGATTTGCGACCCTGCGCGACATGCGCCCCGGTGCCGAGGCAAAGCGACTGGCCGCGATCACCGGCAAGGACGCCCGACTAGTGGAGCTGGTGCTGGCCGAGTCTACCGCCGTGCTCCGCGCCGCTCCGAACGTGCTGATCGCCCGGCACCGCTGCGGCTACGTGATGGCCAACGCCGGGATCGACCGGTCCAACACGGGCAGTGACGACCCCGACCGCGTGCTGCTGCTGCCTGAGGACGCCGACGCGTCGGCCGAGCGGCTTCGTCGCGGCTTGGCCGGAATGCTGGGGGAGGCCCCTGCGATCGTCATATCGGACAGCTTCGGCCGCCCGTGGCGCTACGGCGTGGTCAGCGTCGCCATCGGCGTCAGCGGCCTGCCGGCCCTGGTGGACCGTCGCGGCGAGCTGGATCGCGACGGCCGCAGGCTGGAAGTCACCCAGGTGGCACTGGGTGACGTGCTGGCCACTGCGGCGAGCCTGGCCAGCGGCGAGGGTGCGGAGGGCGTGCCGG
>CAXUGD010000515.1:0-2192 GCA_964250355.1 uncultured Acetobacteraceae bacterium | reverse complement strand
GGTGCAGGGCGATCCGGCGCTGGTGCTGCCCGACACCGCCGCCATGCGCCGCCGGCTGGCCCACGAAACGCCGGCAAAGGGAATGTGGGACGTGAAGCTGCGGCCGGGCGGGCTGATGGAGGTGGAGTTCATCGCCCAGGCCCTTCAGCTCGTGCATGCGCGCCGGCACAGGGGGCTGGCCGATCCCTGCACGCGCGCGGCCCTGGCCAAGCTGGGGAGTGCCGGCGTGCTTACGGCGGAGGAGGCCGGGCAGCTTATCGAGGCCGATCGGGTCTGGCGCGCCGCCCAGGGATTGCTGCGCATCACCGGCGGCCGCACTGTGCTGGCCACGTTGCCGGACGCCACGCGCGATCTGATCCACGGCGCGCTGGACCGGCTGGCACCGGCACCCGGTTCGACGGAGGATCGGCTGGACCGCATGGCGGCCGGCGTACGCGCCGCCTTCATTCGTCACGTGGGGAGTCTCTGACGTCATGGCCATCGGATCGGGCGACCACGCCCCCCATTTCTCGCTTCCCGCCAGCCACGGCCGGACGGCCAGGTCGGCCGACCTCCAGGGCAGGCCCTACGTGCTGTATTTCTATCCCAAGGCCGACACGTCGGGATGCACCAAGCAGGCCTGCGCCTTCCAGGAGGCGCTGCCGCAGCTGGGCGCGCTGGGCCTGGACGTCATCGGCGTCTCGCGCGACCCGGTGCGCGCGCTGGACAAGTTCGCCGACAAGTACGGGCTGCAATTCCCGCTGGCATCCGACGAAGCCGGCACGGTGACCGAGGCGTACGGGGTGTGGGTGGAGAAATCCATGTACGGCAAGAAATACATGGGCATCGAGCGCACCACCTTCCTGATAGGTGCCGACGGCCACGTGGCCCGCGTGTGGCCGAAGGTAAAGGTGGAAGGGCACGCGGCAGAGGTGCTGGCGGCGGCGAAAGACGAGTAGCTTCTCTCGACACGTGGAACGGTAGGCGGGACGGGCAGGATGAAGCGGCCTACACCAGCCAGTTCTCCACCCGCAATCCCTGTATCCGGCCGAACTCGCCGACATTGGCCGTTACCAGCGTTGCGTCCAGCGTGACGGCGTGGGCGGCGATCAGCAGGTCGTTGGAGCCGATCGGCGTGCCCGCCACCTCCAGCCTGGCCCGGATGCTGCCATAGGCAGCGTCGGCCGGCACGTCGAAGGGCAGCACAGGGACGGCGGAGAGGAATTGCTCGACCCTGCCAAGAAGCTGCGGCGAGCTCTTCTTGGCACAGCCGTAACGTAGCTCGGCGGCTACGACGATGCTGAGGCAGATCGTATCGGCGAACGTCCTGGCACGGTGGGCTGCGGGACTGCCGGGGTTGCGGATCAGCTCGCTGACAATGTTCGTATCCAGCATATACTGCATGGATCAGATGATGGTCTCCGGCGCCGGGGCGGGATCGTCGATGTCGGGAAACGCTTCCGCCAGCGGCTCCCAGCTATCCAGCAGGGCCGCAAGCCCCGTCTTGTGCACCGGCTCGATAACCAGCCGGTCACCGTCTCGGCTCATGACGGCTTCGCTGCCCGGCAACTCGAACTCTACCGGGATACGAACCGCCTGGTTATGGTTGTTGCGGAACAGGCGGACCCGACGCGACGGCGATTTTTGCAGCACAATGACCCCTTCGAGGCATATGCAGTGACATATGCTAAGAGGAATATTTGTTCAAGAACCGAACGCCTATCACCTTTGAAACTGCCGGCCCGCCCGCCTCAATGCACCTGCCGCTCCTGGCCGCGCCAGAACGGCTCGCGAAGCGCACGTTTCAGCAGCTTGCCGGCGGCGTTGCGGGGCAGGGTTTCGGCAAAGGTGACGCTGCGGGGCGCCTTGAAGCCGGCGATGCGCGTGCGCGCCCAGGCGGTGAGCGCCTCAGCACTCACCACCATGTCGGGGCGCAGCACCACGATGGCGTGCACCGCCTCGCCCCATTGCGCATCCGGCACGCCGATCACCGCGGCTTCGGCCACGGCCGGGTGCTCGCACAGCGCGGACTCGACCTCGGCGGGGTAAACGTTCTCGCCGCCGGAGATCACCATGTCCTTCACCCGGTCGTGGATGAAGACGTAGCCGTCCGCGTCGAGGTACCCCGCATCGCCGGTGCGCAGCCAGCCATCGGCGCTCACCACGCGGGCGGTCTCGTCCGGGCGGTTCCAGTAGCCGGCCATGTTACCCTC
>CAXUGD010000514.1:0-2210 GCA_964250355.1 uncultured Acetobacteraceae bacterium | reverse complement strand
GTCGTAGAGCGCGTGCACCTCGCCCCCGACGCTGGCCGCCAGCCCCGGCCTGCCATCCCTGCTCACCCGTGCAAGCCGCATCCCTGATCCTCAAGTCCAACGCGGGCCCGCCTCGCGCCGGCCCCACGCGCCATTCCGACACTTGCGCCAGCCACGTATCTATCCGCCGATAGGGGCCGCCGCCTGCGAAGCGGATAGCACCCCCTGCCCGCTTCCGGCGCCGCTGGCCGTCATCAGCGTACCGCTCATGCCGCCATCGACCAGCAGGTCGATGCCGCTGATGTGGCCGGCAAAGCCGCTGAGCAGGAACAGGATGGCGTGAGCGATGTCCTCGGCCGTGCCGAGCTTGCGCAGCGGGATGCCGGCCTCGCGCTGGTCGCGGCGGGCCTGATCGGCGTAGCCGGCCTGGGTCATCGGCGTCAGGGTCGGCCCCGGCGAGACGCTGTTGCACCGTATGCCGTCCGGCCCCCACTCGACGGCGAGCTGGCGGACCAGCATCATCAGCGCCGCCTTGCTCGCGGAGTAGGCGCCGAGCGCCGGCGTCGGCTGGTGCGCCGACATCGAAGCGGTGGCCACGAAGGCGCCACGGCTGGCCTTCAGCAGCGGGTGCACCGCCCGGGCCACGATCCAGTTCGCCCGCGTGTTGATGGCGAACAGCCGGTCATAATCGGCGACCGTCGCCTGGGTCAGTGAACCGGGCAGAATGATGCCGGCGTTGCTGGCCACCGCGTCCAGCCCGCCCAGGTGGTCCCGCGCCGCCCCGGCGATCCGCTCGCCGACGTCGTCGTCGGTCAGGTCGGCCACCAGCGTGCGGGCGGAAGCGCCGAACGGCTCGGCGACCACGGCGAGGTTGGCCGCGTCGCGGTCCACCAGCAGCATACGGTGGTCGCCCGCGATCAGCCGGCCGGCGGTGAGCTGCTCGGCGACTGCCCGGCCGATGCCGCTGGCCGCGCCAGTGATGACGATGCGCATCGCCCGCTACCCCTCGGCGATCCCGAGCTCCTGCATCAGCGTTTGCCGCAGCTTGAACTTCTGTATCTTCGATGCCGACATCGGCCACTCCTCCACAAAGCGTATGTGCCGGGGCACCTTGAAGGACGCGAGCTGCGGCCGGACGAACTCGACGAGTTCGGCGGCGGTCGCCTCCACCCCGACATCGCGTTCAACGTAGGCCGCCGGCACCTCTGCCAGGCGGGCGTCCGGTATGCCTACCACCTGCGCCAGCTTCACGGCAGGGTGCAGTTGCAGCGCGGCCTCGACTTCGGCAGCCGCCACGTTCTCGCCGCCCACCTTCAGCATGTCCTTGAACCGGCCGTGAAACATGATGTGGCCGTGCCTGTCGAGCGAGCCGATGTCGCCGCTGTGGAACCATCCGTCCTCATCCAGCGCCTCGGCCGTCTTGTCGGGATCGCGGTAATAGCCGTCGAACAGGTTGTAGCCGCGTATCAGCACCTCGCCGTGCTGGCCCGCCGGCAAGTCCAGGCCGGTCGACACGTCGACGATCCGCACCTCGACACCGGCGAGCGGGTATCCAAGGGCCGAGAACCCCAGCTCGGGGTTCATGTCGGGGCCGCCTGTCGCCACTATGCCGCTCGCCTCGGTCATGCCGAAGGTGCCGCATTGCAGCGTGTGCGGCAGCTTGGCGCGGTAGGCGTCGCCGACGGCGGCCGGCATGGTCGCGAAGCAGCTGTTCATCAGCCTGACGGAGCTCATGTCGGTGCGGGCGAAGTCCGGGTGGCCGATCATCGCCTGGTGAAAGGTGACGAACGGCAGGAACAGCATCGTCACACGGTCCTGTTCGATCTGCCGCAGGCTCGCGCCGGCGTCGAAATGCGGCAGGCCGTAGAAGGTGGCGCCGGCATCCAGCGCCGAGAGCATGGCCAGCATCGCCGCCACGTGGAACAGCGGCATCGGCGACCAGATGCGGTCGGTCTGGTCGAACCGCCAGCGGTTGCGGCCAAGGTTGGCCGCCTCGCGCACCAGCGCCTCGTGGCTGAGCAGGCATCCCTTGGGATGCGCCGACGTGCCGGAGGTGTAGAGGATCATGCAGGTGTCGCGGACCCGCACGCCCAGGCGTGCGGCGTGGACCACGTCCTCGTCGATGCGCTCGGCGCCGGCGTCGAAGCGGCCCTGGTCGACGAAACCGCCGGCGGCAGCGCCGCCGAGCAGGACGATGCAACGCAACTCGGGTGCGGCGGCCAGCCGCAGCG
>CAXUGD010000513.1:0-2218 GCA_964250355.1 uncultured Acetobacteraceae bacterium | reverse complement strand
CCGCAAATGCAGCTGTCCATGCCGCCGGCGCCGGTGTCGCCGCCCCGCCGGCCCTCGGAGGTGGAGCGCCTGCGTTCGGCGCTGGTGCGCGCGTTGGGCGAGCTGGAAGCGATCCGGGCTACGTTGGGCTAGCAGGGTCGGGCGGGACGCGATTGTGGAGACAGCAGGCTTGTAGCCCGCGGCTAGCAGAGCATGCGGCCGAGACCTACGCGGCCGTCGAGGATGGGCAACTCTCCCCCGCAATCGGGGCCATGCGCGACGCGGTGCCCTGACCGCGGCTACGGCCGGCGGGCGTCCAGCGCCATGCCGACCAGGGAGACGCCGCCGAACAGCAGGTCGATGCCGACGAGCAGGCCCAGCACCCAGACGAAGCTGCCGGGCAGGCCGGCAATGATGAATGCGGCCAGCACCAGGTCGAACAGGCCGTTGAGCAGTAGCCACTCCCACCGGCCGGACAGTTCGCGGCGGTGCTGAAGGGCCAGCACGATGTTGAACACGCCGTCGGCGACGAAGTAGGCGGTCAGCACATAGGTAAGCGTGATGAGGCCGGCCAGGGGGTTCCACAGCAGCACCAGGCCGGCCACGAGGGCCGCCACCGCCGAGAGAAGCGACCAGCCGAAGCCGGGCGCGCCCCGCGTGCGCAGGGTGGCGAGTAGGCCCACGATGCCGGCCGCCAGCAGCAGCCAGCCCAGCAGGATGGCGGTGGCCAGCCCGGCAAACAGCGGGAGAGCGACCGCGATCAGGCCCAGCAACACCAGGACGACACCCTCGGCGGCGAACATCCGCCAATGGTCGTGGATGCCGCGCCGGAGGGCGGGCGGCAAGGCGCCGTCGTCCGTCTGCAAGCCAAGCGCCATGGGCCGCTCCTCCGTCCTGGAGCAATCTCACGCAGACTGGAACAGTCGAAGTGAGAAAATTGCTCGTTAAACAAATCCAGAACGCCCTAACCGCCCTGCGGTCAGCCTCCACGCGTTCTGGACAGGCCGCATGTGGCCGTGCCTGGCGGCGTGCCGAGACTACGGCGCGGCGGCCGGTCGGTTCCTTCGCCTCACGGAACGGGCTGCCGGCCTACCGGCGCGCCGGTGGCGGCCTGCAGCTGCTCGAAACCTATGCCGGGCGCCAGCTCGCGCAGATGGAGGCCGTCCCGCACGTCGATCACCGCGAGTTCGGTGTAGATGCGGGTGACGACTCCGGCGGCGGTGAGCGGAAAGGTGCATCGCTCCAGGATGCGCGGCCGTCCGTCGCGGGTGGTGTGCTCCATCAGCGCCCAGACCTGGCGGGCGCCCACGGCCAGGTCCATCGCCCCGCCCACGGCCGGCGCGCGGGCGTCGCTGTCGGTAATCCAGTTCGCGATGTCGCCGTTGGCCGCCACCTGGTAGGCGCCGAGCAGGGCGTAATCGAGGTGGCCGCCGCGCATCATCATGAAAGCGTCGTTGTGGTGGAAGATGGCGGCACCCGGCAGCAGGGTGACCGGCGCCTTGCCGGCGTTGATCAGCTCGGGGTCAAGCTGCTCCGGCGTCGGCGCAGGGCCCACGCCCAGCAGGCCGTTCTCGCTGTGGAAGACGATCTCGCGGCCGGGCGGGCGGTGGTCGGCCACCAAAGTGGGAATGCCGATGCCCAGGTTGACGTAGGCACCCTCCGGCAGGTCGGCGGCGGCGCGGCGCGCGATGGCGAGGCGGGTGGCGAGCGAGCTGGGCTGGGTCATGCGGGGCGCTGCCAGACATGGTCGATGAAGATGCCCGGGGTGACGACGTGTTCGGGGTTCAGCGCGCCGAGTGGGACGATCTCGCGCACTTCGGCCACGGTGACGCGCGCGGCCGGGGCCATGACGGGGCCGTAGTTGCGGGCGGCGGCGTGGTAGGTGAGGTTGCCCCAGCGGTCGCCCAGGTCGGCGCGGATCAGCGCCAGGTCGCCGCGGATCGGGCGCTCGAAAACGTAGGTTTCGCCGTCCAGCACGCGGGTTTCGCGGCCCTCGGCGAGCCGGGTGCCGACGCCGGTCTTCACGTAAAAGCCGCCGACGCCGGCACCCCCCGCGCGGATGCGCTCGCTGAGCGTGCCCTGCGGCACCAGCTCCAGTTCCAGCGCGCCGCGGGCGTAGATCTCCTCAAAGACGGTGGAGCCGGCCGAGCGCGGGAAGGAGCAGACGATGCGGCGCACCCGCCCGCGGCCCAGCAGGGCGGCCAGGCCCGTCTCGCCCACGCCCGCGTTGTTGGTGACG
>CAXUGD010000512.1:0-2225 GCA_964250355.1 uncultured Acetobacteraceae bacterium | reverse complement strand
GATCTCGCCCGTGGCCTTGTCGCGGCTGGCCGTCTTGATCGCCTGGCCGGTGCCGGCGCAGTTCACCCGGATGCGCTCCTGCCCCCGCGCCGCGCGGGCGCGTGCGAAGCCGGCATCCACGTCGGCGTCGGCGGTGACGTCCACGCGGCAGAACACCCCGCCCAGTTCGGCGGCCAGCGGCTCGCCGCGGGTGGCGTTCATGTCAAAGATGGCCACGCGCGCACCGGCGGCGGCCAGCGCCCGCACCGTCGCCTCGCCCAGCCCGCTAGCCCCGCCGGTGACCACAGCAACCGCCCCGTTCAGCTCCATGGCCGCTCCCCCTGATTGCCGGTGTCTGTATCGCAAGGAGCGGCCCCGCGATAGCCGCCCGGTTAGCCGTCCCGGGCCTGTTGCGGACGGCTTGTCGGCCCGCCCTCCGCCGGCTGCCTCCGAGAGCGGAAGACCCCTGCCTACCGGGTGCCCCGGAAGCCTTGCGCCACCACGTAGAGCTCGCTGCTTTCCTTGCGGCTGGCGGGCGGCTTGGCGTGCTTCACGGTGGCGAAGCTGCGCTTCATCGGCAGCAGCATCTCCCGCTCCGAGCCGCCCTGGAACACCTTGGCCACGAACGCGCCGCCGGGAGCCAGGATGCCGCAGGCGAACTGCAACGCCAGCTCGGCCAGCCCCATGATCCGTATGTGGTCGGTGGCCGCATGACCCGTGGTGTTGGGCGCCATGTCGGACAGCACCAGGTTCGGCGCCCCGCCCAGCAAACCCGTCAGCCGCGCCGGCATCGCCGGGTCCTCGAAATCGCCCTGGATCAGCGTGGCACCCGCCACCGGCTCCACCGGCAGCAGGTCCACCCCGACCACCTGCGCCGCCCCGCGCAGCAGCGCCACCTGGCTCCAGCCGCCCGGCGCCGCCCCCAGATCGACCACCCGGCACCCGCGGCGGATCAGGTGGAACCGGTCGTCCAGCTCCATCAGCTTGAACGCGGCGCGCGAGCGGAACCCCTGGCTGCGCGCGGCCGCCACGTACGGATCGTTCAACTGCCGGTTCAGCCAGCGCTGCTGCGCCACCGTCCGTCCCTGCGACGTGCGCAGCGTCACCGTCAGGCCGCGCGCGGCGGCGGCGGGCGTGCCGGGTTTCCTGGGTGGCACCGCTACTCCGCCGCCTTCGCCGGAACGCTTCGGCGGCGTGCGGTGTCGATCATGGTGGAGACGATGAAGCGGAGGTCATTTTCGGTCTCAGTATCGAACGCCCAATCGACGTTACTTGCATCGGTAAACTCGTCCAACACTTGGCCGCCCCAATTGGCACGCACGTCCTCAAGTGTACGAAGAATGTTATCAGCTGTCTTACCGCGCAGCATCAGATCGTGCACGACCGTCTCGGCAAGACCTTCCACGTCATCCCGATCATCGAGATCAATGAGGTCGGAATCGAACCGGCGGCCAAACACGTTTGCGAATGTTGGGTCGAGGAAGCTGACTGGACGGTGCATCAGGAATTCATACGGAGTTACGGGAAGGTTTGTCGGATACTGAGTCAAAAGCCTCCACTTACCAACAAGCGGTGATTCTTCCGACCCCGTCAGTGCCGAGGCGCGCCCGCCCTCCGCCCGCGCACGCCCTGCCGCATCATCCGCAGCAGCATGCCCTCGCGCAGGCCGCGATCGGCAACGATCACCTCCGGCACCCGCCACAGGCTGCGGATGCCCTCGAAGATCGCGCATCCCGGCAGCACGAAATCGGCCCGCTCGGCACCCACGCAGGGGTGCTGGGCCAGGCCGGCCGGTCCCAGGCCGCGCAGCAGGGCCAGCGCCGCATCGGTCGCCTCGGCACTCAGATGCACGCCGTCGATCATCGGGCGCCGATAGCGGGCCAGGTTCAACGTCACGCCGGCCAGCGTGGTCACCGTGCCGCTGGTGCCCAGCATGCGCACGCCGCCCTGCCGTATCTCGTGGCCGATGCAATGTATGCGCTCAAAGGCGGCGAGCCGCCCGGCCACGTCGTCCACCATGTCCTGGTAGCCGTCCGCCTCGAACCCGTGATGCCCGAAGCGCTCGGCCAGGGTCACCACGCCCACCGGCAGGCTGTCGTAGCCGATCAGCTCGGGCGGCCGGCCCTCCTGCAGGCGCACCCAGGCCAGCTCCGTCGAGCCGCCGCCGATGTCGAACAGCAGCGCGCGCCGGCCCTGCCCGGCCAGCAGCGGGCCGCAGCTCTCCAGCGCCAGCTCCGCCTCCTCGC
>CAXUGD010000511.1:0-2226 GCA_964250355.1 uncultured Acetobacteraceae bacterium | reverse complement strand
ACCCACCCCCACCGAAGCCAGCCCACGCAGCTTCATCGCCGTGGAGGGCGGCGACGGGACCGGCAAGGGAACGCTGGTTTCGGCCCTGCTGCCGGCCCTGCAGGACGCGGGCTTCGACGTGCTCGCCACCCGGGAGCCGGGCGGCACGCCGGAGGGGCTGGCGCTGCGCCAGTTGCTGTTGCCGGCCGAGGCGTCGTGGGAGCGGTGGGCCGAATTGCTGCTGATGGCGGCCGCACGGGTGCAGCACGTGGAACGGGTGATACGCCCGGCGGTGCAGGCGGGCAGGGTGGTCCTTTGCGACCGGTTCGTGGGCTCCACCATCGCCTACCAGGGCGCCGGGCGTGGCCTGCCGACCGAGGCGATCCTGTCTCTGCACCGCCTGGCCGTGGGCGGCTACCGGCCCGGGCTGACGGTCGTGCTCGACCTCGACCCGCAGACCGCACTGCGCCGCAGCCGCGCCAGGTTGGCCGCCGCGGGCGCCGACGAGGGCCGTTTCGAGGCGCTCGACCTCGGCTTCCACGAGCGTGTCAGGGCCTCGTTCCTGGCCCAGGCGGAGGCAGACCCGGAAAGCCACGTCGTCGTGGACGCAGGCGAGCCCGCCCCCCGGGTCGCCTCTACCGTGATCGCGGCGTTACTGACGTGGCTGCGCGGCCGCGACCCGGCCTGAACCCTCAGTCGTTGTCCGGCGCGGCCGCGCTGCGGGGCGCATCGATGAAGTCGCGCGGCTTCATGGTGACGCTGATCGGAACGAACGGCTTGGGCGCGGACAGGTCGAAGAACCGTGCCAGGTCGCCGAAAGGCGGCCGCGTCGCCTGGTAGTCGGCGTAGCGGCCGTACGGCGCATTGCCGGGGCCGATGAAGCCCAGGCCGAAATTCTTTTCGACAAAGGCGAGCAGGCTGCCGAAATCGAGCACGTCGTTGCTGACGAGATGCGCCCGCGTGTAGGCCGAGACCACCAGCAGCGGCACGCGGAAGCCGTAGGTGTAGCCGGCGCCCCAGCTCTTGGTGCCGATTTTGTCCTCCACCGGTGCCACGTGGTCGAACCAGCCGCCCCAATCGTCCCAGGTAATCAGGATGGCGGTGTCGTTCCAGTAGGTTTCGCCCGAGGCGCAGCTCTGCTGGCCGACCGCGTTGACGACCGAGGCCACCCATTGCGGGCCGGTGCCGGTGTTGACGTTGGCATGGTCGGAGTTCTGCGCCGTGGGAATCACCCAGCTTACGGCGGCGAGGTTGCATTTCGCGATGTCGGTCAGCACCTGGGCGGGATTGTCCGGCACCACGTTGGCCGTCCATAACGGGCCGGTGCAGGTCGGCACGCCGCCGACCCTGTGCGCCTGGCAGATGTGGCGGATGGCGTCGGGCGCAGTCCAGATCGAGCCGGGCATCGGCGCGTAGTAGCGCCAGCTGATCGGCGGGGAGGCGGCCCCTAGCAGGTCGGCCAGCGTGCGGTGCTCGAAGCACGGGAATGCCGGCGGTACCTGCGTCTCCACGCCTTTCGCGTCGATCAGGGCCACCGTCTGGCCCGCCGGCGCGATGCAGCCCGCATCGCCGGTCTTGGAGTTCCCGCCGACCGCCATGTTCTCCGCCGCGAATAGCGGGGACGACGCGGCGGGCGCCGACGTCCCGCCGAACAGGAACTGGTGCGCGGGAAAGCTCGGCCCCTGGTTCGTCTGGAACATGCGGTTGGCGAAGCCGTAATTCGTTGCGATGTCGAAGTAGGGCTGCACCGTGCCCGTCGCGTTATCGACGTAGGCGAAATGCGGGTTGGGCGGCAATCTTCCGGTGCAGGTGCTGGAATCGAGCGGCTCCTTGTCGAACCCGAAGCGCAGCGCGTACTCGAACGAGGCGTGCGAATGCGAGATGTCGTAGCAGTCGGCAAGCGGCACCGGCGCAAGCGGCACCGTGCGGCCTTTGGACGTGACGCCCGAACTGGCGATGTCCACGCCCTGCTCGAAAGTCGGGTTGCTGCCGAACAGGTTGTCGGGCGTGCGGTTTTCCTGAACCACGATCAGGATGTGCTTGAAGGCCGGCGCCGCCTGCGCGCGGGCGGCCAGGCCACATGTCGTCACCAGAACGATCAACCAGCGCATCGCGCCCACCTTTCCGTCGTCAGCCGCCCGGGCGCCAGGCTGCAGATGTGCGTTTCACGCCGGAGTGCCAGCGCGCATACAAAACTTTACGCTGGGCGGCCCGTATAGCCCCGGCAAACGCGGGAGGACGGGCGAT
>CAXUGD010000510.1:0-2229 GCA_964250355.1 uncultured Acetobacteraceae bacterium | reverse complement strand
GACCTCGTGGGCCTCACCCACGCCCAACTGCGCCACTACCCCCACGAGTTCTCCGGCGGCCAACGCCAACGCATCGGCATCGCCCGCGCCCTGGCACTCAACCCCGTACTCCTCATCGCCGACGAACCCGTCAGCGCGCTCGACGTCAGCGTCCAGGCCCAGATCGTCAACCTGCTGATGGACCTGCAAGACCGCCTGTCGCTCACCACCCTGTTCATCGCCCACGACCTCGCCGTCGTGCGCCAGGTCGCAACGCGGGTTGCGGTCATGTATCTCGGCGCGATCGTGGAGAGCGGGCCTACGGCGGAGGTGTTTGCCCGTCCGACGCACCCCTACACCGCGTCGCTGCTGGAAGCGGCGCCACGGTTGGCATGCGTCAATAAAACTGAGGGTCAACCTGTAGTTTGTTGCGAAGCCCCCAACCCGGCTACGTAGTCACCAGGGTGCTGGCTGGCGGACGACGGCCTTTCAATGTCATGAACAACGGCCAGTTCGCGGCGAGCGGGCGGGAACGACCACGCGGTGGTGTGCGCGACCAGTTCGCCGGGCATCGCGTCCAACGAAGTGCTCGCCAGTGTGCCGTTGTTCTCCGTCATACTGGCGCCAGCTTGACGTGAGTTTGGGTGTTCGCGGCCATCGACATCTTTCGCATGCCTGACCGACACTTTCGCGCGGCAAGGCCCACCCGCCGCACCCAACCCGCACTATCAGAATGCGCCGTAGATCTCCTCGACCGTAACCACGATCCCCGGCGGCTCCAGACGGATCGCCCCACCCACAATCACCAGCGTCTCGATCGCGTCACGGACGCGCCGGTGATGTGTCACGATCCGCCGCACCGGATGCACGACCAGGTATTGCGCAATGGAAGGCACCCTAAAATAGTCGGCCAGCTTCCACCCGGTGTCCACGGCAGCCGTTCCGGGCGATAGCACTTCCACCACCACCACCGGGTTCGGGGCCGCTACGGCGTCGTCGGCCATGGGCGGGCCGCAGTTAACCAGCGCGTCCGGCTCGTAGTCGCTGTCCCCCACCTCCACCGTGGCCCCGTCCGGCAGCGCCTGGCAATCGACTCCGGCTGCGGCGATGGCCCGGTCCAGCGCCTTGAACACCGCCCCTTTCACCCGCAGATGCGCGCCGCGCTCGGGCGCCATCGCCACGATGCGCCCGTCCACGCGTTCGTGCCGCCCCGGCTGCGCCGCGCACCACTGCCGGTATGCCTCGCGCGAGACAAACCGGTTCGTGTCCGGCAGCACCCGATCCATCGCCAGCGCTCCCCTTAGCCGCGGCTGGACCGGTCCAGCCGCAGCGTCATGCAGTAGGCGCCTCCGCCCGACAGGATGAACGGGTCCAGGTCCACATCGACCACGCCATAGCCGCGCTCGGCCAGCATCCCGCGCACATGGTCCGGCGCGCGCGCCATCACCACGGTGCGGCCGATGTTGACGGCGTTGACGCAGAAGGCGGCGGCATCCTCGGCGCTGGCCACCAGGCGCTGCGGGGGGGCCACATGCGCGTGGATCAGCGCCAGCGCCTCGGCGGTGAAGGCAGGCGGGTAGAACAGCACCTCGCCGCCGGAGAGCGGGCAGAAGCACGTGTCGAGGTGGTAGAACTGGCTGGTCGCCAGCTCGAGCGGCACCACGCGCCGGCCGAAGAAGGCGGCCAGCTCTGCGCTGGCCGCGTGCACCGAGCGCTGGCCGTAGCCGGTCCAGAAGAGCTGGCGCGTGGCGTCCCAGATTGCGTCGCCCGCACCCTCCTGGAAGCAGCCCTCGGGAAAGGTCGCCACCTCGTCCAGCAGGCCGGCCGCCGCGTAGCGCTGCAGCGCCTCGTAATAGGGCCGCTCCTCGCCCTGCCGCTCGGGGCAGGCGAAACGGGCGACGATGGCGCGGCGGTCCAGCACCACGGCCGCGTTGGCGGGGAACACCATGTCCGGCTGGCCCGCGACCCCCGGCACCACCTCCAGCCTCGCCCCCGCCTCCGTCAGCGCGCGCTGAAGGGCGTCGAAGCTGGCGCGTGCGCCTGCTGCGTGGCCGTCCGGGTCGGCGGCCCAGTCGCCCGGCCGCATCCATGGGTTGATGATGTAGCTGACGTCGAAATGCGCAGGATCGACTAGCA
Source organism: uncultured Acetobacteraceae bacterium (assembly GCA_964250355.1). Classification (GTDB taxonomy): domain Bacteria; phylum Pseudomonadota; class Alphaproteobacteria; order Acetobacterales; family Acetobacteraceae; genus BOG-908. The sequence continues at coordinate 114 of CAXUGD010000510.1, read as the reverse complement.
TGATGGTGGGGCCTGCCGCAGCCCCGTGCTCCGGCGTGTCGGCCGCGGCGCTGCGGTCGCGGGCGGGCGCGCCCGGTCTGTGCTAGGCCACGCTCAACGTCTTAATCCCAGGTG
>CAXUGD010000509.1:0-2236 GCA_964250355.1 uncultured Acetobacteraceae bacterium | reverse complement strand
GACATGCGGCAAAGTTCCCATCGGCGCGTTCCTACCGCATCCAGGCGCTTGCGAAACCCCGTCCCACGTTCCAACTTTCCACCGGAGCACGATGAACCGGCACCGCGACCTGCTGACCGACATTGTCACCCTGGCACGGCTGATCCGCACGGAGGCCGACCGGCGCGCCCGTGCCCACGGCATGACCCGCGCGCAATGGACCATCCTGGTCCGGCTCGAGAACCAGCCCGGCATCCTGCAGAAGGAGTTGGCCGAGATCCTGGAAGTCGAGCCCATCACGGTGGCCCGCCTGATCGACCGGCTGGAGGCGCGCGGGATGGTGGAGCGGCGGGCCGATCCCGGCGACCGCCGATGCTGGCGGCTGCACCTCACGGAGGCGGCACGCCCGCTGCTGGGCGAGATCGACGGCCAGTTGACCGACATGGCGCTGACCCTTTGCCAAGACCTGACAGACACGACGCTGGCCGGCGCCGCAGCCTCGCTGGCGCAGATGCGCGAGCGTGCCCAGGCGCAGCGCGCCCCCAGCCCCCTGGCCGCCGAGGCACAGTGCCCGGAGGTCGCCTGATCGTGCGGGGCCGCGCATGACCGAGATCATCCGCCTGCCCGCCGCCCGCGACGACACGATCTGGGCCGTCGTCGCCTCGCTCGGCAAGACCGACCGTATCGCCGAGATCTTTCCCAACCGCATGGCGGCGCTGGCCGACCGCAGCTGGCGCGAACAGCAGGTGAGCGCCTACGCCGCCTTTCTGCGCACCAGCAAGCAGCCGGTGCCGCGCTACAGCGTGGCGCCGATCCGCCGCGCCGACCTGCCGAAATCCTGGCGCCCGCTCCCCGCCCTGGGGTTCCTGCGCGGCCAGTTCGTCTGAGGGGTCGTCCGCGGGTTGCAGCCCCATCAGTCGTCACGGCATGCCAACATCCGCCCGTCCGCCTGCTAGGCTGGCGCGGATGCACCTGCCCCCACCGGCTCCCGCCCGCCAGACCCTGCCCCGTTACGGAGACCGGCGGCGTGTGGCGGTGGGATTGCTGGGCGGCAGCTTCAATCCGGCCCATGCCGGCCACCGGCACATCGCGCACATGGCGCGGCGGCTGTTGGCGCTCGACCAGGTGTGGCTGCTGGTCTCGCCCGGCAACCCGCTGAAACCCCGCAGGGGCATGGCCAGCCTGGACCACCGGCTCGCTTCGGCGCGCGGGATCGCCGGCGGACGGTGGATGGTGGCGACCGACATCGAACGGCATCTAGGGACCCGCTTCACGCTGGACACGATCAGGGCCTTGCGGCGCCGTTTTCCGCGCGTGCGCTTCGTGTGGCTGATGGGCGCCGACAATTTGCGGCAGTTTCCGCGCTGGCGGGACTGGATGCAGATCGCACGTGCGGTTCCCTTTGCGGTCCTGCCGCGGCCAACCTACACTCGGCCAGCACTGGCCTCCCAGGCTGCGCGGCGGCTGGCTCGTTTCCGTCGTCCGGGGCGGCAAGCGGCCGTGCTGGCCGGTTTGCAGGCGCCCGCCTGGGTGGTTCTGGCCGGCCGGGACAATACGTCATCGGCCACCGCCCTTCGCCGGTCAGCGGGCGAAGGGGAGGCCGCAGGAGAAGATCGATCGCCCGAAAGCCAGCAGCGCCCAAAGCCCCTGGAACCGCGGAAGCCAAGCGGCGCGCCCCGAACATTCCTGCCACGTTGAAGGAGGCAGCCCGCGCTCCCGGAACGCCGCGCAAGAAGGCGGTGGCGGCAGGCCCGCGGGGCAAGCGCGAGGAGCCGGCCGACCTCGCAATGCTTCAACGGTTGCAGGCGGTGATCGTGGAGAGCCTGGAGGCCGACAAGGCGGAGCAGGTGGTGGCCATCGACCTGGCCGGACGCGCGTCCTTCGCCGACCGCATGGTGATCGCGACCGGGCTGGCCGACCGGCAGATCAGCGCGATGGCGACGCACCTGGAAGACAAGCTGGCCGAGGCCGGCGTGAAGCGCGTGCGGGTAGAGGGCGCTGGCGGGTCCGACTGGGTGCTGATCGATGCTGGCGACATCGTGATCCACCTGTTCAAGCCCGACGCGCGGTCGCTCTACGCGCTGGAAAAGATGTGGGGCGCGGAGTTCGACGAGCCGGCGGCCCAGGCCGTCTAGCGGGGCGTGCGGCTGGTCGCCATCGGCAGGATGCGGCCGGGGCCGGAAGCCGACCTGTTCGCCCGCTATGCCGGCCGGCTCCAACCCAGACTGGACGTGACGGAGCTGGCCGAAGGGCGGGG
>CAXUGD010000508.1:0-2256 GCA_964250355.1 uncultured Acetobacteraceae bacterium | reverse complement strand
GCCTGCGGGTCGGGCGCGTGCGCGGCCGCCACCGCCCGGTCCAGTGCCTCGCTGCGCGCCATCGCGCGGTCGAATGGGATCTGTGCCGCAAAGGTGGCAAACGCCCCGATCAGCCCGACGACGCCGAAGGCCACGAGCAGGAACGCTGTCCATGCGGCCGTGTCGCCCGTCTTCGGCTGCTGTGTCACGGTGGCCCTCCTCCCACCTAGCTCGCATGGCGGGCGCCCGGGGTAAACGGGCGCGGAAGCGGCGGCCGCCACACCGTTTCGGCTGCGAACATCTTCCCCCCGCGCGATTAGCCAGGCACAATGCCGTGATCGTGCGGAGTTTCTGGGAATGGTGCGTGTGGGGCGGCATTGGGCGGCGCTGGGTATGGCCTGCGTCTTGTCGGGATGCGGCAGGGCGCCGAAGCTAGGGGGGCCCACCGTGGCCTCCACAGGCCCCACAATCGTCAACGTGAACGTCCAGGCCGGCCCCGACCTCAACCCGGGAACGGACGGCGCGGCCAACCCGACCGTGCTGCGCATCTACCAGCTCGGCTCGTCCTCGGGCTTCACGAATGCTGAATTCTTTCCCGTCTATAACGCCGACACGGCGACGTTGGGTCCCGACCTGATCCGGCGGGACGACGTGCCGCTGAACCCAGGCGGGACCAAGACGATGACGCTCAACCCGGCCGAAACCGTTCACGCCGTGGGATTTTTCGCCGGGCTGCGCGACTTCCAGGCGGAAACCTGGCGGGCCAGCGCGGACATCCCGCCGCACCAGACCACCAACGTGACGGTGACGCTGAACAAGGCCGGCATCGCCGTTCAAACGCAAACGGTGCCCGCAGGACGCAAATCCTGACATGGGCTGGGACAACAAGGTCGTTTGGGGTGAAGGCCTGTTCCTGCAGCCGCAGCACCTGCAGCAGCAGGAACGCTATTTCGAGCGGCTGGTCCGCACCAGCAGTGCTGGGATGCGGCCCTTCGCCTGGGGCCTGTCGTCGCTGGAGCTGGACACCGACAAGCTGACGCTGGGCAAGTTTGCGCTGCGCAGTGCCGCGGGCATCCTGCCGGACGGCACCCCCTTCAGCCTGCCCGGAGACGCGGACCACCCGCGCCCGGCCGACCTGCCCGAACAGGTGCGCAACAGCGTAGTCTACCTGCTGCTGCCGATCCGCCATCCGGGCGGGGTAGAGACGGCACCCCCCGAGCAAATCGAGACGGTGGCGCGCTTCGCCACCGCCGAGCACGAGGCGACCGACACCAACGCCGGCTACCAGTCCACCGCCACGGTGCCGGTCGGCAAGCTGCGGCTGCGCTACGCGCTGGAGGGTGAGGCGCGGGCGGGGTTCACCGCCGTGGGCCTGGTGCGCATCGTGGAGATGCGGGCCGACCGCAGCGTGGTGCTAGACGAAGGGTTCATCCCGCCGGTGACCGCTTGCAGCGCCTCCGGCGTGCTGGCCGGGTTCCTCAACCAGTTGCAGGGCCTGCTGCACCACCGGGCCGAGGCGCTGGCCGGCCGCGTTTCCGAGGGCTCCGTGCGCGGCGCGGCCGAGATCGCCGACTACCTGCTGCTGCAGCTGTGCAACCGCTACGAACCGCTGGTGGCGCACATGGCCTCCGTGGCACAGCAGCTCCACCCGGAGGATTTCTACCGCGTCTGCGTCAGCCTGGCCGGCGAGCTCGCCACCTTCACCGAGACCAGAAAGCGTCCGGTCACCTTTCCGGCCTACCGTCACGACGACCAGCAGGCCACCTGGCGCCCGGTGATCGCGGCCCTGCGTCAGGCATTGTCTGCGGTGCTGGAGCAGACGGCCGTGCCGATCCCGTTGCAGGAGCGGAAATTCGGCATACGGGTGGGGCCGATCACCGACCGCAGCCTGGTCACCGACGCCACCTGGGTTCTGGCCGTCAAGGCGCAGCTGCCGGCCGAAACGCTGCGCCGCGGCTTCCCCAACCAGGTGAAGATCGGCCCGGTGGAGCAAATACGCGAGCTGATCAACGTGGCGCTGCCGGGCATTGCCGTGCGCGCCCTGCCGGTGGCCCCGCGCCAGCTTCCGTACTACGCCGGAACGAGCTATTTCGAGCTGGAGCGAAGCGGGCCGTACTGGGCGGCGCTGGCACGGTCCGGCGGCATCGCGATCCACGTCTCCGGCGACGTCCCCGGGCTGGAGATGGAATGCTGGGCGATACGCAGTTGATGGCTGGCTGAACGATGAGCGATGACCCGTTTGGCGAAAGCTCGGACAACGAGCGGACGATCATCCGG
>CAXUGD010000507.1:0-2257 GCA_964250355.1 uncultured Acetobacteraceae bacterium | reverse complement strand
GAGCAGGACGAAGCGGCCGGCGCCGAGGGCGAGGACCGGCCTGCCGGCCCGCAGCCGCGCCGCGACCGGCCCGACGAGGACACGGAGAGCCACTACCGCGCCTACACCCGCGCCTTCGACGAGGAGGTGGGCGCCGAGGACCTGTGCGATGCGGAGGAGCTGACGCGCCTGCGCCAGCAGCTCGACCAGCAATTGCAGCATCTTCAGGGGGTCGTCTCCCGCCTGGCCAACCGCCTGCAGCGCCGGCTGATGGCGCAGCAGACCCGCGCCTGGGAGTTCGACTTGGAGGAGGGCATGCTGGACGCCGGCCGGCTGGCCCGGGTGATCGTCAACCCGATGCAGTCGCTGAGCTACAAGCACGAGCGCGACACCCAGTTCCGCGACACCGTGGTGACGCTGCTGATCGACAACTCGGGCAGCATGCGCGGCCGGCCGATCACGGTGGCGGCCATGTGCGGCGACATCCTGGCCCGCACGCTGGAGCGTTGCGCGGTGAAAACGGAGGTGCTGGGCTTCACCACCCGTGCCTGGAAGGGCGGCATGAGCCGTGACCGCTGGGTGCAGGACGGCAAGCCCCGCAACCCGGGCCGGCTCAACGACCTGCGGCACATCATCTACAAGTCCGCCGACTCCCCTTGGCGCCGCGCGCGCAAAAACCTGGGCTTGATGCTGCGCGAGGGGCTGCTGAAGGAGAACATCGACGGCGAGGCCCTGCTCTGGGCCTATCGCCGCCTCATGGCGCGGCCCGAGCACCGCCGCATCCTGATGGTCATCAGCGACGGCGCGCCCGTGGACGACAGCACGCTGTCGATCAACCCCGGCAACTTCCTGGAGCGCCACCTGCGCGAGGTGATCCGCGAGATCGAGGGCCGCGACCTGGTGGAGCTGATCGCCATCGGCATCGGCCACGACGTAACGCGCTACTACCGCCGCGCGGTCACCATCGTCGATGCCGAGGAACTGGGCGGCACGATGATGAAAAAGCTGTCCGAGCTGTTCGACGAGGATGCGGCCGAGGCCTGGGTCAGGGCAACGCTGGAGCGCTCGGCCATAATCGCCTAGGCACCGGCACCCCTGGTCGAGGTGGTCAGCTCGCCGGCGTCACCGACGGGGGTTGGAACAGGCCGGGTGTCAGCACCGGGGCCGTATCGATCCCGGTCAGCTGCAGGGTCAGCATGCGCTGGTAGGCGTCGGTCACCGTGACGGCCTGCAACGCCAGCGGGTGGTCGGCGAAATCGAGCGTCAGCCTTCCCTGGGCCGGCTGGCCCTGCTTGCTCAGCACGAGGCGAAGGCCGCCCGCCTGGTGCGCCAGGCTGTCCACGTGCGCGGCGCCGGACAGGCTGACCGTGGGCGCCAGCAGCAGCCCGAGCGGCGTGCGCGACACCGGCATGGTGGTCAGCGCCCCCGTCCCACGGTCCAGGATGCGCACGCGGCCATCGGCGATCACCATCACGCGGGCGCCGGCCCCCGCGTAGTCGATGCGCAAGTGGCCGGGGCGGTCCAGCCAGACTAGGCCGGCACCGGGGCCGTAGCTGCCGGTCTGGATGAAATGCGCCTCGAACTTGGGGATGCCGTTCAGGTAGGCGGTGATGCGGCCGAGATCGTCCTGGTCGGTGCCGCTCAGGACAGGGCGGGGGCTCTGCACGCAGCCCGGCAGCAGCAGGCAGGCCAGCAAACCCGCCTTTACCGTCACCATCCGGTTCATGCGACGTGTTCCTGGGCGAAGGCGGCGGCGGCACCGAACTGGCCCGGCTGCGGATGGGTAATCACCTTGACGGGCAGGGTCGAGAGCAGCGGCTCCAGCCGGCCTTTGGCCACGAAGCGGGCGGCAAAACCGGAGGCCGGCAGCACGCCGGCCAGCCGTGCGCCCAGGCCGCCGCCGATCACGATCGCCCGCGCCCCCTGGGCCAGCGCGATGTCGCCGGCGAAGCTGCCCAACGACAGGCAGAGCCGCTGCAGGGCGGCTGCGGCCAGGGCGTCGCTGCCGTCGAGTGCCGCAGCCCACAGCGTGTGGTCGTCCGGCGCGCGGATGGCCCGTCCCGCCATGGACGCCAGGTGCTCGTAGATGCCGGCCAGCGCCGGGCCGGAGACGACGCGCTCGGCCGACACGCGGCCGAAGCGGGCACGCAGCCCGGTCAGCAGCCCGTCGTCGATCGTATCGACGGGGGCGAAATCCATGTGCCCGCCCTCCGTCTCCAGCACGTCGTAGCCTCTCCGGCGCCGCAGCACGTGCGCGACGCCCAGGCCGGTGCCGGGA
>CAXUGD010000506.1:0-2270 GCA_964250355.1 uncultured Acetobacteraceae bacterium | reverse complement strand
GTGCCGCGGCCGGCGACGGCGGCCGGGCGCACCGGCGCAGTGGGCGCCCCCTCGAAACCCGTGCGCTTGCCCAGGATGCTGCGCAGCCGCAGCACCAGGAAGGCCGCGATCATCGCAAACAACACCAGGTCGATCGGGAATCCGCCCGCCGCTTGCACATCGCTCTCCGCGTCAGCCGCACTCGCACATAGGCGCTGCGACCGCGCACGGCAACGCGCGTTGGCTTTTCGGCCGCAGGCGCGTTGGAGCGTCATCGGTTCAAACGCGATCGCCGGCCAATGGAGATGCTCGTCAAAACAACGAGCTAGCGCATGGTCGGGTGGCTTTCGCATTCCATTTGGTCCGAACATGCTCTAGCAGCCGGCCGCATGATCCTGATGCGGCACGGCCAGAGCGAGTTCAACCTGCATTTCTCGGCGACCAAGCGAGACCCCGGGATAGAGGACCCGCGGCTGACGTCCCTGGGCCAAAGCCAGGCCGAAGCGGCGGGGGAGGCGCTGCGCGGCCAGGCGATCACCCGCATCCTGGCCTCGCCCTACACACGCGCGTTGCAGACGGCCGCCCCGGCCGCCCGCGCGCTTGGTCTGCCGGTGCTGGTCCACCCCGGCATACGCGAGCGGGCGCATTTTGCCTGCGACATCGGCAGCCCGCGCACGGCGCTGGCCGCCGCCTGGCCGGAGCACGACTTCTCGGCGCTCGACGAGGTTTGGTGGCCCCACGGCACGGAGCCGGCCGAGAGTGTGGAGGCCCGGGCCGCGGCTTTCCGGGCCGAAATGCTGCAAACGCCCGAATGGGCTACCACGCTGGTCGTCAGCCACTGGGCGTTTCTGCTGTCGCTAACCAGCCGCAGCCTCGAAAACGGCGAGTGGATACGCTTCGACCCCAGCTGACCGCCCGCCGATGCCCAAGGGGCCGGCACGCAAGGGCTAATGACGGCGGGGGCGCCCCGTGCTACCGGCGCGCCACGTTCCAGGAGCCAGACGATGTCGCAGACCACCGATCCTACCGCCGCCGCCCCAGGCCAGCAGATGCCGCCGCTGGTGGTCAACGTGCAGTACATCAAAGACCTGTCCTTCGAGGTGCCCAACGCGCCCGAAATCTACGCCACGCTGCGCAGCCAGCCCTCCGTGGCCATCAACCTCGACGTGCAGGCGCGCGCCCTGCAGGAAGGCCAGAGCGTGTTCGAGGTAGTGCTGGCGGTGAAGGCCGAAGCGCGCGAGACGCCGCAGGCGCCGGCCGGCCAGAACGGCGCCGGGGCCAACGGTGTCGCGCCACCGGCCGAGGGCCGTCCGGTCTTCATTGCCGAGCTGCAATATGCGGGCGTATTCACCTTGAACGGCGTGCCGCCCGACGCTGTGGAGCCGCTGCTGCTGATCGAGTGCCCCCGGCTGCTCTTCCCTTTCGCCCGCTCCGTGCTGTCGGACGTGACGCGCGAGGGTGGCTTCCCGCCGGTGCTGCTGCAGCCGATCGACTTCGTGGGCCTATGGCAAAGCCGCCGCCAGCAGGCCGGCGCTGCCCCTCAGGTAACGGCCCCCAACTGACGGTGTGAGGCGGAAGGCGCTCCGGGTTTCCGCCACACCGCCCGCCTCAGCAATCGTTGCCACGCAGGCTCCAGCGCTGCACGATGCCGCCCCTCAGCTCAAACGTCGTGCTGCAGTCGCGCTGAACGATCTCCGGCCCGAAACCGCCGAAGCCGCCATAACCGAACCCGCCAAAGCCGCCATAGCCGAACCCGCCATAGCCGAAACCGGGGTAGAAGCCGGCGTCGCCCGGCAGGCTGTCGATCCGGTGCATGTCATAGGCCATGAACTTCAGACCGCCGGTCTCGTACGTCTTGCTCGGCACGCCGCGCGCGCGCACCAGGTCGGTCTCCGACTTGCCGACCAGGGCGTTCAGCGCATTCACGTGCTGCGGATCGGGGTAGGCGCATCCGGCCAGCGCGCCGAGGCCAGCGACTGCCAGGATGGGTAGAAGGGGGTGACGCATTTCGACTCCGTTCGCGGGCGTGGTAAACGCTGCAACGCAAATGGCGTGCTTTCGGGTGCCCGCCCCGCCTCCGAAACCTTGTGTTACAGATTTGGCGCTACGGGCCTGGCAGCCACTGCACCTGGCTGATCCGGTCGGCTCCTGCGGCCAGCATGGCCAGGCGGTCGAAGCCTAGCGCAATGCCGGATGCGGCCGGCATGCCGTGCGCCAGCGCCGCCAGCAGGTCCTCGTCCATCGGCCAGTCGGGGCCGGTCACCGCGTGCCGGCCGCATCCGGCATTGCGC
>CAXUGD010000505.1:0-2287 GCA_964250355.1 uncultured Acetobacteraceae bacterium | reverse complement strand
CGCCATGCAGCGCCCGCCCGGGCCGCGCGCGGTCGCGCGAGCGCCGCCACGACAGCGCGATCTGGTGGGCCAGCAGCTCGTCATAGGCCAGCCGCGCCCGCATTTCGCGCGCCGGCTGCGTACGCGGCGCATGCAGCGCGCACAGTGCCTCTGCAAATCCGGGCCAGCGCTCGCGCGTCATCAGCCGCTTCTCGTGCCACTCCGGCATCGCCGGGATGCGGGCCAGGCACTGCGTCAGCGCCCCGCGCAGCTGGCTGGGGAACAGCCCCGCCGTCAGCGGCCACACCGGCTCCAGCGCCGGTATCTTCTCCGCCCGCTCCGCCGGCTCGATGTGGTCGGGATGCGCGATGCTCAGCGCGTTGTTGAACACCTCCAGCTTGCCGGAAACGACGATCCTCGACCCCGGCGACAGCGCCTGCGCCCGCGCCGGCTTGAAGAATACCAGCTCGGCGAACGCCGTCCCGTCCGTCACCCGCACGCGCCACGGCTGGCGCGGGTTGGCCGGTTCGAGGTGGCCCACCACCTCCACGGCCAGGGTCGCCACCTGCCGGGGGATGGCGGCCCGGATCGTCGGGCGGTGGCGCCGGTCGATGTAGCCCTCAGGCAGGTGGAACAGCAGGTCCAGCACGCGCGTCCCGCCCGTCACCTTGGCGATCAGCGCCGCCCTGGCCTCGCCCACGCCGTGCAGCGACGTGATCGGCGTCATCAACGGGGCCAGCACGGCGTCCAACTGGCTGGGGGTGGGCGGCGTGGGCGGCGGGGCGGCTGCACTGGCGTCTGGCACGGTGCCCGCTATATGTCAGCCGCACCATGGACGAAACCCAGACCCCGATCGACAGCCGCCGCCGGCGGCTGCTGTTCCGCGCCAACCACCGCGGCACGCGCGAGAACGACCTGCTGGTCGGCGGCTTCGTGGCTGCCGGGCTAGCCGCGTTCTCGCTGGCCGAGATCGAAGCGCTGGAGGCCATCATGGACCTGCCCGACCCAGCCTTGGCCGACTGGCTGACCGGCCGCCGGCCCATCCCCCCCGAGTATGACACGCCCATGTTGCGCGCCATGCGGGACTTACATTCATGACACAAGAAGAAAGGCCTTCTTTCTTGAAAGAAAGAAGCAAAGAACTTTTGCTATTTAGGGCTTTTTCTTGACGGCCGTCATTTACGGCGCACCGGAGGGGTTTGACGCGCTTCTGCTGGCGCGGCGCGCGCGTGAGCACCAGGGCACCCTGCTGCACGTCGCCCGCAACGAGGCCCGCATGGTCCGTCTGGGCGACCTGCTCGCCTTTTTTGCCCCCGAGATCGAGGTGCTGCGCTTCCCCGCCTGGGACTGCCTGCCCTACGACCGCGTCTCGCCCAACCCGGCCGTCGTCTCCGAACGCATCGCCACCCTCTCGCGCCTGCTCGACCCGCCGGCCGGCCTGCGGATCGTGCTCACCACAGTGAACGCCGCCCTGCAGCGCGTGCCGCCCCGCCTGGTGTTCCTGGGCGAAAGCCTCGACGTGCGCGCGGGCGGCACGCTGAAGCCCGAGCGCCTCGTCGCCTACCTCGAATCCCACGGCTACGGCCGCGCCGACACGGTGATGGAGCCCGGCGAATACGCCGTCCGCGGCGGCATCCTGGACGTGTTCCCCAGCGGCGAGGCCGATCCCGTCCGCCTCGACTTCTTCGGCGACACGGTGGACAGCCTCCGCCGCTTCGACCCCGCCACCCAGCGCAGCACGGAGACGATCGACACGTTTTCGCTGCGCCCCGTCTCCGAAGTGACGCTGGACCCGCCCAGCGTGGCGCGCTTCCGCACCGCCTGGCGCGAGCTGTTCAGCCCGGCCGCCGCCACCGACCCGATCTACGCCGCGATCTCCGAGGGCCGCCGCTACCCCGGCATGGAACACTGGGTGCCGCTGTTCCACGAGGGCATGGAAACGCTGCTCGACTACCTGCCCACCCCCTCAGTCTCGCTCGACGGCCAGGCCGAGGAAGCGCTCGAATCGCGCCTGGAGATGATCGCCGATCATTTCGAAGCCCGCCGCCCGGCGCCGCGCGACGGCGAGGTGGGCTACCGCCCGCTGCCCCCGCCCATGCTCTACCTCGACCGTGCCGGCTGGGACGCCATGCTGGCCGGCGTGCCCGCCTTCAGTTTCTCGCCCTACGCCAGGCCCGACGGCGCCGGCGGGTTCGACGCGGGCGGCCGCCCGGGCGTGATCTTCACCCAGGCCGGGCAGGGCGCCGGCACCAGCGTCTATCAGCAGCTCGCCGCCCAGGCCGCCAGCTGGGCCGCGCAGGGCCACCAC
>CAXUGD010000504.1:0-2297 GCA_964250355.1 uncultured Acetobacteraceae bacterium | reverse complement strand
CACCCCACGCCCGCCCCCCCCCTCCCCGGGGGGGGGGGGGGGGGCGCCCCCCCCCCCCCCCCCCCCGCCTGTCTATCTTCGGTGTTGCATCGCGGGGGCGCTTGGTGTTTGTCCGAACATCCCATGCGCCTGTAGCTCAACTGGTTAGAGCGGGCCGCTCATAACGGCTAGGTTGCGGGTTCAAGTCCTGCCGGGCGCATGGGTCTGTCTGCAGACGGCTGCCGCCCGCGTTCGGAAGACGGGCACGGAACGTGGCCACTTCCATTCCCTCGTCAGGCTTTCGGCAACCTTGCCGCCCGCGCCACGCCGCCCTAGACAGCGCGGCTGACCCGCGATCCGACCGGAGCCTGCCGATGGCCAGCTATCAATACGTCTATGTGATGAAGGACCTCACCAAGTCCTACCCGGGTGGGCGCGAGGTGTTCAAGGGCATCACCCTCTCCTTCCTGCCGGGCGTGAAGATCGGCGTGCTGGGGGTGAACGGCGCGGGCAAATCGACCCTGATGAAGATCATCGCCGGCATCGAGACGGAGTACGGCGGCGAGGCCTGGGCCGCCGAGGGCGCGCGCGTCGGCTACCTGAGCCAGGAGCCCTACCTCGATCCCGCCAAGACCGTGTCCGAGAACGTGGCCGGAGCCTTCGGGCCGCTGCAGGCGGCGCTGACCCGGTTCAACGAGATCTCCGACCGCTTCGCGCTGCCCATGGAAGACGACGAGATGGAGCGCCTGCTGGCCGAGCAGGCCACCCTGCAGGAGACCATCGATGCCGAGGACGGCTGGGACCTCGACCGCCGCATCGAGATCGCATTGGACGCGCTGCGCTGCCCGCCGCCGGATGCCGACGTCACCAAACTGTCGGGCGGCGAGCGCCGGCGCGTGGCGCTGTGCCGGCTGCTGCTGGAAAAACCCGACCTGCTGCTGCTGGACGAACCCACGAACCACCTGGACGCCGAAAGCGTGTCCTGGCTCGAACGCACGCTGCGGGACTACGAGGGCACGGTCATGGTCGTCACCCACGACCGCTACTTCCTGGACAACGTGACCAACTGGATCCTGGAGATCGAGCGGGGCCGCGGCTACCCGTTCGAGGGTAACTACTCGTCGTGGCTGGAGCAGAAGCGCAAGCGTTTGGCCCAGGAAGAAAAGGAGGAGAGCGCCCGGCAGCGCGCGCTGACGCAGGAGCTCGACTGGATACGCTCCAGCCCCAAGGCGCGGCAGACCAAGAGCAAGTCGCGCATCGCCCGCTACGAGGAGATGCAGGCCAAATCCGCGGAACTCGCCGGCAGCACGGCCGAGATCATTATCGCCCCGCCGCCGCGCCTGGGCGGTACGGTGATCACCGCGGAAAAGCTGCGCAAGGCCTACGGCAACCGGCTGCTGATCGACGACCTCGACTTCAAGCTGCCGCCCGGCGGTATCGTCGGCGTCATCGGTCCCAACGGTGCCGGCAAGACCACGCTGTTCCGCATGATCACCGGCCAGGAAGACCCCGACACCGGCGAGCTGCGCATCGGCGACACGGTGAAGCTCGGCTACGTGGACCAGAGCCGCGACGACCTGGACGGCGAGAAGACCGTCTGGGAGGAGATCAGCGGCGGCACGGACGTGTTCTACATCGGCAAAAAGGCGGTGCCCTCCCGCGCCTATGTGGGCGCGTTCAACTTCAAGGGCTCGGACCAGCAGAAGCGCGTCGGCATCCTGTCGGGCGGCGAGCGCAACCGGGTGCACCTGGCCAAGATGCTGAAAAAGGAGAGCAACGTCATCCTGCTCGACGAGCCGACCAACGACCTGGACGTGGACACGCTGCGCGCGCTGGAGGAGGCGATCAGCGAATTCGCCGGCTGCTGCGTGATCATCAGCCACGACCGCTGGTTCCTGGACCGGCTGGCCACCCACATCCTGGCCTTCGAAGGCGACAGCCACGTCGAGTGGTTCGAGGGCAACTTCCAGGCCTACGAGGAGGACAAGCGCCGCCGCCTAGGGGCGGACGCCACCGAGCCGCACCGGATCAAATACCGGCCTTTGGCGCGCTAGCTGCTCCGCACCGCCCGTCTGACGCTGGCGCCGGTCAGCGCCATCGACCTGCCGGACCTGGTGGCGCTGAAGGCGGACCCGCTGGTGTATGGCCAGATGCTGGGCGGCGTGCGCTCACGCTGGCAGGCCATCGACGAGCTGGCGGAAGACCGCATCGCCTGGGCCGTGCAGGGCGTGGGCATGTTCGCCATACGCGAGGGCCGCGTCTTCCAGGGCACCACCGGCATCCACGACCGGCCGGACGGCCGTGGGCGCGCGCTGCGC
>CAXUGD010000503.1:0-2300 GCA_964250355.1 uncultured Acetobacteraceae bacterium | reverse complement strand
GCCCAGGGCATGCGGTCGCAGGCGCAGACGGCCAGTGCGGTGCCGAGCATCGCACCCGCGCACCGGCCACGCCCGAATACTGGTTTCATGCACCCTCCGCCGCATCGTCGTGGGTTGGCTTGTAGCGCCTTTGGTTCCGGCAGCCACATCCCCGGTGCCACGCCGGACTTGCCAAACGGCGCGCCCGCACGGGATGCTCGCCCACTATGGACAGCAGCCCCTACTCACCGCCGGACGGCGGCACGCGCGCCCAGCACACGGCGTTCGGCATCCTCGCCGTCCTGCTCGTGTTGCTGGGCCTGTTCACCCTGCGCGGCTTCCTCAGCGCGCTCGCCTGGGCCAGCATCTTCGCCATTGCGCTGTGGCCGCTGTACCGGCAGGCGGTGCGCCGCTTCGGCGCCGGGCGGGGCGTGCTGTGGCCCGCCGTGTTCACCCTGGCGGTGGCGCTGGTGTTTGTGGTGCCGCTGGTGCTGGTGGGGTTCCAGCTGGCGCGGGAGGCGCACCAGGCTGCGGCGTGGGCACGCGGCGCGCAGGAGCACGGCATTCCCGTGCCCGACATCGTGCGCAGGCTTCCGGGCGGCCAGACGCAGATCGAGTCGTGGTGGCGGCAGAACCTGTCCGACCCGGGTGCCGCGCGCGCGCTGCTGGAGCGCACCACGCACGGCCGGGTGGAGGGCACCAGCCGGATGATCGCGGCCCAGGTGGCGCGGCGCTCCACCTTGTTCGTCTTCACGCTGCTGACCCTGTTCTTCCTGTTCCGTGAGGGCCACGAGCTGACGCAGCAGCTGCGCCGGGCCGGCACGCGCGCCTTTGGGCCGGGCGGCGAGCGGGTGGGACTGCAGATCATCGCCTCCGTCCACGGCACGGTGAACGGGCTGGTGCTGGTGGGGCTGGGCGAGGGCGTGTTGCTGGGGGTGGTGTATGCGGTGGCCGGCGTGCCGCATCCCACCGTGTTCGGCGCGCTGACCGCACTGGCCGCGATGATCCCCTTTGCCGCTCCCGTGGTGTTCGGCATCGCGGCGCTGCTGCTGGCCGCCACCGGCTCGCTGGCCTGGGGCATCGGCGTGTTCTGCCTCGGCATGGCGACCACCTTTATCGCCGACCATTTCGTGCGCCCGGTGCTGATCGGCGGGGCGACCAAGCTGCCGTTCCTGTGGGTGTTGCTGGGCATCCTGGGCGGTGTGGAGGCCTTTGGCCTGATTGGCCTGTTCCTGGGACCGGCGGTGATGGCGGCGCTGATCCTGCTGTGGCGGGAGTGGGTGGGCGAGGGCAGCCGAGGCCTACCTGTCTAGTTTCCGGCAAAGTTTGGCGTTGGAGATCGATCTTTTTATGGCGGACTCGGCTTGAGCGATAAGGTTTTGAATATGGACGACAAGGACGTTCGGCGTCTCGACGAGCGCATTTCGGCCTCCGAGGAGCGCGCCCAGCTTCGGCTTGATGCCGCCATGGGGCGAGTGGAAGCAGCGCTTACCCGTCTCGCAGATCAGAATGTAAACTTGGCTGAAAACATCAGACAGTCTCGCTCTGCACAAAGCGCCTGGGGCCAGTGGATTATTGGCACCATACTCGTGGTCGCCCTGGCCTTCATGGGGCTGGCAATCGGCTTGAAGCAGGTTTGGGTCGGTGGCGTCCAGGTCGGACAGGCGGCACCCCATACGCAAGCAACGCCGCCAGTTGTGCAAAACGACAGGCCCGTGGAGCATCCTTAAGCTATCGGCTTTGTGCCTTGGGGTACGCCTCCGTATAGTGGCGTGGTCTGCTGTGCGGTCGCGAGGCGTTATCGACCAAATAGGTGCCGAACGTGCAAAGCGGCGCTGGCGGCCAGTGCTTGCAGGTCGTAGCCGCCTTCCAGGACCGAGACGGTGCGGTCGCAGCAGGCCATCAGTTCGTCGGTGATCCAGCCGAAATCTTCGGTCTCGAGAGTGAGCTGGGCTAGCGGGTCGGCCCGGTGGGCGTCGAAGCCGGCCGAGACGATCAGCAGGTCGGGCCGGAAGGCGCGCAGGGCCGGCAGCCCGGTCCGCGTCCAGGCGGCGCGGAACGCCGTGCCGCCGTCGCCCGGAGCCAGCGGCAGGTTGACGATGTTGCCCACCCCCGTCTCGCCTGCGGCGCCGGTGCCGGGGTAGCACGGCATCTGGTGGCTGCTGGCGTAGAATAGTGCCTCGTCGGCCTCGAACATGTGCTGGGTGCCGTTGCCGTGGTGCACGTCGAAATCCACCACCGCCACCCGCCGCAGCCCCCAGCGCGTGCGGGCGTGGTGGGCGGCCACCGCCACGCTGTTGAACAGGCAGAAGCCCATGGCC
>CAXUGD010000502.1:1970-2303 GCA_964250355.1 uncultured Acetobacteraceae bacterium | reverse complement strand
GTGACGGTCAGCGGCACGCTCTCGGCCGCCGGGGGCACGCTGGCGGGGGGCGCCGGCGGCGGCATCCCGGGGCTGACGCTGTGCGGCACGCTGGTCGGGGGCACCGTGCACGATGCCGGCGGCGCGGTCCGCTTCGCCGGTGCCTCCACCCTGGACGGCGTGGCCTATGCGGGCACGCTCGCCATCGACCGCCCGTTCGCCACCGTCACCGTGAAGGACGGGCTGCGCCTGACCGACGCGGCCGGCACGCAGCCCGGCAGCCTGTCGCTGACCGGCGCGGGCGCCACGTTGGCCTGGGACAGCGCGGAGGCGCTCGATTCAGCAACCCTGGCC
>CAXUGD010000502.1:0-1960 GCA_964250355.1 uncultured Acetobacteraceae bacterium | reverse complement strand
GGCGGAACTGGCGGCCGGGCTCGAGAGCGCCGACGCCTACCGCGCGTTCGCCGACCAAGTCGTCGCCGTGAAGGCCGGCCTGCTGCGCTTTCTGCTCGACGCCCGCGACGCCGGCGAGCGCGTCGCCGCCTACGGCGCGCCGGCCCTGGTGGCGGCTCCCGACGACAGCCAGCCCGTGCTGCTCGGCGCGCATCTGCGGGTCCAGCAGGCGGGCGCCTTTGCCGCCATCGGCTCGGCCAGCGGCACCTTCAGCAGCGCCGCCGTGCTGACCGCCAACGTGGCGGGTGGCCAGTTCACGTTGGACGGCAGCCGGTTCACCAACACCGGGACGATCGGCATCGCCGCGGGCGACACGGTCTCGGCCAGCGCGGCCGGGTTCACCAACGCCGGCCTGATCGTGGTGGGCGTGGGCAGCACGCTGGACCTGAATCTCTACAACTACTTCGCCTCCGGCAGCCTGGCCGCCCAGAGCTTCACCAACACCGGCAGCATCACAATGGCGGGCGGCACTGTGGCCGAGCCGACCGGCAACGGCCTGTTCCCCAAGGTGCCGCTGCTGAACGCCGCGGGCGCGCGCATCTCGGGTTCGGGCGTGGTGGCCAGCCAGATCAACAACGACGGCACCGTGGAGGCACGCGGCGCGCTGAACCTGGTGCAGACCGTCTCGGGCACCGGCGTCCTGCAGGTGGATCCCGGCTCAACCCTGGTGCTGGGCGGCGTGGGCTCGGGGCAGGCCGTGCGCTTCATGGGCGCGGGCGGCGTGCTGGGGCTGCAACCGGCCTGCTTTCTGGGCACGGTCGGCGGCTTTGCGGCCGGCGACACGATCGACTTGTTCAACACCGCCGGCCACGCAGCCGCGTTCTCCGGCGATATGCTGGTCGTCACCCTGGCCGATGGCGGCACGCTCGACCTGGCCACGAGTTCGGCTCTCACCGGCACGCTGAGCGTGGCTGCCGGCACCCATGGCGACACGCTGATCCGCTACGCCGCGGCGGGCCATGCGGCCTGGTTTGCGGAGCCGCATTTGGGAGGTGTTCGGCTGTAATACGAACGGACGCTGACGCCGGCTCTCGGCGTCATTGCGGATGACGAACGCCTGGAGGGCGACGGTCAGTGTCCAGGGCCGTTGGTTTAAGAAAGGAAGTGCTTCTTTTCTGAAGAAAAGAAGCAAAAGACTTTTGTTTGTTTTGCTCACTGCTGGCTTGGTTACTTTGCCGGCGTTGTTCCGTACCAGCGGTCCCGCGTTTCCATGTAGTGCCGTATCGGGTCGTATAGGGGCACTCCCAAACCCAGCCTTGCCGCACTCAGCCGCCCCGTCACCGCCTGCACCTGCAACCCCGCCACGTAGGCGTCGCGCTCGGCGGCGACCAGGTTCACCTCGGCCGCCAGGCGCTCCTGCTGAGCGTTCAGCACCTCGATCTGCGTGCGCGCGCCCGCCGCCTGCTGGCGGGACACGCCGCGTTCGGCCACCGTGTTGGCCTCGCGCGATACGCCGTACTGCTCCACCCGGGTCCGCGCACCCGCCAGCTGCGCCCAGGCGGTCAGGATCTGCGCCCGCGCCTGGCGCAGCACCGCGTCGGTCTGTAGCAGGCTGCGCGCGGCCGCCTCCTTGGCCTGGCGTATCTCGGCCGCCTGCTCGCCGCCCTGGTAGATCGGCACGGTCAGCATCAGCGTGGCCTCGGCGATCGTGTCGCGCTGGTGGAACTGCTGCACGTCGGTCTCCCCCAGGTGGCTGCCGCTCACCTGCGCAGAAAGCCGGGGGCGCAGCCCGGCGCGCGCGATGTCGATGCCCTGGCGACTCGCCTCCTCGGCCGCGCGCGACTGCGCCACGTCGAAGTTTTCGGGCAGCAGCGCCAGCGCCTGCCCCACGTCCCGCGGCAGGTCCAGCAGGCGCCGCGGCATCGGCACCGCGCCGGGCTGGCGCCCCACCTGCCGCTCGTACTCGGCGCGCGAGGCGTCC
>CAXUGD010000501.1:0-2309 GCA_964250355.1 uncultured Acetobacteraceae bacterium | reverse complement strand
CTATGCGGACCATGCCGCCCGCGGCGAGATC
Organism: uncultured Acetobacteraceae bacterium; assembly: GCA_964250355.1. Classification (GTDB taxonomy): domain Bacteria; phylum Pseudomonadota; class Alphaproteobacteria; order Acetobacterales; family Acetobacteraceae; genus BOG-908. The sequence goes on along the minus strand of CAXUGD010000501.1, from coordinate 2,278 downwards.
ACGCTGGTGGTGGGACCGGCGCCGGAGGAGGCGGCCGATGCCGGCGAGCTGGATTCGTTGCTGCTCGCGTCGCTACGTGTGCAGTCGGTCCGCGAGGCAGCCGCAGCGGTGGCCGAAGCGACCGGCCTGCCGCGGCGGCAGGTCTATGCGCGGGCGCTGGCATTGTATCAGGAGACGACCGGTGAACCATGATCCGGCCCGGCTTCAGGCGGTCGTGCAGGCGACGGCACCCGATCTGGAGCTGTCGTTCCGTCCGATGTTCGGCGGCATCATGGGCTACGCCGGCGGCCGCGTGTTCGCCTCGCTCTCCAACGTCGGTCTGGCGCTCAAGATGGCGGGCGACGCGCATGAAGCGCTGAGTACGCTGCCCGGCGCCGCACCGTTGCGCTACGAACCGGACCAGCCCGCCAGCAAGAGCTACGTCGTCGTGCCGGATGCGATGCTGTCGAAGCCGGAGATCTTGCGGCAGTGGATCGACCGGTGCGTGGCCGACCTGAAACCGCCGGCCAAGAAGCCGCGCAAATCGTAGGGTGGATCGCGCTTCGGCATCCACCGTGCGCGTGAGATGTTCTACGGCTTATTCCTAAGCGATTTCTCCCAACAGACGAGCTTTCCATCTTCGGCATCGATGCGCGTCCCCGTGCGGCTGAAGCCGTTCCGTTCGAGCACCCTTTGCGACGCCAGGTTGTCCTCCGCCGTTTCTGCGCTCAGGACCGACACGCCACCGATACGGGCGACTTCCTCCAGCATCAGAGACACGGCTTCGGCGGCCAGCCCGCGGCGCTGGCGGCTTGCGGCCACGCCGTAGCCGATCTCGGCAGTCCCCGAGGGCGAGGGCGGGTATTTGAGGCCGCAGCTGCCCACGGCTTCGGAGCCGTTCACGATTAGCCAGTGGCTTCGGCAACCGGCCTGGTGCAACCCCTCAACAAGCCCGCGAACGATCCTCAGAACGGAGTCCTCATCAATGCCGCCTGGCGGCTGGTGCAGACCGTCGGGAGCCTCCGCTTCACCCAGCAGCCAGGCAAAGTGTTGGTCCGTCGCCTCCAGGAGCTGCATCTAGACGTCCCTCGTTTGTATCAGGTTTCGGCTTGCATCGCGTGATTGCCGATTACGCGTGGAATGATCGATCGAATAGTGTTTGCATAGCGTGGGCGGTGGGTTGCCAAATCGCCCACCTACGAGGCTCGATTCATCGTGAAAACGGATCGGCCCCAAGCTGCGCCAGCACCGCCCAGGCGGTGGGGGCCAGGTGCGGGCGGCGGTAATACAGGAAATCCGGTGCGTGCGTATCCAAGCCGATCGACAGGCCGGTGGTGAGCGTGGGTGTGCTGGTGGCGTAGATCAGCCCGCCGGCCGAGGTCTGGGCGCGCAGCGTGGCCATCAGCCGGGCGGCCACCCCGTCCTGCCCCAGCCGCCGGGCGGTCAGTGCCGTGATCGCCGTGCCTTCCAGCCAGATGCCGTCGCGGTCGTCGTTAAAATCGACGCCGTCCATCGTGTCCTCGGCGCTGTTCGCGGGCAGGCCGTGGCGGGTGAGTATCCAGTGCAGCGCGCCCCGCCACTCCGGGCGCGGGCTGCTGGCCAGCAGCGGCCACAAATTGGCGTCCACCGCGGAATGGCCGTTCACGCTGCCGTCCGGCCGCCGGCCGGTGGCGAACCGCCCCTCGCCCGGTAGCCACATCGCCTCGACCAAGGCGCGCGCATGGGCGGCTGCCTGCGTCCGGCCCAGGGCGGAGAAGGCGGCGGTGAGGTCGATGTTGTGCTCGGTGCTGACCCAGGTGAGGCGCTGCGGTTGCGGCTCGAAACCGATGAACCCGCCGGCGTAGCCGCGCGCCACGCGCGTGTTGGCTTCCACCCAGTCGGCCACGCGCGCGGCTGCGTCGCGGTACGCTGCGTTTTGCGTGCGCTCGAAAAGCCCGATCCACAGCAGCATGGCCCAGGCCAGCACGCCGGTGGCACTGCCCACCTGGTAGCCGTCCTCAGCCCAGCGTCCGGCGGCAGCGTCCCACCAGCCGGGCAGCGGATAGTTGCCCTGCGCCGGTGCGGCCCCCGCGCGGTAGGCGTTGCGCAGCCTGCCGTCATGCCAGAAGCGGTCATGCGCCTGGGCGCGCAGCAGCGCGTCGCCGATGCGCATGGCGCCGGCCGCGTCGCCGGCGGCCAGCAGCGCCAGCCGGGCCACCGCGTGGACAGAGACATAAGCGCAGCCGGCCTGGAAGCGGTCGAAATCGCTTTGGCCGGGCTCGTCGTAGGTGGCCAGCAGAGCGCCGCCGCCCGAGGCAGG
>CAXUGD010000500.1:0-2315 GCA_964250355.1 uncultured Acetobacteraceae bacterium | reverse complement strand
CGGCAGCGATCACCTCCATCACCGAGTGGCCGGCGCCGTTGCCCAGGTTGTAGGTCACCGAGCGGCCGTCGAGCTGGGCCAGCGCACCGAGATGGGCGGTGGCCAGGTCGGCCACGTGGATGTAGTCGCGGATGCAGGTGCCGTCGGCCGTGGGGTAGTCCTGGCCAAACACCGCGATCTCGGGCCGGCGGCCGAGGGCGGCGTCGATCACCAGCGGGATCAGGTGGGTTTCCGGGTTGTGGTCCTCGCCCAGGCGGCCCTGCGGGTCGGCGCCGGCCGCGTTGAAGTAGCGCAGGCAGGCGGAGCGCAGGCCGTGTATCTCGCCCGCCCAGTAGAGCGCCCGTTCCAGCATCAGCTTGCTCTCGCCGTAGGGCGAGCCGGGCTCGATGCGCTCGTCCTCGTCGATCGGGATGCGCTGCGGACGGCCGAACAGGTTGGCGGTGGAGGACAGCACGAATTTCGGCACGCCGTGGCGGACGCAGGCCTCGATCAGGCCGATGCCGAGGCCGGCGTTCTCGAGGAGGTAGTGGAACGGGCGCTCCATGCTCTCGCCAACCAGCGAGAGGGCGGCGAAGTGGAAGACCGCATCCCACGGGCCTCCGGCGAGGACCTCGTCCAGCTTGGGCCGGTCGGCCAGTTCGGCCACCACCAGCCGGGCCGGCGGCGGCACGGCGGCGCGGTGGCCCTGGCGCAGGTTGTCGAGCACCACCACCTCGTCGCCGCGGTCGAGCAGGGCCAGAACGAGATGGCTGCCGACGTAGCCGGCGCCGCCGGTGACCAGAAACCGTCCCATCCTGTGCTCCCACGGGTTTTGCACCGTGGCGGTGCTAGCAGAGTGCCGTCTGCGGGGGCACCCCCGCCGGCCTGTGACGTTTCAGCGACGGCAGCACTGCGCCGTTGCGCGCCCCTCCGGTTGGGCGGAGTCTGGCCGCCTCGCACAGGAGAGCACCGTCATGGCACGTAAGCCGAGAGAGCCGGAGCCGCAGGCCGCCGATCCGATGCCGGAGCCCTCGGCGGTGCCCGACGGCCGCGCATCGACGGGGCAGACAGCTCCCGTGCTGGGCGCGCCACAATTCTCCCAGCCGGTCTATACGCCGGACCCCGCCCAGTTCATCGTGCCGCACCCGTCCGACAACGCGGCTTACAAGATCATCGACGAGCAGACGCGCGAGCACAAGACACGCCCGCTGCCGTTCCCGTCCTCGCGCGGCAGCGCCGAGCCGGTGCTGACGCTGGCACAAGTACTAGGTCCGTCGGGTGAAGCGGCCGAGGCGGCGATCGCGGCCAGCGGACAGATCGTGTTCCAGTCGGTGGGCGACACCGGGAACGTGAAATCTGTCGATCCGCAGAATGCGGTGACCGACAAGATGCTGGCCGATTACGACGACCCGCAGGCCCGCGCGACACCGCAGTTCTTTTTCCACCTTGGCGACGTGATCTACAATTTCGGCGAGGCGCAGTATTATTACGACCAGTTCTACGACCCGTACCGCAACATCCCCGTGCCGATCCTGGCGCTGGCCGGCAATCACGACGGCATGGTGGCGCCCGACACCGATGCGGTCCCGCTGGCGGCCTTTCTGCGCAATTTCTGCGCCGATCCGCGCGCGGGTTTTGCCGCGACACAGGAGGCCGGCGGGCTGAACCGCACGGCGCAGATCCAGCCGGGCGTCTATTTCACATTCGAGGCGCCGTTCGTGCGCATCGTTGCGCTGTACAGCAACACGCTGGAGGATCCCGGCGTGATCTCCTTGCAGGGCGGCACGTTCGACGAGCTGAGCGACGTGCAGCTCGATTACCTGCGCGCCGCGCTGACGCGGGCAAAGACGGAGAACTACGCCGGCGCGCTGATCCTGGCGCACCACCACCCGAGCTACACGGCGGGCAACAAGCATGGCTGGAGCATCGACCTGACAAGCGAGGTCGATGCAGTCTGCGAAGCGGTGGGCGTGTGGCCGCATGCCGTGCTGTCCGCGCATGCGCACAACTACCAGCGCTTCACGCGCCACCGCGACGGGCGGCAGACGCCCTACATCGTGGCGGGCAATGGCGGGCACGGCGTGACGCGGCTGACCAAGCGCACCAGCGGCCCGCTGCGCACGCCGATGGTGGTGCAGGACGGGAACGACCAGGTGGTGCTGGAGAACTACGACGACGTCGATTACGGCTACCTGCGCATTTTGGCCGACGCGAACCAGCTGCGTATCGAGTACCACCCGGCCAGCGACGGCGACGCGCAGAAGACGCCGGACGACAGCGTGACGGTGGCGCTGGCGACGCGCACGCTGCAGGCCTACGTGCTACCGCCGCAGGGG
>CAXUGD010000499.1:0-2320 GCA_964250355.1 uncultured Acetobacteraceae bacterium | reverse complement strand
GGCCTGTTCCAGGGTGGGGCGGCCGGCGACAACGCCATCACCGCGGGCAGCGGGGCGGCAACCATTATCGGCGGCGGCGGCGGTGACACGTTGCTGGGCGGCAGCGGCAACGACCTTGTCAAGGCGGCGCTCGGCAACGAGACCCTGGGCGGCGGCGGCGGCAAAAACCTCTTCGACCTGTCCGCCCACCTCGTACTTGGTACGTCGGGCAACGGCAGCACCGACGTCATCACCGATTTCAACCTTAAGGACCTGCTGCATGTGGGCGGCACCCTGGCCACGAACTACGCGCTGAACACCTATCAGGTCGTCAACGGTAGCGGATCGTTCCTGCTGGAGGACGGCACGAAAGTGGTGCTGCAAGGCTTCAACCATCACCTGAGCGCCGCCAACTTCAAGACCTGACCGGCACGCGGCCTTCTGCCGCCAGGACCGTATGAGCAGCGTCCTGGCGGCTATCGTGACGGGCATGCCCGAACCAGACGCCCAGTACGGCTCGCAGCACGCGCGAGACGCCATCGACCGGGGTGCAGCGGCACTTACGGCGGGCGATCACGCCGGCGCGTCACTCTGGTTGGAGCGCGCGCGGCGCCTCGCCCCCCGCGATCCGACCGCGCTCTACCTGCTGGCGTCCGCACTATCCGCCGGCGCGCCCGGCCGCGCGCTCGCCCTGCTCGACGAGCTCGTCGCGTCGGTGCCCGCCCAGCGCAGTGCCCACGTGTCGCGCGTGGCTCTCCTGTGCCGCCTGGGCCGGACGGCACAGGCCGCCTCCGCGCTGGACGCGTTGCTGTCCAGGATGGCCGTGCCGGCCGATGAGTCGTTCCGCGCCTTGGCCGACCGGGTAACGCAAGCGGCTGGCGCTTCGGCCTGGCTCGGGGTCACCGGCGACGGACGCGCGCTCTGCAATGCCGTTCCGCTGCTGCTGCGCCTCGACGACGGGCCGGAACGGCGCCAGCGCGGACCGGTAGGCCGTCTGCCGGCTGGCTGGCGCAAGGCACGGTTCGTCCACGCCCGGCGGCCCGCGGCGGGCGGCTGGCTGCTCGGCGCCTCGCTCGACATGGTCTCCATCACCGCCATCGAGGGCGTGGTCGAGGCGTCGCCGGACGGCACCTTGCAAGGCTGGGCCACCGCCACCCACGACCCGGATGCGGAGATCACGGTGGAGGTGTTCGAGGATGGCGGCACGGTCCCGCTCCACGCCGTCATGGCGGCCGACAGTTCGGTGGTGCCGGCGGGCAGCAACGGCGCGCAGCTTGCGCGTGGGTTCAAGGTGGCGCTGCAGCCGTCCCTGAGGGGCAGCTCACTCACCGTGCTGGCCAACGGCCGCCCGCTGCGCGGTAGCCCGCTCACCGTCCGGCGCGAGGCGTGGGAGGCACGCACCCATGCCACACATCGCGCCGATCCGTGGCGGCCATTGCCGGCCGTGCTGATCGGCAGCCTCGCCCCGCCTGTGCGCCCCCTGCCTGACCGCGCGCGGGTCGCGGTCATCCTGCCGCTGTTTCGCGGTGCGGCGGATTTCGACCGCTGCCTCAACTCGTTGCTCGCCGAGCAGGGTGACATCCGGATCGTGGCGATCGACGACGGCATACCCGAGTTCGCCTTGCGCGACAGCGCCAGGCGGCACGCCGCGCAGGGGCGGATCGAGCTGCTGGCCCACGACGTCAACCGAGGCTTCCCGGCCGCGGTCAACACCGGGCTGCGCCACGTTGCGGGCTGCGACGTTGTGGTGCTGAACACCGACACGCTTCTGCCGTCAGGGGCGGTACAGCGCCTGGCGGACGCCGCCTATGCCGATGCGCAGACCGGCACGGCCACGCCGCTGACCACCGACGGAACGATAACGTGCTACCTGGGCACCGGCCGGGTTTCCCCCATGCCGTCCCCTGCCGGATTGACGGTTCTGGACACCGCCGCCCGCACGGCCAATGCCGGGCTGCGCGTAGCCATCCCGACCGCGGTGGGCTTTTGCATGTTCCTAAGGCACGATTGCCTGGCCGAAACGGGATACCTGCGGGAAGACGCTTTCGCCCAGGGCTACGGGGAGGAAAACGATTTCTCGCTGCGTGCCGCCCACATCGGATGGCGACACGTGGCGTGTTGCGACGCCGTGGTCGCCCATGCCGGCGGCGCCTCCTTTGGGAGCACGCGCGCGCACCTGCTGGCGCGTAACCAGGCGGTGCTGAACCGCCTGCATCCCGGTTACGACGCGCATGTCGCGCGCTTCCTCGCCGCCGACCCGCTTCGCCCGGCACGCAGGGCGCTGGCCGCTGCCCTCTGGCGCGCAGGGCGCAAGCGGGGCAGCGTGGTGCTGGTCACGCAC
>CAXUGD010000498.1:0-2320 GCA_964250355.1 uncultured Acetobacteraceae bacterium | reverse complement strand
ATCCAGCGCCTGGGCGACGCCGCGGCGCTCGACGCGGTGCTGCGGGAGAGCTTGCGCGAGCTGGCGAGGTAAGTGCGGCAAGCATGACTGGCAGTGCCGCCGGGCATTGGCAGGCGGCCGGCTACAAACCATTTATTGCGCATTAGCATCCGATGGACGTTTTGACATGGCCGACAGTTTCGTGACTACCCATACCGGCCTGCCCCGCTCCAGCGGCCGCCGGCTGTCCGCACTGATCGGCCTGGGCGTGGCCGGGCTGCTCGCCCTGTCCATCGCCGATTCGTGCTACTTCATCGTGGGCCAGAACGAGCGTGCCTTCGTGCGCGAGTTCGGCCGGGTGCAGAACGCGTCCGCCGGGCCGATCGGCCCCGGGCTGCACTTCAAGTCGCCGTTCTTCACCGACGTGGACCGCATGGCCGTCTCCATCGACGTGATGGACCTGGGCAACATGGAGACGTTCACCCGCGACGCGCAGAAGATCACCATGCACGTCACCGTCACCACCCAGGTGCCCGACGCCGCCGTCTATCACCTGCTGTACGAGGTGGGCCGCGCCGGCAACGTCGACCTGGAGCGCAACTACCAGACCATCATCGCCGACCGGCTGCGCACGGTGATCGGGCGGCACGACATCAACGAGGTGGCCGGGGCCGAGCGCCAGCAGATCATCGACGAGGCGCGCGCCGTGCTGAGCCGCGACCTCTCCGACCTGTTCGGCATCAAGGTGGACAGCGTGCAGACGGCGCTGGTGGGCATGCCGGACAGCTACGCTGCGGCTATCGAGGCCGCCATGCAGGCCCGCACCCAGCGCCAATCGGCCGAGCAGAACCAGGCGCGCGCCGCCATCGAGGCCGAGACCGCCAAGGTGACCGCCGCCGGCCTGGCCAACGCCGCTATCGAGCAGGCGCGCGGCGAGAGCCAGAGCAAGCTGCTGCAGGCCAGCGCCGACGCCCAGGCAACCCGGCTGCGCGGTCAGGCGGAGGCGGACGCGGCGCAGGCCCTGGCGCGCGCGCTGGCCACCAACGCGAACCTGGTGGCGCTGCGCACGGCCGAGCGCTGGAACGGCGTGCTGCCGCAGAACATCTATGCCGGCGCGCCGATCCCGTTCCTGCAAGTGCCGAAATAGGGTTTGCGGCGATCTCGGCTGCAGGAGGACGCCGATCCACTTGCAGTCGTCGATCTCAACCGGAACACGCCGCCTACGCCGGTTCGCCGGCCGGCTGCAACGGTTGGCTACCAGGCGCGTTGCCGCCGCGCCGCAGTGCGCACGGAGTCCGTCATTGCCGTCCTACACCATCCTCCTCGCCGGCGCCAATCGCGGCCTCGGCCTCGGCCTGGCGCGCGAGTACCTCTCGCGCGGCTGGCAGGTGATCGCCACGGCCCGCAACCCCGGACTGGCGGGCGGGCTGGCGGAGTTGCGCTCCGCCCACCCGGGCGCGGTCGCCGTCGAACAGCTCGATGTTGCCGATCCGGCCTCCGCCGCGTCCCTGGCCGGGCGGCTAGGCGGCCGCACGCTGGATGCGCTGTTCGTGGTGGCCGGCGTCAGCGGCTACAAGGACGCGCCGATCCACGCGGTGCCGCCCGAGGGTGTGGCGCGCGAGTTCGTCACCAACGCGAGCGGCCCGGTCAGCCTGGCCGAAGCGCTGGACGCCATGCTGGCGCCCACCGCCCCCGTCGCGTTCATGACGTCGATCCTGGGCAGCATCGCCAGCAACACCAGCGGCGGCTGGGAGCTGTACCGCGCCAGCAAGGCCGCGCTGAACATGCTCGCCTCGTCCTACGCGCTGCGCCACCGCGAGCGCCCCGTGGTGGTCATGCATCCCGGCTGGGTGCGCACCGACATGGGCGGCCCCAACGCCCCGGTCTCAATCGAGGATAGCGCCCGCGGCATGGCCCAGGTGCTGGACGCCCGAAAGCAGCCTGGCATCGCCTATCTCGACTACCAGGGCCATGCGCTGCCCTGGTAGCTGCCTCTTCGCGTCCTGCGCTGATTCCTGAAACACTGTTAACCCCCACCCGCCGGCCCCGCCTGCTAGCAGGCGGCGGTGGCCGGCCGTCCTTCCAATCCCGAGACTCCCTTTCCCGAGGGCGACGAGCCGCGCGCGGTCTCGCCCGAACGCCTGGCCGACGACGCGGCCGAGGCCAGCCTGCGCCCGCAGACCTTGCGCGAGTTCGTGGGCCAGCGCGCCAGCCGCGAGAACCTGGCCGTGTTCATCGAGGCCGCCCGTGCCCGGGCAGAGGCGCTGGATCACGTGCTGCTGCACGGTCCCCCGGGCCGGGGCACGACCACGCGGGCGCGGATTGTGGCGCGCGCGCTGGG
>CAXUGD010000497.1:0-2322 GCA_964250355.1 uncultured Acetobacteraceae bacterium | reverse complement strand
CAGCACGAAGCCCGCGACCATGACGATGGCCGTGGGGTCGGTCGGCGGCCGCGCGACCGGCCCTTCGCCCAGCCCCGCCCCCCATGCAGGCAACACCGCCAGCGCGCCGGCCAGGCCGGCGGCAGACGGGAGGAGGCGCCTCACCGTGCCTCCTCCACCACGCGGCGGGTCAGTGCGTCGAACGTGCTGTTGGCGCGCAGCACGTAGAGGCCGGTGAGCAGGATCGCGCTCACGATCACACCCAGGCCGAGCGGAAAGCCCAGCGTCATCGTGCCGAACACGGGCGTTCCCATCAGCGCGGGCGCGAACGCCACCAACCCCACGAAACCGAAATAGATGAGCAGAGTGGCGGCCGTCAGCGTCAGACCCAGCGCGCCGCGGCTGCGCTCCAGTTGCAGGAATGCGGGGGTGGCGCGCAGGCGCGCGCAGTCTCGGTCGTCCATGCCCTCTCCCTAGAACGCGGCTTGCGGCGCCGCCTCCGCGCAGACTGACATGAAGCCGGGGGGAGTTGAAGCCTGTCCGGACGTTTTGCACCCGGCCGTGTCGGCGTGCGCGCGCCGCTAACGCGCCCTTAGGTTTTGGGCCTCACCATCGCGCGCAACGCAACCTGACCGGTGGTCCCGCCATGTCTCAGAAGCACCGCCTTATCACCCGCAGCGATTTCGATGGCCTGGTCTGCGGCATGCTGCTGCGCGAGCTGGACCTGATCGACGAGATCAAGTTCGTCCACCCCAAGGACATGCAGGACGGCCTGATACCGATCACCCCGCGCGACATCGTGACCAACCTGCCCTACGCCCAGGGCGCCTACCTCGCCTTCGACCATCATGCCAGCGAAGTGCAGCGCAGGGGCGATCGCGTCTATGCCAACCACGTCATCGACGCCGGGGCGCCCTCCGCCGCCCGCGTCGTGTACAACCATTTCGGCGGTGCCGCGGCGTTCCCCCGCATCAGCCCCGACCTGATGGAGGCGGTCGATCGGGCCGACGCGGCACAGTTCTCGCGGGAGGAGATCCTCGATCCGCAGGGCTGGGTGCTGCTGAATTTCCTGATGGATTCCCGCACCGGCCTGGGCCGCTTTCGCGAGTTCCGCATCTCCAACTACGACCTGATGATGCAGCTGATCGAGCAATGCCGCGACCACACCGGCGACGAGGTGCTGGCCCTGCCCGACGTGCAGGAGCGTATCGCGCTGTACACCGCCCACCGCACCCTGTTCGAAGCACAGATACGGCGCTGCACGACCGTCCACGGCAAGCTCGCTCTGCTCGACCTGCGGCCCGAGGAGGTGATCTACACGGGCAACCGCTTCATGATCTACGCCCTGTTCCCCCAATGCGACATCTCGGCCCACGTGCTGTGGGGCATGAAGAAGCAGAACACCGTGTTTGCGATCGGCAAGTCGATTCTGGACCGCACCAGCGCGGTCGATGTCGGCGCGGTGTGCCTGTCCTACGGCGGCGGCGGACATGCGGCCGCCGGCACCTGCCAGGTTGCCAACGAGCGTGCGGACGCCGTGAGGGCAGAGCTCATCGGCATCCTGTCCGGCACGCCGCTTCGCGCGGCAGCGTAGCCCGCGGGGCGCGCGCCAGTTGCCCGTGCCGGGTATCCTGCCCTGTGGCGGATGCCGGTGGAGCAGCCGGCCCGGCGTGAGAACCGGGGCCGGGTACCTGGCCACAATCAGAGGGGAAACGAACCCTGATGCGTCAGGCCGGACCCCATGCGGCCATGCGCGTCCAGCCCGGGGCCAAGGTGCCGCCCGAAGATCGTCCTCAGGCGGGCCTCCCACCCGGCCTTGCCGCATCGAAAGGCGTGAAACTGGATCGACCGGAGGTCGGCCCCGGTCAGAGTGACGTGCCCCGAACTCTTGTTGGCCCGTTTCTGTAAACTAACGATCAGGCCTTGCCAGCCAACGTTTTTGTCCGCGCCGTCGTCCTGTTTCAGTAACGCCTCCAGCTCTTCGCCGCTCAGCGTCACATCCACGGCGTGCTCTCCCGTCCGCTCCAACCGTTCGGCGGCGGTCTCGATATAGGCCGGGTCCATGTCGATCCCGATGCCGCGTGCGCCCGCCAGCCGTGCAGCCACCAGCGTGGTGCCCGTGCCGACGAACGGGTCCAGCACGGCCGCATCGGGCACGCCGTGCAGGTAGATGCACCAGAGGGGAAGCTCCACCGGGAAGGTTCCAGGGTGGTTGAACTTCTGCGCCTTGCTCTTCACGGTGGAGTAGGGAAGGAACCACGTGTTGGCGCGGGCGCGCGCCGCCGGCCCGGGGCCGCGGCGGGGGGGGGGGGGGGTGTAGGTGTGTAGAGCGGCCCGGCGCCC
>CAXUGD010000496.1:0-2328 GCA_964250355.1 uncultured Acetobacteraceae bacterium | reverse complement strand
ATCCCGCCGGACGCGGCCGCGATTGCGGGCCGGGAGCGTGGCGTCGGCCGTGCTGCACGGCGCGGTCATTGCCCTGCTGGCGTTGCTGGGCGTCCGGGGCTCTGCCCCGCCCGAGGAGCAGCCTGCGCCGAGTTTCGCTATCCAGTTTTCCGACGGAAGCGAGCCATCGGCCAGCCCGCCGACGCCAGCCTCGCAGCCGCAGGTCAACCTGGGCGGTTCGGACGTGGAGGCACGGCCGTAGACGGCCGAGCGGCCTGCCGAGCCGTTGCCGATCCCTGCGCCGCATTACGGCACCGCCTTGCACCCGCGGGCCAACAGCAATCCGTTCGCCCATGTCGTGCCCTTCGACCTGCGGCCGCAGTCGCGTCAGCAGCAGCGCTCGTTCGCGGGCAACGGCCGCGGCCTGGACCTGTCGGCCGGGCCGGTGATCGCGGACGGCCGCCTCAAGGACTCAGTCGCGCATGTGAGGGGAAGCCACGGCTTCTCGGACTGGGAGGAGCGGCTGCGGGAGTTTGTCGAGGAGCACAAATACTACCCGCAGGAGGCGGCCGATAACGGCGAGCAGGGGGCCGCGGTGCTGCGGGTGACGGTCAGGCGCGACGGCACCGTGACAAGCCTGAGGCTGGTCAGCTCGTCCGGGTCGCGTCTGCTGGATGCGGCCTGGATGGCGGTGTTCCGTGACAACCGCCTGCCCGCCTTCAACGACGACATGGCCGAGAACGAGATCACGACGAACTACACCCTGGACTACAGCCTGATCTACCGGAACTGAGCAGTTAGTACATTGTTGGCGGCGGGATGGTATGCTGGGGGTGGAGGATGGATGTGGCGAAGGTGATGACCAATGCTGCCTGCGGCGTTGCGGCCGAACAGCGCGCTTGCCAGGCGCTTGCGGCCGATGGCTGGTCCATCCTGGGGCGGCGGATGCGGACGAAAGCCGGCGAGGTCGATGCCGTGGCGGAGAAGGACGGCTTGGTGGCCTTTGTCGAAGTCAAGTCGCGGCCGACCTTGGCCGCGGCCGCCTACGCGCTGGGCCAGCGCCAACAGGGACGCCTGATGGCGGCGGCAGAATTGCTGCTGGCCGAACATCCGGATTGGGGCGAAGCAGGGGTGCGTTTCGACGTGATGCTGGTTGACCGGCAGAGCCGGGTCAGGCGTATCGCCGACGCTTTCCGCTTTCACTAACCCGGTGTTGCCGTTCCGCGCCGGGCTGCTAGATGCGGTCCGGGCGAGGCAGGCGGGCAGGCAGCATGACGACGGGTGGGCGTAGGATCGCGGTCCAGATGGACGCCATGGAGTCCATCAACATCGACGGCGACAGCACCTTCGCGCTTATGCTGGAGGGCCAGGCGAGAGGCCACGCGCTGTGGCACTACGAAGTCCGTCATCTTGCCCTGCGCGAAGGCCGGCAGACCGGCGAGGGCCGGTATGCTGAGCGGCTGACCGCCCTGGCACGTCCGGTGCGGGTGCAGCGCGAGCCGGGCCGTCACTTCACGCTTGGGGCACAGGCCGCGCTGGACCTGGCCACGATGGATGCGATCCTGATGCGGCAGGATCCACCCTTCGATCTGGCCTACATCACGGCCACGCACATGCTGGAGCACATCCAGCCCGGCACCCTGGTCGTCAACGATCCGGCGGCCGTGCGCAACGCACCCGAGAAGCTGCTGGTGACGCATTTTCCGGACTTGATGCCGCCTACGCTGATTAGCTGGGATCTGGACGCCATCCGCGCCTTCCGGGCGGAGCACCGCGACATCATCGTCAAGCCGCTGTTCGGCAATGGCGGTGCGGGCGTGTTCCGCATCCGCGCGGACGACGAGAACCTGGCGTCCCTGCTGGAGATGCATTTTTCGCGCTCTCGTGAGCCGTTGATGATCCAGCGCTACGAGCCGGCGGTGCGTCAGGGCGACAAGCGCATCATCCTTATCGACGGCGAGCCGGCCGGCGCCATCAACCGCGTGCCGGCGCAGGGCGAGGCGCGGTCGAACATGCATGTGGGCGGGCGGGCGGAGCAAAGCCGGCTGACCGCGCGCGAGCATGAGATCTGCCGGCGCATCGGGCCGCTGCTGAAGCGGCAGGGCATGGTTTTCGTGGGCATCGACGTGATCGGCGACTGGCTGACCGAGATCAACGTGACGTCGCCCACCGGCCTGCAGGAGATCTCGCGCTTCGACGGCATCAACTTGGCCGGCCTGATCTGGGACAGTATCGAGGCCCGCCTGTCCGCTGCCTGACCTCCCTCAGCGCCCTCCGTATCGCCGGGCCAGCGCAGCCGCGGCCGTGGCCAGGCCCAGCAGGGCCGCGCTGGCCGGCTCGGGCACCTGC
>CAXUGD010000495.1:0-2340 GCA_964250355.1 uncultured Acetobacteraceae bacterium | reverse complement strand
GCGGGGTCCTGGGCCGCGTCCTGGGCGGATGCGCGGCCGGTGGGGGCCACGGCCAGCAGGCAGAATGAGGCAAGCAGTGCCGCGCGGAAACGATGCAACAAACAACCCCTCAGGAAAGCGCCCGCCTCGCCGGACGGAGACCCGGTGCACGAAAGCGGCTGCCGGCCGCGTTGACGGGCAGCGGGGTACCCGAGATCGTGAGGTCTGTCCATGCAGTGCGCGCCGTCGTTGCGCTCCGTTGCACGGTCGGCTCCAAAGCCCGGCTGGCGCGGGGTGGGCCTATCCGATCAGGTGGGTCACCCAACGGACCGCGCCCGTGTGGACCAAGTCGTTCCACGAGATGAACAGGAAGAACGAGGCGATAAAGGCAAACCCCAGGCGGTAGCTGTAATCCAGCGCGCGGGCGGGCAGCGGCCGGCCGCGCAAGGCCTCGGCCGCGTAGAACATCAGGTGCCCGCCATCCAGCACGGGGATCGGCAGCAGGTTCACCAGGCCCAGGTTGATCGACAGGAAGGCCACGAACGCCACCACGGTCGCCATGCCGAGCCTGGCGACCTGGCCGGAGATGGCGATTACGCCGATCGGGCCGGCCAGGTCGTGTACGCCCTTGCCGGTGGTGACGATGTTCCACAGCCCGGCAAGCGTTTGCCACAGCACCTCCCCGGTGCGGGCGAAGCCGGCCAGCACGGCGGAGACCACGCCCAGGCGCTCAGTCCGCTCGGCACCGGCGCTGACCCCCAGCTTGCCTACGGACAGATCGCCCGGCACCGCGGGCTTGATCAGCACCGGCACCGTCAGGTCGGCATCCCCGCGGCGCAGCGCCATGCGGAGCGTGTGGCCCGCGTTGCGGGCCACGATGCTTCGCAGGTCCTCGAACTCGGCCACCCTCACGCCGTCGATGGAACGGATCACGTCGCCGGTCTTCAGCCCGGCCGCCTCCGCCGAACTGCCGGGCGACACCTCGCCCACCACCGGCAGCGGCACCGGCCGGCCGATGGCCATGTACAGGCCGGTGAACAGCACCGCGGCGAGCAGGAAGTTGGCAATGGGACCGGCAGCCACGACGATGGCCCGGGACAGCACCGATTTCTCGAAGAAGGCCTGGCCCGCGCGAATAGCGCGCCGGTCCGCCTGCTGCTCGTCCGCCACGTTCAGCGCCATGCCGTGCATGCGCACGAAACCGCCCAGCGGCAGCACCGACAGCTTCCATACCGTCTGCTGGCGATCGGTCCAGGACAGCAGCGCCGGACCGAAGCCGATGGAGAACGCCTCCACATAGATCCCGCGCCAGCGTGCCGCCAGGTAGTGCCCCATCTCGTGGATGAACACCAGGATGCCCAGCACCAGCCCCCGGGTGGCGATCATCTGCAGCACGTTGAGGATCGTAGCCATCGGCGTTCGGTTCCTAAGCCGCGCGGGCAGCCTGCCTGGCGGAGACGAGTTGGGTGGCGGCGTCGCGCGCCTGCGCGTCCAGCCCTAGCACGGAATCGAGCGTGCCGGCAGAACACGGACCGATGCGCTCCAGCGCCGCCTCCACCACCCGCGCGATGTCGAGAAAGCCGATGCGGCGGTCCAGAAAGGCGGCCACGGCGATCTCGTTGGCAGCGTTCAGCACGGTGGGGGCGCCGCCACCCGCGCGCAGGGCCTCGCGCGCGATGCGCAGGGCGGGAAAGCGCACCTCGTCCGGGGGTGCGAACTCCAGCCTGCCGACCGCGGCCAGGTCGAGCCGCGGCGAACCGGTGGCCAGCCGCTCCGGCCAGGCCAGCGTGTGGGCGATCGGGATGCGCATGTCGGGCGCGCCAAGCTGGGCCAGCACGCTGCCGTCGCGGTAGCACACCATGCCGTGCACGACGGATTGCGGGTGCACCAGCACCTCGATCTCGTCCGGCTGCAGGCTAAACAGCCGCGCGGCCTCGATCACCTCCAGCCCCTTGTTGAACAGGGTCGCGCTGTCGATGCTGATCTTTGCGCCCATCGACCAGACCGGGTGGCGCAGCGCCGTCTCCGGCGTGGCGCGCGCCATCTCCTCGGCCGTTGCGGTGCGGAACGGACCGCCGGACGCGGTCAGGACGATCTTCTCCAGCGCGGCCCGCTCGCTGCCGGCCAGGGCCTGGAAGATGGCGTTGTGCTCGGAATCCACCGGCAGCAGCGTGGCACCCGCCTGGGCCACGGCGCGCAGCATCACCTCGCCCGCCGAGACGATCGCCTCCTTGTTGGCCAGCGCCACCGCCCCGCCCCCTTCGGCCGCGGCGAGCGTGGGGGCCAGGCCGGCAACCCCGGTGATGGCCGCCATGGTCCAATCGGCCCCCAGCCGGGCGGCCTCCAGCACCGCCTCCGGCC
>CAXUGD010000494.1:0-2366 GCA_964250355.1 uncultured Acetobacteraceae bacterium | reverse complement strand
CCGCATACATGCGTTGGAGGTCGGCATGGGTTTGCGCTGCCTGCTGCTCGGCCAGGGCTGTGCGTTGTTCGGCCTGGCTGGCGTGCTGCTCGGCTCGGCTTGCGCGCTGCTCGGCTTGGCCGGCACGCTGCTCGGCGGCGTGCGACAGCGCCTCGTGGTGCCGCGCATGCCTCAGCGCCTCCTCGGCCTGCCGGTCGGTGGCGTGCGCCCGCAGGCTGGCCTCGTGCGCCCGCTGTTCGGCCGCATGGGCCGTCATGGCGGTGCTGTGGGCGCGCTCCTCCGCCTCCCTGGCGCGTGCCTCCGCGATCGTCACGGTCGCCTCGGCAACCATGCTGCGTTCCAGGAGGTCGGCGGCCTGCTCGGCCATCTGGCTCAGCCGCAGCTCGGCCACACCCCTTTCCAGCCCCTGGTAGGCGGCCTGCATCTCGGCGTCGCCGATGCGCCGCGCCAGCTCGGTGTCGGCGGCGCGCAGGAAATCGTCGAACACGCAGACCGGGACCGCAAAATGCGGTTCGAGCGCCGCGTGGTGTTCGGCCGCCACGTAGAAGCGGTTCAGCCCGTCGAACCACACAAACCGGTAATCCGCATCGAGCAGGATGGGCTCCCACGTGCCGTGGTTCTGGGTGGTGGTCCCCGGTTCGGTCGCCTCCACCAGAACGACCTGCGGCCGAAAGGCGGTGAAGTCTGCGCCGGCGAGCACGGCCCGCTCGGCACCCTCCACGTCGATCTTCAGGAAATGCACGGTTGGCGGTGCGTGCACGCGGCATATCTCGGCCAGCGTCGTCACCGGCACGCTTTGCGCGCTCACATCCAGGTCGCCGGCGCGGTGCTGCTCGGCCAGGGCAGGATCGACCGTGGAAAGTCCGGTGCCGGCCACGACATAGACGGTGCCGTCCGATGCCGCCTCACCTACCGCCACGCGCAGGTTCACGTCGCGCGGCCGCGCGGCTTGGAGGCGCGTGAAATAGGCCGGCACCGGCTCCACGTTGATGCCGTGCCAGCCGCGGTCGTAGAAGGCGCGGGTGACGGAGTCGATATCCGGATGGGCCGCGCCGACGTCGATGTAGAAGCCGTCCGACACGGTGCGAAAGGCGCGCCACAGCAGCACGTCCTCGAAATTCTGCGCGTAGGAAACGAAGGTCATTGCGGGCAGGTCGTCCAACTTGACCACTGCGGCGTGGTGTGAGCAGTGACGGGCGTGTGAGCGGTGCAGAACGCTATCGGGAAAGGGCCGACCCTTAGGTGATGGTTCCCCCCTTGTCCATTGCCGCGGCCAGCCGCCGCATCCTGTCCGCCGAAGCGCAGCCGGAGGCTGCATGAGCAGGTCAGGCGCCGGCCAGCCTGCCGCCAGCGGCTACACCGTGCCGTTCAACACACGGGCCACGCCGAGGGACGTGTTCTACTGCTTCCGCCTGCTACTCGGCCGCTATCCCTATCCGGAGGAGTGGCGCGGCCACGCCATGCGCGACGGCGAGGACCTGCGCGGACTGGTCAGCAGCTTCACCCGAACGCTGGAATACGCGCGGGTGGCGGGCGCGGCCGAGCCGGCCGGGGGTGCGGCGGTGCTGTCCGAGCTGGAAGGATTCCGCATCTACAGTGCGGCCGAGGATGCGGGCGTGGGGCGCTCGGTCCGCCAGGGCACCTACGAGCCGGAAGTATGCGCGCAATTCCGCCGCGTGCTGCGGCCGGGCATGGGCGTGCTGGACCTGGGCGCCAATATCGGCTTTTTCGCCCTGCTGGCCGCCAGCCTGGTGGGGCCGGACGGCACCGTGCTGGCCGTAGAGCCGAACCCGCGCAACGTGCGCCTGCTGGAGGCAAGCCGGCGGCTCAACGGGTTTGGCCAGCTCAGCGTTTTGCAGGTGGCCGCCGGAAGCAGCCACGGCCTGCTGGTGCTCAACAGCTCCTACTCCAACGGCACCACGGCCGGCCTGCCGGACGACGTGGAGGGCGTGCTGGCGGCCGAGACCGTGCCGGCGCTGCGCATCGACGGGGTGATACCGGCCGACCGGCGCATCGACCTGATCAAGATCGACGTCGAAGGCGCCGAGTACCCTGCCCTGCTGGGCTGCGAGGCCACCATCCGGGCGCACCGGCCGGTGATCGTCTCCGAGTTCAGCCCCGGCCTGATGCCCGGGATCTCGGGCATCGACGGCCCGGGCTATCTTCGCTGGCTGATCGGCCTGGGCTACACGCTTTCGGTGCTGCGCCCGGATGGCGGGCTGGACGCGGCCGGCCAGGACGTGGGCGTGGTGATGCAGGCCTATGCGGCCTGCGGCCGCGACCATATCGACATCGTGGCCGAACCCACTGGCTAACAGGTTGCTGAAAAACTCTCGCGGCTGACGTTGGATCGTGATTCGCTGCTT
>CAXUGD010000493.1:0-2377 GCA_964250355.1 uncultured Acetobacteraceae bacterium | reverse complement strand
CTCTTCCCCTTCCCGGGTCAGTGTTGCACCATCACACCTTGGGATCAAACACCTAATGAACAAAAGTCTTTTTGCTTCTTTTTCTTCAGAAAAAGAAGGACTTCCTTAATGCGTAGCCTGACCGAAGAAGATCTCGCCCAGCAAGAAACGCAACTGGCGCGAGACGGCTACACGATCCTGAAACGCCTGCTCGACGAGGACGAGGCGGACCGGATTGCCGCCGCCCTGCAACCGCTGCAGGACGAAACGCCGCGCGGCGACAACGAGTTCTCCGGCTTCCACACACGACGGGTGTTCAACCTGCTCGCCAAGACGCGCGCGCTCGACGGCCTGCTTGTCCATCCGGACGTGGTGCGCCTCGCGCGATCCGCGCTCGGCCCCGGCATACAATTGTCCATCGCGTCGACCATGGAGATGTTCCCCGGCGAGACCGCGCAGGCCTTGCATCAGGACGACGCGTATTTCCGGCTGCAGCGGCCGCATCCCGCCGTCGTGCTGAACACTATGTGGGCGTTGACGCCGTTCACCGAACGCAACGGCGCCACCCGCATCGTGCCCGGATCGCAGATGTTGGACAGAAAGGTGGACGCCGCCGAACCCTCAATTGCCGCGGCCATGCCCAAAGGTTCCGTGCTGCTGTGGGACGGCGCGGTCTGGCACGGCGGCGGCGCCAATGCGTCAGATGAGGTGCGTTTCGGCCTGTCCATCAACTACTGCCGCGGCTGGGTCCGGCAGCAGGAGAATCAGTACCTGGCCGTGCCGCGGCCGCTCGCGAAGTCGTTGCCGCCCGCCCTGCAGAAGATGATCGGCTACGATAATTGCGAGTTCCTCGGCTACGTCGATCGCTCGCACCCCTTGCAGGCGCTTGAACGCGCCTAACCGTAACCTCGTCCAAAAGGAAGCCGACCAGATGCCCGACACTCACGCGCCCGCCGCCGACCCGGATGTGGCCTCATACGTCAGCCGCGCCGAAGCGCTGGCTTGGCAGGTGGACGACATCGCCGCGGAGACGCCGACGATACCTGTCGCGCGGGTCGGCATCATCGGCGCAGGCACCATGGGCGGCGGCATCGCCATGAACTTCGCCAGCGTCGGCCTGCCGGTCACGATCGTGGAGACGCGTGAGGACGCGTTGGAGCGCGGCCTGGCGACGGTGCGCCGCAATTACGAGACCAGCGCCAAGCGCGGCCGCTTCACGCAGGAGGAGGCCGAGGCGCGCATCGCGCGCATCACCGGCACGCTGCGCATGGAGGATCTGGCCGAGTGCGACCTCGTGATCGAGGCCGTGTTCGAGGACATGCCGCTCAAGAAGACGATCTTCGCCAAGCTCGACGGCATCGCCAGACCGGGCGCGATCCTGGCCACCAACACATCGGGCCTCGACGTCAACGAGATCGCCGCGACCACCACGCGGCCGGAATCGGTGATCGGGCTGCACTTCTTCTCGCCGGCCAACGTGATGAAGCTGCTGGAGATCGTGCGCGGGGAGAAGACGGGCAAGCCGGTGATCGCCACCGCCATGTCGCTAGCGCGACGCATCGGCAAGGTCGCCGTGCTCGTCGGCGTCTGCCCGGGCTTTGTCGGCAACCGCATGTTATACCCGCGCCAGCTCCAGGCCAACGCCCTGCTGCGCCACGGCCTGATGCCGTGGGATATCGACCGCGCCATCCACGCGTTCGGCTTCAAGATGGGGCCGTTCGAGATGTCCGACCTCGCTGGGCTCGACATCGGCTGGACGCGCGGCCAGACGACGGGCGACCCGTTGCGCAACGCCCTATGCACCATGGATCGCCGGGGGCAGAAGACGAAGGCCGGCTATTACGACTACGACGACGAACGCCGGCCGCATCCCTCCCCGGTGGTCGAGGGGCTGATGCGCGAGCATGTCACGTCGGCTGGGTCCGGCGCCGCCGCGCGGCCGTGGAGCGAGGCGGACATCGTCGAGGCACTGATCTTCCCCATGGTCAACGAGGGCGCCAAGATCTTGCAGGAGGGGCGGGCGCAGCGCGCGTCCGACATCGACGTGGTCTGGCTGAACGGCTACGGCTGGCCGCGTGACAAGGGCGGGCCGATGTACTATGCGAACCAGGTCGGGCTCGAAAAGGTCCGGGCAAAGGCGGCCGAGCTCGGCGCCGAGAACGCGTATTACAAGCCCGCGGAACTGCTTGAGCGGCTTGCGGCAGGGGGCGGCCGCTTCGCCATCTGAGCCGGGCGGAAGGGCGCCACACCCATGAGTGCGTGCTTGGAGACGGCCTCTGCCAAGACGGCGCCGCCCGCGGGCGGCGGCGGCGCGGCGCGGCGCTCCGCGTCGGTTTGGACGCTGCTGTTAGTGATCTTCGTCAACCTGCTCGGCTTCGGCGTGGTCGTGCCGCTGCTG
>CAXUGD010000492.1:0-2384 GCA_964250355.1 uncultured Acetobacteraceae bacterium | reverse complement strand
GAAGGCGGCCAGGCCCAGCAGCGCCAGCACCAGCCCGACATAGGGCCACTCCACCGCCCGCGCGTCGGCCAGGCGCTGCGCAGGGCCGATGGCGGCACTGCTGGCGCCGCCCACCACCACCCCGGTTGCCGACCGCCCGAAGATCAGGATGCCGCCGAACAGCGGGGCCAGCACGTCGCCCACCGTGTTGAACGCCTGCACCAGGTTCAGCCGCGCCGATGCGGTGGCCGCCGGCCCCAGCACCGAGACGTAGGGGTTCGCCGCCACCTGCAACAGCGTGATCCCTGCGCCCAGGATGAAGGAGGCCGCCAGGAACACGTCGAAACTGGCCAGTTCGGCCGCCGGGATGGACAGGGCGATGCCGAACGCCATCACCGACAGCCCCGTCACGATCGCGGCCTTGTAGCCGATGCGCGCGAGCAGCCGCGCGGACGGGATCGACATCACGAAATAGGCGGTGAAGAACAGGAACTGGAGTAGCAACGACTGGTGATAGGTAAGGCTGAACACCGCCTTGAGGTGCGGCACCAGGATGTCGCCGTTCAGAACGGTCAGGAACCCCCACATGAAGAAGATGGTGGTCATCACCCGCAGCGCGGATGCCTGCGCCGCCGGGGCGTCCGCGCGGCTGCCCGCCTGCCCCGTTTCCGTGTCCGCCATGGCTCCTCCCCGGCGCGTTTGACGCGCTGTTACCGTTCACATTAACATGGCCGCACCCGGACGCCAGCCCGCGCGTCCCGCAACGGCCGGGATAGAATGCCAGCACCACGCCAACCGTTGCGCTCGCGCGCCTGGTTCGACAACCCGGACAACATCGACAGGATCACGATCTAGGCGGGCCGGCAGATGAAACTCCTCAACATCGGCGAGCTCGGGGACGAACGCGCCGCTGTGCTGGACGCGGACGGTGTGTTGCGCGACCTGTCGGGCGTCGTGACACGGATCGATGGTGCGGCGCTGGCCGGACTGGACCGCTTGCGGGTCGATCCGGCCACCCTGCCCCGGGTGGGGGGCGCGCCGCGGATTGGCCCGTGCGTGCTGCAGCCCGGCAAGTTCATCTGCATCGGCCTGAACTACGCCGACCACGCTGCCGAGGCCGGCATGGCCGTGCCGGCCGAACCGATCGTGTTCATGAAGGCCAGCTCGGCGGTGTGCGGCCCAAACGACGCGTTGCTGATCCCGCGCGGGTCCGAAAAGACCGATTGGGAGGTCGAGCTGGGCGTGGTGATCGGGCGCACCGCCCGCTGCGTTACGGAAACGGAGGCGCCCGCCCACATCGCCGGCTACTGCGTCGCCAACGACGTCTCCGAGCGCGCCTGGCAGCTGGAGCGCGGCGGCCAGTGGACGAAGGGCAAGAGCTGCGACAGCTTCGGCCCGATTGGCCCGTGGCTGGTGACGCCCGACGAGCTCGGGCCGGTGGACGACCTTCCGATGTGGCTGGAGGTCGATGGCCACCGCCGCCAGAACGGCTCCACGGCCACGATGATCTTCAAGCCTGCCTACCTGGTCAGCTATCTCAGCCGGTTCATGTCGCTGCAGCCGGGCGACGTGATTTCCACGGGCACGCCGCCGGGCGTGGGCATGGGCTGCAAGCCGCCGGTGTTCCTGCGCCCCGGCCAGACGGTCAAAGCGGGCATCGCCGGCCTGGGCGAGCGGGTGCAGCGCACCGAAGCGGCCTGAGCAACGCACAGAGGAGACGTCTCGATGCCGGTGACCTACGCCGCGGGCGATGCCGATGAGCGGCCCTGGGGGCGGTGGCGCGTGCTGGACGTGGGTGACGGCCACGCCGTCAAGCGCATCGAGGTCGAGCCCGGAGGCCGCCTTTCCCTGCAATCCCACGCACACCGCCACGAGCACTGGATCGTGGCCAGCGGCACTGCCCAGGTCACGCGCGACGCGGAGGTGACGGTGCTTGGGCCGAACCAGGCGACGCACATCAAGGCCGGCACGCGGCACCGCGTGGAGAATACCGGGCCCGTCAGGCTGGTGTTCATCGAGGTCCAGCTGGGCAGCACGCTCGACGAGCAGGACATCGTCCGCCACAAGGACGATTATGGCCGGCGGTGACCGGTTACGCCCGCCGCGGCACCGTCAGGGCAGAGGTTTCGCCTCTGCGAACGCCGCATGGGCCGGCGCCCGGCGGCCCATGACGAGCAGGATGGCAGCACCCAGCAGGCCGGACGCGGCGCCCAGCCCGAAGAAGCCCGCGGGCGGGATGATGCCCCAGTAGGTGCCCATGACGCCGGCCAGCAGGCTGCCCAGGAACTTGGCGATGTACCAGGCTCCCATGGCCATCGCCGCCATGTGGGCCGGCGCCAGCGTGCTGACCAGCGACAGGCCGACCGGTATCACCATCAGCTCCCCCAGCGTGAGCAGGGTAAAGT
>CAXUGD010000491.1:0-2403 GCA_964250355.1 uncultured Acetobacteraceae bacterium | reverse complement strand
GGCGAGGTGAAGGTGAACTTCGGCAGCGACAGCGCCACCTCCGCCGAGCTTAAAGGCTAGGTCGCCGATCTGCTTGCTCAACTCGTCATGCTGCCGCTGAAGCTGGTTGGCCAGGTCGTCCACCCGGCCTTGCAGCTGGCGGTTCTGCTCCTCCAACGCACCCACCCGCACCACCAGCTCGGCGGCGGTGTCGCCGCCCCCCGCCTGGGCCGGCTGCGCGGGCGCGTAGGACGGGCCAGGCTGGCCGCCGCCTCCGGACTGCTGGACCTGCTGCAGTTCCTGCCGCAGCTCGGCAATCTGGTTCTGCAATGCAATGCCCTCGCGGCTGTCCACTTGCGCGTGGGCCGTGCCGCACAGGCCGGCACACAGGGTGGTTGCGGCAAGCAGACGGGTGACGGCTCGCATGGACACTCCGGCATCGGACGGTCGGCAGGATCGGTCAGGTGCCGTCAAAAGAAAAGTCCGGAGCATGGCCCCGGACCCTTCCGCCCCGGGCGAACCCGGACGACGCACGCCGCAAACAGGATCGGAGGCGCGCTGCCCCTATGCGCCGGCGCCCGACTTCACGGTGGTGATGGCATTGCGGTTCTGCGACCAGGCCTGCTCGTCATCGCCCAGCGCCGTCGGCCGGTCCTTGCCGTAGCTGATGGTGGTGATGCGGGCCGACGAGACGCCCTTGGCGGTCAGGAAGTCCTTGGCCGCATTGGCGCGGCGCTCGCCCAGCGCCAGGTTGAACTCTTCGGTGCCGCGGTCGTCGCAATTGCCGGCCAGCTCGACGCTGACGTTCGGATACTTGGCAAGCCAACCGGCTTCCTTGGACAGGGTTGCCTGCGCCGCGTCGCTCAGGGTGGAGGAGTTCAGCTCGAAGAACACCCGGTCGCCCACGTTGGCCACCAGATCCTCCTGGCTGCCCGGCACGACGGAGCCGCTATTGGGCGCCGTGTTCAGGTTGCCGTTGCCGGCATTCAGCCCGTTATTGGCCGGCGGGTTGTGCGAGCAGGCCGCGAGCAGGGCGATCGCCGAGATCGCACCCAGATACTTCAGTCTCATGGAAAATCCGTTCCTGGTTGTCGGGATGGAGGTGATGACCTGCCGGTAACGGCGCCGCCGCCAAACCGTTGCCGCGTTGCGGCATAAATACGCTTACGATTCCGACATGGTCAAGCAGGGAGGCAGCTGTCAGCTGTCAGCTATTAGCTTTCAGAATACAGAAGCATGCAGCCGCTCATTCTGACGACTGAAAGCTGAGAGCTGAAAGCTGACTTAAGCATTAAGGGGAGACCAGGCGGGGTCGGAGGCGTCGGAGCCGGTGGGAACCTGGCGCTCGTTGAAGCCGGTGATGTCGATGGAGACCAGGCGGGCGGAGTAGCCGCCGCCGCTGCTGTCGCGCGCCTGCGTCTCGCGGCAGAACATCAGCACACGGCCGTTAGGTGCGAAGGTCGGGCCTTCCACCGAGAAGCTTTCTGACAGGATACGCTCGCCGCTGCCGTCCGGCGCCATCACACCGATGGCGAAGGTGCCGCCCGACAGCCGCGTGAACGCGATCAGGTCGCCCCGTGGCGACCACACCGGTGTCGCATACCGTCCATGGCCGTAGCTGATGCGCCGCGCCCCGCCGCCGCCCGATCCCATCACGTAGAGCTGCTGGTCGCCGCCGCGGTCGGAGTTGAACACGATCTGGCTGCCGTCCGGGCTATAGCAGGGGCTGGTGTCGATGGAGCCGGAGCTGGTCAGCCGGTGGGCGGCGTGGCTCGCCGTGTCCACCACGAAGATGTCGGACCCGCCGCCGCGGGTGACCGACAGGATGCAGGACGCGCCGTCCGGCGAGAAGCGCGGCGCGAAGCTCATGCCCTCGAACTCGCCAAAGGTGCTCTGCCGGCCGCTCGACAAGTCGAACAGGTAAACGCGTGGCCGGTTGTTGGCGTAGCTCATGAAGGCGATCTGGTCGCGCACGGGGTTGAAGCGCGGCGTCAGCACCAGCCAGGACCCGTCGGTCAGGATGCGGTTGTTGGCGCTGTCCTGGTCCATGATGGCCAGCCGCTTGGTCTGGCTGCCGCGCCGCCCGCTGGCTGCTACATAGACGATGCGGGTGTCGAAATAGCCCTTCTCGCCTACCAGCCGCTCGTAGATCACGTCGGCGATGATGTGGGAGATGCGGCGCCAGTTGGCCGCCTGCGTGGTGTAGGCGGTACCCTGGATCTGGGTGCCCTGCAGCACGTCCCATAGCCGGAACTCGACGCGCAGCGGGTCGGAGCCGGTGACCTGGCCGGTGACCAGCGCATGCGCGCCCGACGCCTTCCACTGCGCGAAGTTGGGCTGCCCTGCCGGGTCGGCGGCGCCGCCGGGCAGGGGGCGGAACAGGCCGCAGCGCGCCAGGTCGGCACTGACCACGCCGCCGATGTC
>CAXUGD010000490.1:0-2415 GCA_964250355.1 uncultured Acetobacteraceae bacterium | reverse complement strand
GCTTGGCACCGCCGGTCGGCCGCGCGGCCCTGCTGGCCGTGCTGGGCGAGGTGGCCCGGCGCAACCGGCTGTCGAGCGGCCTGCTCTACTGTCAGGTCACCCGCGGCGTGTCCCGGCGCGAGCACTACTTTCCGCCTGCCGGCACGCGCCCGGCGCTGGTGGTGACCGCCCGCCGCACGCCACCCTTCCCCACCGACCCGGAAGGCTGGACGACGGCGGCGATCACCTTGCCCGACCAGCGCTGGGCGCGCTGCGACATCAAGTCGGTGGGCCTGCTGCCCAACGTGCTCGCACGGGAGGCAGCGCGCGAGGGGGGAGCCGGCGAGGCGATCCTGTTCGATAGGGAGGGCCTGGTGACCGAGGGTGCGGCCACCTCCGTCTGGATCGTGGACGCGCAGGGTGCCCTGCGGACGCGCCCGCTGAGCCGGGCCATCCTGCCGGGCTGCACGCGGGCCGCGCTGCTGGCCGAACTGGCGGAGGCCGGGATCGCTCTGGACGAGCGGGCGTTCTCGTTGGACGAGCTCCGCGGCGCGCGTGAGGTGTTCGTCACCTCCGCCACCAGCTTCGTAAAACCGGTGTTGCGGTTAGATGGCGCCCCGGTGGGCGAGGGACGGGTGGGGCCGGTCAGCCGTACGCTGTTCGACCTGTTTGCGCGCCATCTGGGCGGCGGATAGCCGTGGTAACGCCGTTTTAGCCACGCCATGCTTAGATGGCGCGGTGAACAGGGCGGGCCGCACGGCACGACGCTTGCAGACCGGGCCTGCCCACAGCGGCATCACGGCACATACGGCCCGCACCAACGCAGGGCCGTGCCAAAGCAGAAGGATCAACTTCGTGGCCACAGAGAAACCGCAGAACGTGCAGGACGTGTTCCTGAATCATGTTCGCAAGGCCAAGACCCCGGTTACCGTGTTCCTGATCAACGGCGTGAAGCTGCAGGGCATCATCACGTGGTTCGACAATTTCTCGGTGCTGCTGCGCCGGGACGGGCATACGCAGCTGGTTTACAAGCACGCGATCAGTACGGTGATGCCCGGGGCACCCATCCAGCTGTTCGATCCCAGCAAGGAAGCCGGCACACCCGGCAAGGAGAGCGGTTCTGCCGACATCGACGCGTAAGGACACCGACCACGCAGCCGGGCCGCAGCGGGACCATAGCGGCCGTCCCCCGCCCACGCTTGCGGCCGTCATCCTGCCCTGGGAACGGCCGGGCGCGGCCGAGCGGCACGGCGAGGGCCCGTCGCGTGCGGCCGAAGCACGGCTGGCCGAGGCCGTGGGCCTGGCCACCTCCATCGGGCTGGACGTGGTGCACAGCGCCATCCTGCCGTTGCGCGCGCGGCGCCCTTCCACGCTGCTCGGTCCCGGCCAGGTCGAGGCCGAGAAGCAGCATCTGGGAGACGCCAGCGTAACGGTAGCCATCGTCGATGCCGCCCTCAGCCCCGTGCAGCAACGCAACCTGGAGCGTGGCTGGGGTTGCAAGGTGATCGACCGCACCGGGCTGATCCTGGACATCTTCGGCGAGCGTGCGGTGACCCGCGAGGGGTCGCTACAGGTGGAACTGGCGCATCTGGACTACCAGCGCTCGCGCCTGGTGCGGTCGTGGACGCATCTGGAGCGGCAGCGCGGCGGCTTCGGCTTCCTAGGCGGCCCCGGCGAGACGCAGATCGAGGCCGACCGCCGGCTCATCACCGACCGCATCGCCCGCCTGAAGAAAGAGTTGGAGCAGGTGCGCCGCACCCGCGGCCTGCATCGCAGCGCCCGCAAGCGGGTGCCGTTCCCGGTGGTGGCCCTGGTGGGCTACACCAACGCCGGCAAATCGACCCTGTTCAACGCTCTGACCGGCGCCGAAGTCCATGCGCAGGACCAGCTTTTCGCCACCCTGGACCCCACGATGCGCGGCCTGGTACTGCCCAGCGGCCGGCGCGTGATCCTGTCCGACACGGTGGGCTTCATCAGCGCGCTGCCCACCGAACTCGTGGCCGCCTTCCGCGCCACGCTGGAGGAGGTGGCCGAGGCGGACGTGATCCTGCACGTGCGCGACATCTCGCATCCCGACAGCGCGGCGCAGCGCGCCGACGTGGGGGCCGTGCTGGACGGCATGGTGGCCGACGGCACGCTGGACGACGACTACGCCGGCCGCACGATCGAAGTTCTGAACAAGGCGGACCTGCTGGGCGGCGTGGACGCGGTCGAGGCGCGCGGCGGCAGCGTTGCGGTCTCGGCCGTGACGGGCGAGGGCCTCCACGCGCTGAAGGCGATGCTGGATTCGCGCATCGCCGCCGGCATGGAGCAGGCGGAGTACGACATCGGCCATGCGGACGGTGCCCGGCTGGCCTGGCTGTACGAGCATGGCGAGGTCATCGGGCGCGAGGATGGCGAGGACGCGGCCCACGTGACCGTTCGCCTGCTGCCGGC
>CAXUGD010000489.1:0-2422 GCA_964250355.1 uncultured Acetobacteraceae bacterium | reverse complement strand
AATCAGTCTCACCATTCAGGCTGCCTCGCGACGAGGTTTCAGCCTGATCGACAGACGGGTATTCCCTGTTCGGCAAGCGGAGAATTCCCTGTTCTGAGTCGGCCCGCTGCCGTCGGGGCGGACACGTAACAGGCTGTCCGTGCTCACGAATTCGGCTACCCGAACCCGCAATCGACCACCCGAACGGCGTCTTATCCGGTGCAAACGGGCAGAAACAGGGAATTCGGCTAGGCCGGGCGAGCAAAGGGGTATGCCGCCCAGGGCCGACGACAACCGGCCAAGCCACAAAACAGAGACGAGTTCGCAGCTGACTGCGTCCACCGCCAGCCTAACCATTGACTTCGTTGGTTTTTATCGTCTCTGCTCCCTTCCCTGAACTGTGCCGCACAGACGCGAGCTTTGCCGAGCGCCTCGTCCGTGTTCGGACAGAGAGACGCATTGTTAGCCGGTCCACCTTGTGGACCACTACGGCATCCACGTGGCCGCCACGGATAGCGGCAAGCAGCAGCTGTAGCGCGGGCCGCTCCATGGTGCCGCCGGACAAGCCGCCATCGTCGAAGAGGTCGGGCAGGCAAGACCAACCCTCGTGGCGCTGGCTGCTGATGAAGGCTTCGCAAGCCTCCCGCTGCGCCTGCAGCGAGTTGAACGCCTGTTCCAATCCCTCCTCGGACGATTTGCGGGTGTAGACCGCACAGCGAATGCGTCGCTGCCCAGCGGTCGCACGCGCCTCAGCGCGAGGCATGTGCCGGCGCCTCCCCCTGAGCCGTAGGGCGCCGCTGCTTTGCAGCCTGGGCGATGCCGAAGAAGCGTGGCCCTGACCAGTGCGCACCGGTGATGCGGCGGGCGACCTGGGTCAGGGAGCGGTAGTGCTCGCCGCGATAGTCGAACCCGTCCTCGCGTACCAGCACCTCGTGCACCTGGCGGTCCCACTCCCGGACCAGGCGCATACCGGGCCGCTTGACCTCCGCCAGCGGGCGCAGGGGCAGGGTGCGCCGCTTGGGCGGCTGGGCGCGGACGATGCGGGCGGGGCGGTCGGGCATCCATGCCGAACGACCGCAGGCCGGAACGGACCCACAACGACTTAGCGCCGCGGCTCCGTCCGGGACTTAAGCCGGGGGGCGCACTGGCCTGGGCCGGCTGGAGAAGTCGGCCGGCAGAAGCGGCGCAGAGGCCAGCCGCCTCGCGGCAGCGTGATCAGGCCGGGTTGATGTCCATCACTCAACGAACACCTGCCCTGCAGGCTCCGCAGCGATCAGAGCTTCCATGAGACGGCCTCGCGAGCCTGCCAGAGCTTGGCGGACTCGTAGAGGAAGTCGATTACAGCCCTGATCCGTTGCGGCGTGTGCCGGCGGTCGCGCCGGACGATGGACATGAGCATCTCGCCTGAGCGCCATTCCTTCAAGACCTCGATTACGCGCCCGTGGCGCACGTCGCCGAGCGCGAGCCATTCGGGTGCCCAAACGATGCCATAGCCGTTGCACGCCATGTCGTACGCCGCCGAGCCGTCATCGAACACGATGCGGGCATCAGCGTCGTGGCACACGGCGGCGCCCTCGCCACGAGCAGTGGGGTTCTGGAAGCGCCAAGCGGCCATTCGCCCGGTAGCACTGTTGCGGAAGCCAACCAGGTCGTGGCCGGCCAGGTCGTCCGGCGACGACGGCGTGCCGCGACGCGCGAGGTAGCCCGGCGATGCGTATGCGCACCATGGGGACGAGAGCAGCACTTGGCTGATGTGTCCGGGCGTGCCCGCAAGCCGGCCGGTGCGCAGTGCAAGGTCGATACCCTCTTCAGCAAGATCGACCAGGTCGTAGCTTGCCTGAATCTCCACGCGGATCTCAGGGTGGGTGTCCAGCAAGCGAGGCAGGACAGGCAGGAGACAGGCCCGCGTGAAGCCGGGCGGCGCGCTGATCCGGACGCGCCCGGCCCGGCCGCCATCGGCCGCGTGTGAAAGCGCCAGCCCGAGCCGTTCGCACCCGCGCAGCACTTCGCGCGCGTCCTCGAGCACCTGCTCGCCCTCGTCCGTCAGGGAGAGGGCGTGGGTGGAGCGGTGGAGAAGCCGGACGCCGTGCTCGGCCTCCAAGCGGCTGACCGCCCTGGACACGCCCGACGTCGTCATCCCGAGCCGGCGGCCGGCCTCGGCGAACGACCCTCCTTCCACAACACGGACAAAGCACATGAGCTGGAGAAACGAAGTGGGGGTGAAGGATGTTGACACGGTGTCAACACTGACTCGGCTCAGGCCGCGGCTACAACCCTCCGGCCGCGCACGCCAACATATGCCCGCTGGTCAACGCCGACAGTGGTTCGATCCGCAACGCGGAGCTGGGTCAGCCCACACCCCGAGGAGGCCTGCAATGCACGCACTGAAACTAGGGTCCAGACTCAATCAGGTCCACCACATGACGATGGCGGCAATTGCGAC
>CAXUGD010000488.1:0-2432 GCA_964250355.1 uncultured Acetobacteraceae bacterium | reverse complement strand
GCGCTGCAGGGCGCGGGCGGCGGCGCGCAAACTGGCCGCCGGCCCGCTGCTGCGGCGGTCGCGCGGGGTGAGTTCCGACAACGCCGCGGCGATGGCTTCGGCACGCTTCTCGCCTTGTTGCAGGCGGTGGCGCAGCGCGGCCAACTCGTCCTCCTCGCCCTGGCGGGGGGCGAGCTCCTGCAGCTCGGCCACCGCATGGCGCAGGAAATCCTCCTCGCGCTTGGCGTCCAGGATGGCCGATTGCGCCAGCTGCAGGCGTTCCAGCGCCGCCCGCCAGGCGCGGTAGCGGGCCGCCACCTCGTGCCGCAGGTCCGGCGAGATCGCGTAGGCATCCAGCAGCTTCAGGTGGGTGGCGGGATCGGCCAGGCCCATCTGGTCGTGCTGGCCCTGCACCTCCACCAGCAAACCGCCGACGCGCTTCAGCGTGGCCGCCCCCACGGGGGCGTCGTTGAGCCCGGCGCGCGCGCGGCCGGCGCCCGCCACCGCGCGGCGCAGTACCACGTCGTGGTCCGCCGGCAGGCCCAGCTCGTCCAGCAGCGCGTGCACCGGGTGGCTGGCGGCGGGCGCGAAACTGGCCGAAACGCTGGCCTGGTCGGCGCCGGCGCGGATTAGCCCGGCTTCGGCGCGTGCGCCCAGCGCCAGGCCCAGGCTGTCTAGCAGGATGGACTTGCCGGCGCCCGTCTCGCCGGTCAGCACGGTCAGCTGCGGGCCGAAAGCCAGGTCCAGCCGCTCGATCAGCACCACGTCGCGTATGGAAAGCGCGGTCAGCATGGGACGCTATGTTGGGCTTGCGCTGCTGGGCAGAAAGGCGCCGGCGCTGCGGTCAGAACACCCAGCCGAGCGCCCGCGTGAAGAAGCCCGGGCGGTCCGGCGTGGCGTCCGTCTGCCGCACGCCCTGCACGGCGCCCACCTGCACCATGTCGTTCCAGCTGTTCTGGTACCAGCTGCTGCCGGGGTAGTTGTAGGCGAGCACGGAGGCGGTCTTCTTCGCCTCGCCCACCATGCCGAGCTTCAGGTAGATCTCCGTCAGCCGCGAGAGCGCCTCCGGCGTGTGGTTGGTGGTCTGGAAGTCGTCGATCACGCGCTGGAAGCGGCCGATGGCGGCGGCGTAGAGGTGCTGCTTTTCGTAGTATCGGCCGATGGACATCTCCTTGCCGGCCAGGTGGTCGCGGCACAGGTCGATCTTCAGGCGGGCATCGCGGGCATAGGCGCTGTCGGGGAAGCGGTTGACCACCTCCTGCAACGCGGCCATCGCGTCCTGCGTGCCTTTCTGGTCGCGCGAGATGTCGGCGATCTGCTCGTAGTAGCACAGCGAGCGGAGGTAGTAGGCGTAGCCCACGTCTTTGTTGGCGGGGTGCAGCGCGATGAAGCGGTCCAGCTGGCTGACTGCCTCGGTGTAGCTGTCGCGCCGGTACTCCGTATAGCCCTCCATCAGCTGGGCGTTGGTGGCCCAGCTGGAGTAGGGGTAGTTCTGCTGGATGGCGTCGAAATGCTTCACCGCGGTGCTGTAGTTGTTGCGCTGCAGCGCATCCACGCCGTTGCTATACAGCAGGTCGGGTGACTCGTCGGCCAGGTTCACCTTGGGGTCGTCATCGGCCGACTTGGTCCATGGCAGGATCGAGTTGATGGTGGAGCAGCCGCCGGCGGAGAGAGCAAGCAGCGGCAGGGCCAGGCGCAGGGTTCGGGCGGTCATGGGCCGTTGCTTACACCAAGACGCGGAGGCCGCACAGTATGCCGTATGGGCGTTCAAGACGGTGTCTTCGGCCTGTCTAGCAGAACGTCCAGCATGTGCTCCGTCCGGGTAAGAAAGTTGCGAGTGA
Source organism: uncultured Acetobacteraceae bacterium (assembly GCA_964250355.1). Lineage (GTDB taxonomy): Bacteria > Pseudomonadota > Alphaproteobacteria > Acetobacterales > Acetobacteraceae > BOG-908. The sequence continues at coordinate 612 of CAXUGD010000488.1, read as the reverse complement.
TCGCGTAGTGTTCTGTGTCGCGGTAGGCGATCGGCTCGGGGGCTTGATGCGCGAGCAGGTAGATCCTGGCGTCGGGATAGGCGAGCAGGATGGGAGAGTGGGTGGCTATGATGAATTACGACCCGTGCTGAACGAGGTCGTGCAAACGGGTGAGGAAGGCAAGTTGCCGCGTGGGTGAAAGGGCCGCTTCGGGTTCGTCAAGCAGGTACAGCCCGTCGCCACCCAATCTGTTCAGAAACAGCGCGAAGAAAGACTCGCCGTGCGATTGCTCGTGCAACGACCTGCTTCCGTAGGCGTCGATGATACGTGCTCCGCCCGGTTCCTGATCCAGTTCCTCAATATTGGTGGCAACGTCGATTTACCCGCACCATTCTCGCCGATCAGGAACGTGACGGGATGTTCGAACGCCATCGCGTGGAATGCGCCGATCGAGGGTATTGTAAAGGGGAACAGCGATATGTCCGGCACTTGGTCACGCATCAGAGCGGCGCGGAGCAGAAAATTTCTGGCGCTCCAGTCAGGCACGGTGTGCGCTTCAAAAGGCGCGAACGCGGCGCCTTATACCAAGTCTCTGACGCCGTGACTCGTTTGGCGATTCCCGAAACGGCTTGC
>CAXUGD010000487.1:0-2446 GCA_964250355.1 uncultured Acetobacteraceae bacterium | reverse complement strand
CGGAGCAGGACCGCACGGCGAAGGTCACCTCGGGGTGCCGCTCGCGCAGCGCCGTGGTCAGTTGGGCCACCACCGGGGTCGCCGTCGGCACCACGGCCAGGCGCAGGCGGCCCGACAGGCCCAACTGCCCGGCGCGCACCTCGTCACGCATCGCCCGGGCGTCGCCCACGATCCGCCGCGCCCATTCCAGGACCCGCTCGCCCTCCGGCGTGAACCCGCCGAACCGCCCCGTCCGCCGCACCAGCAGCACGCCCAGCGTGGTCTCCAACTGCTTCAGCCCGGCCGAAAGCGTGGGCTGGGCCACGCCGCAAACCTCTGCCGCGCGGCCGAAATGCTTCTCTTTCGACAGGGCAACCAGGAAGGCCAGTTTGTCGATCATGATTTGCGGGATCCCCGTCTTGCCCGGGCTTGACCTGGGCATTCACGCGGTCATGCAGCTACGGCGTTCGTCGGGACATGCCTCGCGTAGCGCCGCGAACTCATTAAAAGCTTCCGTGGCCCGTATTGCTCTTGGGCAATACGGGTTGCGCGGGCAACCAGGCTCCCGCATCGCGCAAGGGCGCGACGCGGGCTACGCTGCTCTGTCATCTACCGGGGTCAACCGGCCAGCAGCCGTCAGCCGCCCACCTGCCGCAGCCAGTCGGCCAAATTATAGGTGTTGGTCACGCGCGCGATCAGGCCGTCGCGTATGGCGAAGAACGCGCCGGCCGGCAGCACGTAAGCCTGGCCGGTGGCCGGCGGCAGGCCGACATCGCTCGCCTTGTAGGTGCCGTGCACGGTGAACTCGGCCGCGGCGTGGGTGCCGGTGGGCTCGGTCAGCACCACGATGTCGGCCAGCCGCTCGCTGTAGCACGCATCCATATGCGCCATGAACGCGCGAAAGGCGGTGCGCCCCACCTCGCGGCCCCCCTGGTTGATGTCGTGCACCACGTCGGGGGCCAGCAGCGCCACCATGCCCTCGAAATCGCCGGCGTTGAAGGCCGCGTAATAGGACCGGATCAGGGTGTCTGCGCTCATGGTTGCTCGCTCGGCTGCGGGACGGGGTCGCGCGGGAAATCGCGGTGGTTGCGGACGGCGCCATGGTCGCGCACCGCCTCGATACGGGCGCGGTCCAGTTCGGCAAACACCCAGCCCGGCGTGTCGGGCGCGCCGCGCGCCACCACCCCGTCCGCGGCAAAGCCGCGATCGACCGGCCCGAACACGGCCGCGTAGCCGTGGTTCTCGTCCAGCGTGGCCAGGCCGGGCGCCAGGCCCACAGTCGGGGCCAGCGCCACGAAACACTGGTTTTCCAGCGCCCGCGCCCGCGCGCTCAGCCGCACCCGGTTGAAGCCGTGCAGGCTGTCCGTGCAGCTCGGCGCCAGCACCAGCCAGGCCCCGGCCGCCACCTGCGCGCGCACCAGCGGCGAGAACTCCAGGTCGTAGCAGATGGCGATGCCGACCGATCCCCAGGGGGTGGCGAACACCGCCGGCGGCGCCCCGCCCACCACACCCCAGCGCTCAGCCTCGAATCGCGTCATCACCCGCTTGTCCTGGAACCGCACGGAGCCGTCGGGCGCGATCAGCGGCGCCCGGTTGCGCACGCGGCCGTCCTCGGCCCAGGGCATCGATCCCGGCAGCAGCCACACGCCGTAGCGCCGCGCCAGGTTGGAGAACAGGGTCAGCAAAGCCTCGCGCTGCGCACAGACGGAGGCGAGCTCGCACGCAACGTCGCCGGCGCCCCCATAGGCGGCGGCCAGCTCCATGCAGGCATATTCCGGCATGGCCAGCATGTGCCCGCCGCCGGCGGCGCCCTCGGCTACCAGCGCCTCCATTTTCACCGCGTAGCGGACAAGGCTGTCCGGCGCGGTCACCGGATAGGCCAGCACGCCCAGCCGCAGCACGCTCACGGCAGGGGCGCGCCGGCCAGCGACTTCATCCAGAACACCAGGGTCTTGGCGGTCTCGGCCGTATCGCCGATGTCCTGCCAAGCCATATCGCAGGTCAGGTCGGGTCGCCTGGTGTAGCCGCGCCGCGCCCAGAACCCGTCCAGCCTGGTGTAGCCCGGCGGCTGGGCAGGGTGGCCGTCAGGGCGGACCACGCCGCAGAAGCACGTGGCGCGGCAGGCCGAGACGGCGCGCGCATGCGCCTCGCGCGCCGCAAAGAACGCCACGCCTACGCCCTGGCCGCGCAGCTCGGGTAACAGCACGCTCTCGCCGAAGTAGAAGAAGTCGTCCAGGTCCCAGCCACGGGCGCGGAACGGCGCCTGCACGTTCGCCGTCTCGTCGGCCAAGGGCAGGCACGTGGCGGCGCCCACGATCCGGCCGCCCTGCCGCGCCACGATCACCGCCGAGCGGGCGCTGCGCAGGTAGATGCGCAGGTACTCCGCCTCGTACGCCGTGTTGCCGTCGTAGAGGTATGGCCAGGCGCGGAACACGTGCACCCGCAACGCTGCCAGGTCCGCGATGAC
>CAXUGD010000486.1:0-2454 GCA_964250355.1 uncultured Acetobacteraceae bacterium | reverse complement strand
TCCGAGTTCGCCGACGCTGCCGGTTTCGCCGCGGCGCAGGCCTATGGCGACATGGCGTCCCACCTGCCCGGCGCGCTGCCCATGGCGGCCGACCAGTCCGTGGCCGCCTTCACGCTGATGAAGGTGGTGGGCCGCGACATGTGGATCGGCGTATGGGCGGTCGTCCTGTCGGTGGTTGCCGCCACGCGCTGGGAGGCCGTGGGCATCGAAAACCGGGCCGGAGCAGGCGATGTGTGGCGCCGCTTCCCCAAATTCGTCATCGGCTTCCTTGTCGCCTCCGTCGTTATCACCCTGGCGGTGCAGCATGCCGGCCACACCGCGTTCGCCAAGGTGACGACGCCCCTCCTGATCACGCCGATCAAGAACCTGCGCAGCTGGGCCTTTGCGTTCGGTTTCCTCAGCATCGGCCTGACCACCCGATTCCGCGACCTGGCGGGGGTGGGCGGCCGGCCGTTGCTGGCCTTCAGCGCGGGTGTCGCGGTGAACGTGGTGCTTGGCTTCGTGCTGTCGGCAATGCTGTTCGGCGGCTACTGGGCACAGCTCGGCCGGTGACGGGTGTGGCCCGCGGCAGGCCCGGCACCTGCGGGACGTGCCGGCATTTCACGGCCGATCCGGCGCAGGCCGAGCGCCACCTGCCCGGGTTGTCCGCGCTGGCCTCCGCCCATGCGTCCAGCCGGGCATGGGACGGCTTCTGCCTGTTGCACGACCGTATCCTGCCGGCATCGGCGGGCTGCGCGCAGCAGAACGAGGTGCGCGCGTGACAGTATAGAAAAGACTGGGTGCATTCGTCGCGCAAGTACCATGATAACGGGACGGCACAACCATAGATTTTAACGCCTGCCTGTTTATCGCTTGACTATTCGATCTGAAATTTTTCGCTGCGTTGAGAAAACTGTTTCTATTACCCTATGTTTTTGGTAGGGTATGAGTGTTGGTTCGGACCGTCCGAACTCTCACGCATGGAGATCTCATGTTTCGCGCATATCTTTTGGGCGCCAGCGCGCTGGCGGCCTCCGTCTGCCTTGCGCCGCACGCCTCGGCCCAGGAATCGACGACGTCCATCACCGGCGGCGGCTCTACTTCGGCCGAGTTCGATTATTTCAACGAGCTATCGACCTTCAACCAGGGGCAGCCGGCCGGGGCCGCGACCTTCAACAACCCGTCGCCGGCCACCGGCCAGCAGGTGCTGTACTGGGCATCGGGCGGCGCGGGCCAGACGGCGTTCCTGAACGACGACCTCAGCTGCGACGCCAACAAGGTGCTGAAGATCAACGGCGGAAACTGCAGCGGAACGGTTGGCGGTTCGGCCTCCGTCGATTACGCGGCATCGGACTCCACGCTGGTCAGCTCGCAAGTCGCGCAATGGGCCAGCTCGTCGGTCGGCCAGTCCGCGGCGGGCAACCTGATCCAGCTGCCCTCCATGGGCACCGGCGAAGCCATTCCGGTGGTCAACGCCTCCGTCACGGCTAACGGCCGGGTCACGCTCAAGGACAGCGACCTTTGCGGCATATTCTCGGGCAAGATCACCGACTGGTCACAGACGTCGGCCGCGGCCAGCGTCGCGCCGGGCACGATTTCGGTCGTCTATCGTTCCGACACCGCGGGCGCCACGTTCATCTTCCTCAACCACCTCTCGGCCGTGTGCACCTCGGCCAACTCTAACTTCGTCCAGCCGATCGTTCCGTCCACCACCTTTCTCAGCACGCTGCCCGGTGGCGTGGCACCGTCAAACTTCGTGGGCGAAAGCGGCAGCAGCGGCGTTGCCAACTACCTGGCAGGACAGGCGGGCGTAACGGTGACGTCGGCGATCGGCTACATCACGCCCGACTGGACCAGCGTCGATCCGAACAGCAACGCCGTGCTTGCGAACGGATCGCATAGCCCGCTCGTCGTGGCATCGCTGCTCAACGGCAAGACTGCGTATCAGCCCACGGTTGCCAACCTCACCCTCGGGTTGAACCACGCGAAGCTCGGCACGCATCTCAAGCCGCCGACAACCGCGGCCGAAGCTGCCGACCCCACCAACTTCGTCCCGGTCATCGAAACGACGTCGAGCGGCTATCCGATCGTGGGCTATACCACGTTCGACCTGGCGCAGTGCTATGCCAGCCCAGCGATCGCGAGCGGCATCCTGGGCTTCCTGACCGCCCACTATGCGAACAAGGGTGCGTATGCGACGTCCATCAGCAATAACGGCCTGGTGGCCATCGCCAAGAGCGGTGCCACGAAGTTTGCTGCCGTCATCACTAAGGACATCCTGACCAACAAGTCGAAGTTCAACCTGAACATCCAGAACGCGACCGCCTGCAACGGCCTCGTCGGCCGCTGACACTACAAGCCGGAGCAGGCGGGGGGTTTTTGGGGGTTGGGCCAAAAAAACCACCCCCCCCCCCTCGCCGGGCGCCCTCGCCGGCACCACAGTCGACCTCTCCCTCTACCCCATCGACACCCTAA
>CAXUGD010000485.1:0-2457 GCA_964250355.1 uncultured Acetobacteraceae bacterium | reverse complement strand
GACCGCCGGCGCGGCGCTGCCCGGCGGCGACATCGCGCTGGGCGACTTCGATGCCTTCCTGGCGGACCTGTCCGCTGCCTACCCTTTCCTGGCGCCGTACCAGGCGCGGCGCATCGCGCGCGCCTACGGCACCCGCGCGGCACGCTGGCTCGGCACCGCCAAGCGCCCGGCCGATCTGGGCCAGGATTACGGCGCCGGCCTGACGGAAGCCGAAACCGCCTACCTCCAAGCCCAGGAGTTCGCCCAAACCGCCGAAGATGTTCTTTGGCGGCGCAGCAAACTCGGCCTACACCTAAAGGACAAAAGTTCTTTGCTTCTTTCTTTCAAGAAAGAAGGCCTTCCTTGACCTAAACCGTCAGCCCCCCGCCAAAGGATGTCCGGCCAGCCGGCCGTCGCGCGTCAGGCCCAGCACCTGCCGGCTGAAGGCCGGGGCGTCGAAGTCGGGCGGCAGGCTGACGACCAGGCCGTCCAGTCCAAGCTGCTGGCGCACGATGGCCGCCTTTTCGAAATCGAGGCCGGCCCCGCGCTGCGCCGGCACCAGTTCGACAAACGGCACACCATGCTTGGTGACGACGACGCGTTCGCCCCGTGCAGCCGCACCGGCAACTTCGGTAAAACGCGCCTTTGCCTCGCGTATGGAATATTCCAACTGCGACCTCCCACCATCTCTGCGCAGCGCCGCGCAGAGCCATGCCTAGCACGCTTCGGGCTCGTATTCACGCGGTGACTACTACTCCCGACTACGGCCAAGCACCCGTCAACGGGCAGCGACGGGGTAGGTCTGCTCCCATCCACCGCCCAGCGCCTTGTAGAGCTGCACCAGGTTGGAGGAGACCGCCGTGGCACTGTCGGCCAGCTGCAGTTGCGCCTGCAGCAAGGCGCGCTCGGCATCCAGCACGTTCAGGAAGTCCGCCACGCCCTGGGTGTAGCGGTCGCGCGCCAGACGCAGGGCCAGGCGGTTCTGATCGACCGCGCCGGCCAGCGCGTCGTGGCGGCGCTGCTCGTCGGCGTAGGCGGTCAACGCGTTGTCCACATCGTGCCAGGCCTGCAGCACCGTCTGCTGGTAGTTCAGCGCCGCCTCCTGCTGCTCCACACGGCGCAGTTCCAGCGTGGCGCGCAGGCGCCCGCCCTCGAAGATGGGGATGCTGATGGTGGGACCCAGGCCGTACTGGCGGGCACCCCAATTGCCGAGGTCCTTGGCCTTCAGCGCCTGCAGCCCCAGGCTGCCGTCCAGCGTGATCTTGGGGTAGAAATCGGCGACGGCCACGCCGATGTCGGCGGTCGCGGAATGCAGCTGCGCCTCCGCCTGGCGGATATCCGGTCGCCGCCTCGCCAGCTCGCTGGGTAGGCCGATGGGCACGCGCGGCGGCACGGGCGGCACGCTGCTCGGGGTGATCAGCTCGGCGCGCAACGCCTGCGGCGCCTCGCCGAGCAGGAAGCTCAGCGCGTTGATCTGCTCGTCCTGCTGCTGCTCGAGTTGCGGCACATTGGCCTGGTTGGTGGCGAGCTGGGCGGCGGCGTTGGCGACGTCGAGATCGGTGGTCAACCCGCCGCGATAGCGCGCCTGGGTCAGGTCGAGACTCTCCCTCGCCGTCTTGATGTTGTCATTGGCGATGGCGAGCTGCGTCTGAATACCACGCAGCTGGATGTAGTCCCGCGCCACCTCGGCCACCACGCTGAGCAGGCTGTTGCGCCGCGCCTCGGCGCTGGCTTCCAGCGTCGCATCGGCGCTCTCGATCTCGCGCCGAACCCTCCCCCAGAGGTCGAGCTCCCACGAAGCATCAAAGCCGTATTGCCACAAATTGAACGGCTGGATCGAAGTGCTGCCCGCTGCCTGGGTTGGGATGCCGCCCGAGCGGCCCATGGTGCCGTTGGCGCTGCTGCCCATGCTGCCGAAGCTCGTGCCGCCGCCGGAGCCGAAAAGCCCGACCACCCCTTTGCTGGACACACGCTCACGCGTGTATGATCCATCGCCCTGGAGCGTCGGGAACTGGTCCGCGCCGGAGATCTGGCGCTGCGAGCGGCTTTCAGCCAGCCGGATCGTGGAAATGCGCACATTGAGGTTGGCGGCCGCTACGCGGTTCTCGAGCGAGGTCAGCTCGGCATCATGCAGCAGGTTCCACCAATTAGGGTCGATCTTCTCCGGCACAGGCTCGCTAGGCGGTGCAGGCGTGCGCCGTTCGGCCGTGAACCAGTGGCTGGGTGACCAGGTGTTAGGCTTTGTCCAGTCCGGCCCCACCGTGCAGCCGGTGGCAAGGGCAGGGAGCAGCAGCGCGGCAAGGCGCGTCCGATATCGCGAAGAGGCCGTAATGGGACAGCGCATGTCGCGGGGCTCCTCAAGCAAAGACGGCTGCGCTGGCTTAAAGGCCCGCGCCGGACATAAAAAGCAGCACGTGCCCGGCGAGCCTCGTGGGTTTGCCATTGAAGATCATGGCGGATGCCTTAGCTTGTCAACGC
>CAXUGD010000484.1:0-2457 GCA_964250355.1 uncultured Acetobacteraceae bacterium | reverse complement strand
CGTAGAAACCGTCCGTACACCCCCATCACCAGCGCGATCGGCACGGTGGCGAACACCGCGAACGACCCCCAGGGCGAGCCCGCCAGCGCCTTGACCACCACCAGCCCCAGCACCGCCAGCAGGATGACCATGATCGCCAGGATGCCCACGCTGGCGACGATGCCGGCAAACGCGCCCATCTCGGTGCGGATCATGTCGCCCAGGCTCCGGCCGTCCCGCCGGACGGAGAGGAACAGGATCAGGAAGTCCTGCACGGCGCCCGCGAACACCACGCCCACCAGGATCCACAGCGTGGCCGGCAGGTAGCCCATCTGGGCGGCCAGCACCGGGCCTACCAGCGGCCCGGCGCCGGCGATGGCCGCAAAATGGTGGCCGAAGAGCACGAAGCGGTTGGTGGGCACGTAGTCCAGCCCGTCGTTATGCGTGAAGGCGGGGGTGGGGCGTGCCGCGTCCAGCCCAGCGACGCGCCGCGCCAGGAACAGGCTGTAGAAGCGGTAGGCGATGGCATAGACGCAGAGGGCTGCCACCACGAGCCAAAGCGCGTTCACGCTTTCGCCGCGGTGCAGGGCGAGCATGGCCAGGCTGCCGGCGCCGAGTGCCGCAACGCCGGCCCAGACAAGTCGCGTCATTTCCGATCCCCGAACAGCTTTTGCCGCAGAGTACCCTCGCTGTATGCGGTTTTGTAAACACCCCGGCGCTGCAATTCCGGCACCACGAGATCGACGAAGTCGGTGAAGCACTCGGGCGTAACGGTGCGGGCCAGCACGAACCCGTCCAGATCGGCCTCGTCCATCCACCCCTGCATCGCGTCCGCCACCTGCGCTGGCGAGCCCACCACCGGCGCCTGGCGGCCGCCCAGCTGCAGGCGCCCGGCGAAGCCCCGCTTGGTGATCGGCGGCCCCGCCGTCAGCGCGGCCAGGTTGGAGACCACGGCTTCCGTCGGGCCCATGCGGATCGGCTCGTCGTCGTCCAGCGCCGCAAAATCGACGCCCATGGACCCGGCCGACTGCACCAGGGCTGCCTCCGTGCTGGCGTAGCGCTCGTACTCCGCGCATTTCGCCCGTGCCGCAGCCTCGTCCGTGCCAACCACGACCGTCATTCCCGCAAAGACTAACAAACTGCGGCCGCGGAGGGCGGCGGCTTCGCGCAGCTCCGCCACCAGGCGCGCCACTTGCGGGCGGGTGGTGGCGTTCACGAACACGCATTCGGCGTGCTCGGCGGCGAAGCGCAGGCCACGGGCCGAGGCGCCCGCCTGGTAGAGCACCGGCGTGCGCTGCGGCGAGGGCTCGCACAGGTGCACGCCGTGCATTTGCCACCCGTCCCCCCGCCCCGCGACCGCGTGCACGCGCGCCGGGTCGGCATAGGTGCCGGACGCGCGATGGCGGAGCACGGCGTCGTCTTCCCAGCTCGCCTCCCACAGGGCGCGCACCGCGTGGAGGAAATCGTCCGCCGCGTCGTAGCGAGCGTCGTGACCCGCCTGCTGCGGCAAGCCCAGCGCGCGGGCCGCGCTGTTCAGGTAGCCAGTCACCACGTTCCAGCCGATCCGCCCGCCGGTCAGGTGGTCCAACGTGCTCATCCGGCGGGCGAACACGAAGGGGTGCTCGGCGCCGGTGTTGGCCGTGATGGCAAAACCCAGGTGGCGCGTGGCATGGGCCATGGCCGGCACCAGCAAGGCGGGATCGAGGTTGGGCACCTGCACCGCGTGGCGGATCGCCGCGTCGGCCGAGCCGCCATACACGTCGTACACGCCCAGCACGTCGGCCAGGAACAGCCCGTCGAACAGCCCGCGTTCCAGCGTCTGGGCGAGCGCCACCCAGTGATGGAGGCTGGCGTAGTCGGCCGCCCAGTCGCGCGGGTGGCGCCACAGACCCTGTTGGATATGGCCGACGCAGGCCATCTCGAAGGCGTGTAGCCGGATGGGGCGCGTCACCAGCGCGCGGCCGCCACGTCGTCCGCCTCGCGGGCGGCCACCCACTCGGCCGCGCCGTCCGCATACTCCTCGCATTTCCAGAATGGCGCCGCGGTCTTCAGCCAGTCGATCAGGAAGGCCGTGCCGTCCAGCGCCGCCTGCCGGTGGGGGGCCGCGGCCAGCACCAGCACGATCGGCTCGCCGGGCAGCAACCGGCCCACGCGGTGGATCACCGTGCAGCCTAGCAGCTCGAACCGCGCGGTGGCCTCCGCTGCGATACGCTCCAGCGCCGCCTGCGTCATCGCCGGGTAATGTTCCAGCGTCATGGCCGCCAACGGCCGGCCGGGCCGGCTGCGCACCACGCCCAGGAAGCTGGCGACCGCACCGGCTTCGGTCCCGCCCGCCAGCAGGGCTGCGGCGGCCCTGGCTTTGTCGGCGCTAGCCGCCGACGAGATGCGCCCGTCTCCGGCCGCCCCCATGAGCGTGCCGAGCTTCATGGCAAGCGGGAGCCGCCATGTGAACACCTCCGTATACCAGCTGTTCCGCAG
>CAXUGD010000483.1:0-2466 GCA_964250355.1 uncultured Acetobacteraceae bacterium | reverse complement strand
GGCGGCGCACTATGAGCCGGCCACCGTCGCCCGCCCCGGGGCCGGCGACGTGAGCGCGGCGGTGCGGGCCGCCTGAGCGGCTTACAGGTCCTGGGCCACGGCGGGCGCACGCAGCAACGCGTCGATGTGCATCGCGTAGTCCAGCGCCGTATCGGCCTGGAACGAGACGTCGGGCGCCACGCGCAGGCGCATGGCGTGGGCGAGCTGCGAGCGCAGATAGGGCGCGGCGCGGCGCAAGGCGGGCAGCTTGCCGTCGATATCGGTGCGGCCGAGGCGGGTGACGAACGCGGTCGCGTGCTTCAGGTCCGGCGACATGCGCACTTCCGTCACCGTAACCGCGACGTCGGCCAGGTCAGGGTCGCGGAACTCGTTGCGGGCGAAGATGGACGAAAGCACGTGACGCACCTCCTCGGCCACGCGCAACTGGCGCTGGCTGGGCGGCTTCGGCCCGGACTTCCTGGCGCGCGCCGGCTTCGGGGGCGCGCCATGCTCCCCCGGTCTGCCGCGCGTCTCCTTGCGCTGCGCCTTCAAGCCGGAACCAGCTCGCTTTCGTAGCACTCCACCACGTCACCCTCGCGCAGGTCGTTATAGCCGGCAAACGACAGGCCGCATTCGTAGCCGCGCGCCACTTCGCGCACGTCGTCCTTGAAGCGCTTCAGCTGCGACAGCTCGCCCTGATGGATCACCACGCCCTCGCGCAGCAGCCGCACGCCGCAGCCGCGCTTGACCAATCCCTCGGTGATCATGCAGCCGGCCACCTTGCCCGTCTTGGTGATGTCGAAAACCTTGCGGATCTCGGCGTAGCCCAGGAAGTTCTCGCGGTACTTCGGCGCGATCTTGCCGCGCACGAGCTGCTCGATGTCGTCGGCCACCTGGTAGATGATCGAGTAGTAGCGGATATCGACGCCGTCGCGATGCGCCAGCTCGCGCGCCTGGCTGGTGGCGCGCACGTTGAACGCGACGATGATCGCGTTGGACGCCTTGGCAAGCTGCACGTCGCTTTCGGTGATCTGGCCGACACTCGCGGTCAGCACGCGCACGCGCACCTCCTCGTGCTCCAGCTTCAGCACGGTGGCCCCGATGGCCTCCGCGCTGCCCTGGACGTCGGCCTTGATCACCACGGCCACCTCTTTCTGCGCGCCGGCGGCGATGCGGGTCAGCATCTGCTCCAGCGTGCCGCGGGCGGCCGTGGCCCCGGCCGCCGCCTGGTCGCGCAGTTTTCGCGTGCGGAACTCCGAGACTTCGCGCGCGCGGCCCTCGTTTTCGACCACCACGAACGGCTCGCCGGCCGAGGGCACGCCGCCCAGGCCCAGTATTTCCACCGGCGTGGATGGGCCGGCCACCTTGATCTGCCGGCTCTTGTCGTCCAGCAGCGCGCGCACGCGGCCCCACTCGGCGCCGCACACCACGATGTCGCCCTGGTGCAGCGTGCCGTTCTGCACAAGCAGGGTTGCCACCGGCCCGCGGCCACGGTCCAGCCGGCTCTCGATCACCGATCCTTCGGCCGCGCGGTCCGGGTTAGCCTTCAGGTCCAGGATCTCAGCCTGCAGCAGGATCGCCTCTTCCAGCCTGTCGAGGTTGGTGCGCTTGGTGGCCGAAACCTCCACGTCCTGCGTCTCGCCGCCCATGTCTTCCACCACGATCTCGTGGCTCAGCAGCTCCTGGCGCACGCGCTGTGGGTTGGCGTCCGCCTTGTCCATCTTGTTGATGGCGACAATGATCGGGGCGTGCGCGGCTTTCGCGTGCTTTATGGCCTCGATGGTCTGCGGCATCACGCCGTCGTCGCTGGCCACCACCAATACTACGATGTCCGTCACGGAGGCGCCGCGGGCGCGCATGGAGGTGAACGCCTCGTGACCGGGCGTGTCGATGAAGGTGATCTGCGAGCCCGAGGGCAGGGTCACCTGGTAGGCGCCGATGTGCTGGGTGATGCCGCCGGCCTCACCGGCGGCCACGTCCGTTGCGCGCAGCGCGTCGAGCAGCGACGTCTTGCCGTGGTCCACATGGCCCATGATGGTCACCACGGGGGCGCGGGGAACCAGGTCGGTATCCTCGTCCACCTGGCCCTCGATGCCCTGCTCCACGTCGCTTTCCGAGACGCGGCGCACGCGGTGGCCGAATTCCTGCACCACCAGCTCGGCCGTGTCGGAGTCGAGCACCTGCGTGATGGTGGCCATCACCCCCATGCGCATCAGCGTCTTGACCACGTCCACGGCGCGGGCGGCCATGCGGTTGGCCAGTTCCTGCACGGTGATCGCGTCCGGCAGCACCACGTCGCGCACCACACGCACCTGGTCGGCGCGCAGGGCGGCCAGTTCGGCGGAGCGGCGCTCGCGCTCGCGCTGGCGGCGCACGCTGGCCAGCGAGCGGGTTTTCTCGTCCTCGCCCTCAATGGCGGCCTGAACGTCGATCCGGCCTGCGCGGCGGCCCTCGCCCGGGCCCTTCTTGGCCACCACGGGGGTGAGC
>CAXUGD010000482.1:0-2466 GCA_964250355.1 uncultured Acetobacteraceae bacterium | reverse complement strand
GTGCGCGAGGTGATCCTGACCGGGGGGGATCCGCTGCTGCTGGCGCCGCGCCGTCTGGGCGCCCTGCTCGGCGCGCTGGACGCCATCCCGCATGTGGAGACGCTGCGTATCCACACGCGCGTGCCGGTGGCCGATCCGGGGCTGGTGACGGACGCGCTGGCCCGCGTGCTGGCGATGGAAAAGCCCCTGTGGCTGGTGCTGCACGCCAACCACGCGCGCGAGTTCACGCCGGAGGCGGCGGCCTGCCTGCGCCGCGTGCAATCGGCGGGCGTGTCGCTGCTGGGGCAGTCGGTGCTGCTGCGCGGCGTCAACGACAGCGTGGGCGCGCTGGAAGACCTGTTCCGCGCCATGCTACGGGCGCGGGTAAAGCCCTACTACCTGCACCAGCTGGATGCGGCGCCCGGCACGTCGCGCTTTCACGTGCCGATTGCGGAGGGCCAGGCGCTGCTGGCGGGGCTGCGCGGCCGGGTGACGGGTCTGGCCTGGCCCACCTACGTGCTCGACATACCGGGTGGCCACGGCAAGGTGCCGATCGGGCCCTCCTATCTTGAGGGCGATGGGGTGCGCGACCCATGGGGCGGGGTGCATGCGCTTGCCGGCGGGCAGGGGAAAAGTTAGACAGCCCGCCTTTCCCGACCACCGCGCCAGAAAGTGTTCCGCCCATGAAGCAGCAGGCCAACCTGATACGCGCCGGCCAGGTGCTGGACCATGACGGCCGGCGCTGGACCGTGCTGAAGCAGCAGATCATCACGCCGGGCAAGGGCGGCGCCTTCATCCAAGTGGAGATGCGCGACCTCAAGACGGGCAACAAGACCAACGAGCGCTGGCGCACCGCCGACACGGTGGAGCGCCTGATGACCGACAACAAGGACTACACCTACTCGTACACCGAGGGCACCAACATCGTGCTGATGGACCCCGAGACGTACGAGCAGCTGACCGTGCCGCTGGACCTGCTGGGCGACCAGGCGCCGTTCCTGCAGGACAACATGAAGATCGACGTGGACATGGTGGAGGGCGAGCCGGTGGGCGCCCACCTGCCGCCGCAGGTGACGCTGGAGATCGTGGAAGCCGACCCCGTGGTGAAGGGCCAGACGGCGAGTTCGAGCTACAAGCCGGCCAAGCTGTCCAACGGTGTGAAGACGCTGGTGCCGCCCTTCGTGGAAGCGGGCGAGCGCGTGGTGGTGCGCACGGAAGACGGCAGCTACGTGGAGCGCGCGAAAGGGTAATGTAGTTGGTTGCAGGGGAACGTGTCCGCTACTTGGGTCAACCAACACGTCGTCGATTAATGGCGAACGTTCGCTAAGCGCTAAACCATTTATTCGTGAACAACGCACCGCACGGCTAAACGGAGTTGCCGAACGTAACTAGGACGGGACTCTGGTAATTTCCTGGAATTCTGTTATGCCTAGCTTATGGATCAGCAACCCTCCAACGAACTCGCCGAGGTAAGCTTCACGGCAGAAGAAGTCGCCGAGATCGAGGCGGCAATCGAGGACGTGCGCCTCAACGGGACGATTCCTTACGAGGAGGTCCGCGCCTGGCTTGACAGCCTCGACACCGACAACCCCCTACCCGAGCCGCAGCCCCGTCACGATTAGCGTGGCGCAAAGACTGCGCCTGGCGCGGGCAGCGCGACAAGATCTCATTGCCGTAGAGCGTTGGTATAAGCAGCCCGGGTCCGGCCCTGCAGCGGCTGCCAAGTTAGCACGGATCCAAAACGCACTTCTTACGTTGCTGGTCGCTCCTCACTCTCACCCGCACGGTGTCGCCGGCACGCGCGTTATGATCGTTGCCCAACATCGAATAATCTACGAGTTACCTTCAGATAAGGCGGACAGCCCGAAAGCCGGGGATGTCCGTGTACTGCGCATCTACGGACCCGGCCAGTCCGGCGACTGAAAGTCTCTTCCCGCTATGGCCCAACGCCTCTCCCCCCACATGACCGTGATGCAGAATGCGGCGCAGAAGGCCAGCAAGCGGCTGCTGCGCGACTTCGCCGAGGTCGAGCAGCTGCAGGTGAGCATCAAGGGCCCGTCCGACTTCGTCAGCCAGGCCGACCTGCGTGCGGAATCCACCCTGCGGGAGGAGCTGGCCCGCGCCCGCCCGGGCTATGCCTTTTTGATGGAGGAGAGCGGGGCGTCCGGCGGCGATAACTGGACCTGGCGCTGGGTGGTCGATCCTCTCGATGGCACCACCAACTTCCTGCACGGTATCCCGCACTGGGCGATCAGCATGGCGCTGCAGCGGCGCACCCCCGACGGCGCGGTCGAGGTCGCGGCCGGCATGATCTACAGCCCCGCCAACGACGAGATGTTCTGGGCCGAGCGCGGCGGCGGCGCGTTCCTCAACGAGCGGCGCCTGCGCGTCTCTGCCCGGCGCGAGCTGTCCGACGCGCTGTTCGCCACCGGCATCCCGTTCGCGGCCGTGGCCGCCCGCAACCGCCTCGCCTTCGCCCGCACGCTG
>CAXUGD010000481.1:0-2475 GCA_964250355.1 uncultured Acetobacteraceae bacterium | reverse complement strand
CGCCGGCCGGCCGGCTTGGCAGCGCCCGTGGGCGGCTGCACCGGGTGGGCCGGCAACGCCGCCGGGGCCACCGGCGGCACGGCGCTGGCTACGGCCAGGTCTGGCGCCGGAGCCGCGTCGTCCTCCGCCTCGCCGTCGCCCGCCGGTGTGGCCGCGGGCGCGGGCAGGTGCGCGGCCAGTTGCGCCACCGGCACGCACTGGGTGGGCGCCATGGGGTGCAGCGTCAGGTAGCGGCCGGCCATGTCCCCCAGCCGCCCCGGTTCGTTCAGCAGCGCCCATTCCGCCCGCAGCAGTCCGGTGCGCGCCTGCGCCGCTTCCGTGGCACGGATCACCCGGCCGATATCGCGGGCCAGCAACGCCGTGCGGTGCTTCTCGGAGTAGAGGTACAGCCCCGACCCGCAGGCGGTCAGCAGGCACAGCACGGTGAAGGGGCGGATCATGGGTGCGGCTCCGTCGGGCGGATTCGTATCATGGCGCGCAGCCGGGCACTGCGCGCCCGCGGGTTGCGGGCAAGCTCGGCGGCGCTGGGGCGCAGCGCGCGCCGCGTGGCCAGGGCGAACTCTGCGGTGGTCGGAGCGGTCATCCCGCGCGGATCATGCCGCGACGGACCCGGATCGCGACCGGTCGCATGTGTGAAGAAGCGTTTCACCAGCCGGTCTTCAAGCGAGTGGAACGAGACAACGACCAGCCGGCCGCCCGGGGCCAGCCGGCCGGCCGCCGCCTGTAGCGCACGGGTGATCTCGCCAAGCTCGTCGTTCACGCGGATGCGCAGCGCCTGAAAGCTGCGGGTGGCCGGGTGTAGGCCGTCGCGGGCCGGCGGCATCGCGCCCCGGATGACCGCGGCCAGGCGCCCGGTGGTCTCGATCGGCGCCTCGGCGCGGGCAGCCACCACCGCGCGCGCGATCCGGCGCGACAGGCGCTCCTCGCCGAACTGGTAGAGCGTGTCGGCCAGC
The DNA here is from genome assembly GCA_964250355.1 of uncultured Acetobacteraceae bacterium. GTDB lineage: Bacteria > Pseudomonadota > Alphaproteobacteria > Acetobacterales > Acetobacteraceae > BOG-908. Next base: position 1,522 of record CAXUGD010000481.1, on the reverse strand, counting down.
TCGGCCTCGGACAGGCCGGCCACCAGCTCGGCAGCGGTAGGCCCCGTGCGGCTCATCCGCATGTCGAGCGGGCCGTCGTGACGGAAGCTGAAGCCGCGAGCGGGGTCGTCGATCTGGAACGAGCTGACGCCCAAGTCGAGCACGATGCCGTCCAGGTCGCTCACCCCGGCCTCGCTCAGCAGGGCAACCATATCGCCGAAACCGCCATGGATCAGGTGCAGGCGGCCGGGATAGGCGGCGGCCAGGGCTGCGCCGCGCGCCACGGCCTCCGGGTCGCGGTCAATGGCCCAAAGGGTGCAGGCCGCCTGCTCTAGGATTGCACGCGCATAGCCGCCACCACCAAAGGTAGCGTCCAAGAAACGTTCGCCATTGCTTGGCGCGAGTGCCGCCAGAACCTCGGGTAGCATGACCGGGACATGGCTCATGCCGAAGGCGCCGGCGGCGTGCCGGGCAGGGTCAGCCGGCGGGCACGCGCGCGCTCCCGTGCCTCGGCAGCACGCCGCTCGGCGGCACCCGGTTCCCAGATCTGGAAGATCCTGCCCAGGCCCATGAACACCACCGTGTCGGACAGGTTGGCGTGCCCCAGCAGGCCGGCGGGCAGCACGATACGTCCTTCCTTGTCCGATTCGACATACTGCGCATCGGCGTAAATCGATACGGCCATGTCGTCCTGATCGGCGCCGAACGCATCCAGCAGTTGCAGTGGAGCGCCCAACTCTTGGAAATAGCGTGTCGGCCAGCCCTCTACGCAGGGATGATTGTGCGACGTGCGCAATACTAGCGAAGCATCCCCCTCCGGACACAGCAGGCGCAGGGCCGTACGAAAGGGCGCTGGGATGGAAACCCGCCCCTTCGCGTCTAGCCGGTTCGCATGTGTGCCGAGGAAGTGGCTCATCCACGCTGGTCGCAACCCCCCGCCTTCGTCCCGCAGCCAACCCCCTTGGCTGTTGGCCGAACCGCTGTGAACAACGTCTCGGCTTGGGATGCCGTGGGATAACATGGGCGAGCATGGGCGTCAAAGGGAATACGCAGCCTCGCCCAGTTTTCCACAGCCGTTATTCACATAAAAACAACGGCTTACGTTTTCCACAGCAGAAGTTTTCCAGAGAACACTGACACTAAACAGTATTCACCATTCGTTCCTGTGGACAACTTTGTGGTTTAATTAGCGGGCGGGCGTGGGGGCGAGGTGCCAGACGGCCTGTAAGCCGGGTTCTGTCCCCGCCTTGCGGCGATGGACGACCATTCCTCTGCGACGCGCGTTGCCGCGCGCCTGACGCGACCAACCCGGGCGGCGGGGCGGGAACCCCTGGCCGTGTACCGCACGGCCGGCCGCCCCTATTCGGTCTTGCTCCCGGTGGGGTTTACCCTGCCGCCCCTGTTGCCAGGGGCGCGGTGCGCTCTTGCCGCCCCGTTTCACCCTTGCCCCTGGCCCGTGGTCTCCCACGCGCTGTCCGGGCGGTTTGTTTTCTGTGGCACTGTCCCTGGGGTCGCCCCCGCCGGCCGTTAGCCGGCACCGTTT
>CAXUGD010000480.1:0-2476 GCA_964250355.1 uncultured Acetobacteraceae bacterium | reverse complement strand
TGTGGATCGGCGTGCAACTTTGACCCCCTGAGCCGGGGGATCGGCGTCCAAACTTGACCCCCTTGAGCGCCGCTTGCGGAAGCTTCCCGTCCTTGTTGTTGGATGGGTGGTTGGGGGATGAAGGGCGTGGACACGATTGCGCGGATCCGGCGCGAGTTCTTCATCCGCAAGCGGCCGATCAAGGAGATCGTGCGAGAGCTGCACGTTTCGCGCAACACGGTGCGGAAGGTCGTTCGGTCGGGTGCGACGTCGCTCAGCTATGAGCGCGAGGTTCAGCCGCTACCAAAGCTGGGGCAGTGGCGCTCGGATCTCGATCGGCTTTTGCTGACCAACGCCGACAAGCCGTCGCGCGAGCGGCTGACGCTGATGCGGATTTTCGAAGCGCTGCGTGGCCTTGGTTACGAGGGCGGCTACGACGCGGTGCGTCGGTATGCCCGGAGCTGGCGGCGCGAGCGTTCGGCCGTGACGGCGGACGCCTACGTGCCGCTCTCCTTCGCGCCTGGCGAAGCCTACCAGTTCGACTGGAGCCACGAGGTCGTCCTCATCAATGGCGTGACCAACAAGATCAAGGTCGCGCACGTCCGGCTTTGTCACTCGCGCATGCTGTTCGTGAGGGCGTACCCGCGCGAGAGCCAGGAGATGGTATTTGACGCGCACGACCGGGCGTTCGCCTTTTTCAAGGGTGCCTGCCAGCGGGGCATCTACGACAACATGAAAACCGCTGTGGAGACGATCTTCGTCGGCCGCGAACGCGCCTACAATCGGCGCTTCCTGCAGATGTGCAGTCACTTCCTGGTCGAGCCGGTCGCCTGCACGCCGGCGTCAGGCTGGGAGAAGGGGCAGGTCGAGAACCAGGTCGGGCTCGTTCGCGAACGCTTCTTCACCCCGCGGCTACGCGTGAAGAGCTTCGAGGAGCTGAACGCGATCTTGCTCGATCTGTGCATTGCCTACGCGAAGGCTCATCCTCATCCCGAGTACCGCGACCAGACCGTCTGGCAGGCATTCGAGGCCGAGCGCCTCTCTCTCGTGCCCTATGCGGGTCGCTTCGACGGCTTCCACGCGGTGCCGGCTTCGGTCTCCAAGACTTGTCTCGTCCGCTTCGACAATAACAAGTACTCGGTCGCGGCAAGCGCGGTCGGTCGACCGGTCGAGGTCCGCGCCTATGCCGACCGGATCGAGATCCGACAGGACGGTCGCGTCGTGGCGGATCATGTTCGAGCCTTCGGGCGCGATCAGACCGTGTTCGATGCTTGGCACTACGTCTCGGTGCTGGCTCGTAAGCCCGGAGCACTCAGGAACGGCGCACCGTTCAAGAACTGGATCCTGCCCGGCGGTCTCGACCGGGTCCGGCGCAAGCTCGCCGGTGTCGATGACGGAGACCGGCAAATGGTCTCGATCCTGACCGCCGTCCTCAACGACGGGCTCCAGGCCGTAGAAGCCGCCTGTCAGGAAGCGCTCCGCGAAGGCGTCCACTCGGCCGACGTGGTGCTCAACATCCTGGCCCGACAGCGTGAGCCCGCGACCACCGCCATTACCGTCACGACGCCCGATGCGCTTCGGCTCAGGCACGCGCCGGTAGCCGATTGCGCCCGCTACGACAGCCTGAGGAGAGCCCTATGATGGAACGCCAGCAGATCCTCGCCACCATGGGCGAGCTGAAGCTCTACGGCATGAAAGCCGCCTTCGACGAGATCATCAAGGTCGCCGTTAAGCGAGCCCACGAGCCTCAACGGATCGTTGGCGACCTGCTGAGCGCCGAGATCGCCGAGAAGCAGGCGCGCTCGATCAAGTACCAGATCACCATCGCCAAGCTGCCGCTCGCCAAGGACGTCGATGAGTTCACCTTCGCGGGCACACCGATCAACGAGACCTTGGTCCGCGATTTGGCGGGTGGTGAGTTCCTGGCGCATCAGCGCAACGTCGTGTTGGTCGGCGGCACCGGAACCGGCAAGACCCACCTCGCCATCGCTATCGCCCGGGCCTGCATCCGGGACGGCGCCCGTGGTCGCTTCTTCAACGTCGTTGACCTGGTGAACCGTCTCGAAGCGGAGGGTCGGACCGGCCGCCACCGTATGGCCGATTACCTGTCGCGGATGGACTTCATCGTTCTCGACGAACTCGGCTATTTGCCCTTCGCTCAGTCCGGCGGACAGCTCCTGTTCCATCTGATCAGCCGCCTCTATGAGCAGACTTCGATCATCGTCACAACGAACCTTGCCTTCGGCGAATGGCCGAGCGTGTTCGCCAGTGACGCCAAGATGACCACCGCTCTCCTCGACCGGCTCACCCATCACTGCGAGATTGTCGAAACCGGCAACGAGAGCTGGCGCTTCAAGAACCGAGCCTGATCCATCCCGCGCCCGCCCGGCTGCGCAACCCCGACCAGCTCCGTCGGGCGGCCGCTCGCGTCCCAGCAAGCCCCAGAGGGGTCAACATTGGACGCCGATCGGGGGTCAACGTTCGACGCCGTTTGACA
>CAXUGD010000479.1:0-2479 GCA_964250355.1 uncultured Acetobacteraceae bacterium | reverse complement strand
ACCGACCAGCCCGCCTGCCCCAGCGCCACCGCCAGCGCCTCGCCGATGCCGGAGGAGGCCCCCGTGATCCAGGCGACCCGCCCTGCCCCGTCCGTCATCGCATAACCCCCCCAAGCCTGACCGGCGCCGGTTATGGCCTGCAACCTGCGGCCCGGCCAGTCCCGATGCCCCGCCAGGATGCAGGTCGCCAGCACGGCGGGCGCTCTCAACCTGGACGCCCAATAGTACACGGCCCGCGATCGGCCCATCCCGAGAGCAAATAGAACTGTTACGCGCCGGTATTCATCATACTCCTGTCATCCACAGATCGTCGCAAGCAGAACGATACTGGTTTTTGTTACGAACCATTGTTTATGCTTGACGACCGGTGGCATCTTGCGCAGGAGTTGTCGCGCAACCGTCGATGCGGCTAACATCATCAGTTTGGTTGCAATAAAACTGTCTCGGAGCAGACATGGCCGATCTTACTCACGCTTTGCCGCACAGCGTGGGCCGCCGCATCGTGCTGCGATCGGGCGGGGCCATGCTGGCGAGTATCGCCGCAGGTGCGCCGGCGCGGGCGGCGGCCAACGTCATCGACGTGACAGGCGCGCCCTACAACGCCTCGCCGGGGCTGCCCGACAACACGGCCAGCTTCCAGGGCGCGCTGGACGCGTTGCTGGCCCTGGGCGGCGGCGTGTTGCAGGTGCCGCCCGGCGCCTACGTGCTGGAAGGACCGCTGGAGTTCACCGCGTCCAACGGGTCGCTGACCGTGATGGGCTACGGCTCCGAATCGAGCGTCTTGGTCGTCAAGCACACCGGCACCGCGCTCGGTGTCACCTACACCAACCCCGGCGACAGCCAGGGCCTGGTGGTCCGCGACATCGGGTTCTCGCCAGCCTCCGGCGCCCGCGCGGGGGGCGTAGCCGTGGCACTCACCCTGCCGCGCGTGCAATCGGCCTGGCCGTCCTGCCGGATCGAGAACGTCGATTTCGGCGTTCAATATCCGAACTACACGGTGTTTGCCGAAGCGCTCTCGCTCACCAACGTGTGGCGGTCCGCCATCGTGAACTGCACCTCGCACAGCAACGCGGGCCTCGGCGACAGCTTCCTGGCGCTGCGCGGGCAGTGCGTGGACAACGAAGTGAGCGGCTGCAGGATCGACGGCTACCAGACGGGCGTGTCCGTGCACAGCTACAGCGAGGGTCTGCACATCCTGAACACGGTGTTCATCGGCGGCACCGCGCTGACGACCGGTTCGTCGAACTACAAGAACGGCATCAACCTTCTCGGGCTCTACCTCAGCGGTTGCGAACTCAACTGCGAGGGCACGGTGCTGTCCCTCTACCAGGTCAATTCCGCCTGGATCAGCGACACCGATTTCTACGGGCCGCGCGTGGCCGGCGGCTCCGTGGCCTGCGCGTTGATCGGATCGGGCCGGATCAAGATCACGAACTGCCTGTTCGACGGCTCCCTCGATCCTGCCGCGCCGTCCAACCAGGTCGGTATCGCCACGTCCAGCTCCACGCAGGTTGCGACCTACGCCGTCACGGTCGATGGGTGCGAGTTCGAGAACATGCTGGTCGCGGTCAGCCTGGGCCAGGATACCGAAAACTTCACCGGCCTCGGCCTCCGCATGCTCGCCTCCGGCGACCGTGCCCTGGTGAACGCGCCCGTTACCTACGGCACGTTCAAGCAGCAGCCGCTGGTCGATCAAAGCGGCAGCACGACCAACGTCGTGCAGTGGCTGGCCACGGGCAACGCCGGCAACCGCACAACCTCCAAGCGGACGATCTTCTCCCGGTAACCCAGGCGCTACGGCGCCGACCACAGGCGGTAGGCGTTCGCGCATAGGCTGAGCCAGCCGGCCAGGTCCAGGTCGCCCGCCCGGCCCAGCGGCGCCATCGAGGCGAGCGCCCCGTGATAGAACCGGAAGCCGAGCTGCTCGACGGCGCCCGACGGCAGGTCGCCCGATTCGTCCACGTAAAGCAGCGCGTTCGGCCCGAAGCGGCGCAGCCGCGCCAGCAGGGCCAGCGCTTCGGGACGGGCGATGCGGCCGCGCCGCTGGAAGACGAAGATACGGTCGGCGTCCCGCAGACGGGTTCCGAAGTGATCGCGCAGGAAGCGCATGCGCGTTTCGTGCTGCGTCCGCACCCGGTCGGCCCTGGTCTCGTCCGTGGTCTGGAAGGTGTGGAGCCTCAGCCGGTAGGCCGGGTCGTGCACCATGAACTCGGCCCCTCCACTGTCGGTCGGCACCGTCCGCACCTCCATCCGGTCGCCCACCCGCGCGAACCCGTCGTCCAGGCCGGAGGCAAGATCGGCCATCGTCAGCCCCGCAAAGCGCAGCAGCCCGAGCGGCTCGGCGCCCACGTGGCGCTGCAGGAGGCCGAACTCGCAATCGTGCCCAAGGCGTTCGAACCGCCGCGCCAGGCCTTCCGGTTCCAACCCAGTCGCCGCGCGCACCGCGTCGCCCAGCGCGTCGCGCGGCAGCGGGATGGCG
>CAXUGD010000478.1:0-2482 GCA_964250355.1 uncultured Acetobacteraceae bacterium | reverse complement strand
GGCCAGCGCGGTGCAGCCGATCAGCAAGCCGTCCTGGCTGCACGAGGCCGCCCGGCCCACCGTCATCCGCAGCCGCAGCGTGCCTGCCATCAGCGCGTGCCCGCGCCGGGTAATACGCAGCGCAAACGCGCCAATCACCCCGAAGCACAGTAGGTTGGCCAGCCGCGCGGCCAGGAACGCCGCAGCCGGACCGGCCTCCAGGGCCTTGGCGCAACCCATAGCCAAGGCGGCCGGCACGTACAGCACCGGCAAGTAGCCCGCGACCGCGCCGGCCTCCATGAAGCCGACCTGCCCGCCCCACACGACTGCGTCTGCCCTTTGCACCATCGCGGCCGTTAAAGGTTCGGGCCTGACCGTCATAGGCTGTTCCGGCAGCGTGACAACAGCCCCGATTGCCCCATCGGCCAGCACGCCGCTCGCCGGGTGCCCCCAAGCCACCCCGCGCTGCCCCACCCAGCTGCCATGCAGCAATCCTTCGGCCCGCAACGCATGGTTCCGCTCGTCAGGCACATGCCCCAGCGGCACCCGCCAGGCGAGGAACAGGCCGAGCGGCAGGCCGAGCAGCAAAAACAGCGCCGGCCACAGCCACGGTTGGGCTTGGTGGCGTTCTAGCCGGCTAACGGTGGCGCCTTCAGGTCGCTTCAGCACCAGTCTCGCCATCATACATCGTGCGCTTGCAAGAGAGTGACACGGGCCAGCCGCAGGTCGAGTGCCAGCTGACCAAAACCCGCGAACACCAGGAGAGGATAGGCGTACAAAATCCTTTCTCGTCAATTGAAGCAGCGGACTTTCTATTGGAGCTTCCGGTGATCCTTGATGTCCTTGAACCCCAATCCCGCATTCTGCTCGGTCGTCCGCCGCAGCATGAATGCCGAGGTAGCCAGGAACACCGGATCGCCGTCCACATCGTCCGCCATCGCCGTGCGCTGGTCCTGCGCGAACTTCTCCGCAAGCGCGCGGTCGCCCGAGATCCAGCGCGCCAAAGTATAGGGCGTGGGTTCGAAACCGATCGCGACGCCGTACTCGCTCGCCAGCCGGGCCTGCAGCACGTCTAGCTGCAAGGTGCCCACCACGCCCACGATCGGCTGGCTGCCGTCCTGCGGGCGGAACAGCTGCACCACCCCCTCCTCGGCCAGCTCCTGTAGCGCCTGGCGCAGCTTCTTCGCCTTCATCGCGTCGTCCAGCCGCACGCGGCGCAGGATCTCCGGCGCGAAACTCGGCACGCCCAGGAATTGCAGGTCCTCGTCCTCGGTCAGCGTGTCGCCGATGCGCAGCGTGCCGTGGTTGGGAATGCCCACCACGTCGCCGGCAAACGCCTCCTCGGCCAGTTGCCGGTCGCGCGCGAAAAAGAACTGCGGCGCGTTCAGCGGGATCAGCTTGCCGGTGCGCACCTGGCGCAGCTTCATCCCGCGCTCCAGCCGGCCCGAGCAGATACGCGCGAACGCCATGCGGTCGCGGTGGTTGGGGTCCATGTTGGCCTGTATCTTGAACACCAGTGCCGTCAGCCCCGCCTCGTCGGCCTGCACCACCCGCGTATCCGCCGTCTGCGCGCGCGGCGGCGGGCCGAACCGCGCCAGCGCGTCCAGCAGGTCGAGCACGCCAATCTCGCGCATCGCACTGCCGAAATACACGGGCGTCAGCGCGCCGGCCTGGAAACTCTGGAGGTCCCACTCCGGCAATGCGGCCCGCACCAGGTCCAGCTCGTCGCCCAACGCCTGCATCCGCGGGTCGGATTGCGAAAGCTGCTGCGTCAGCCGCATATCGCGCGTGTGCAGGTCGTAGGTGCCCACGAACTCGGCCGCTCGCCCCACCGGCCAGGTGGCGGGCGAGGTGTCCAGCGCCAGCGTGCTGCCCACCTCGTCCAGCAGCTCGAACGGATCGCGCGCCTCGCGGTCCATCTTGTTGACGAAGGTGACGATCGGGATGTCCCGCAGCCGGCAAATCTCGAACAGCTTCCGCGTCCGCGCCTCGATGCCCTTCGCCGCGTCGATCACCATCACCGCCGAATCCACCGCCGTCAGCGTCCGGTAGGTGTCCTCGGAAAAATCCTCGTGGCCCGGCGTGTCCAGAAGATTATAGACGTAGCCTGCATACTCGAACGTCATCACCGAGGTGACGACCGAAATGCCGCGCTCGCGCTCGATCCCCATCCAGTCCGACCGGGTGCGCCGCCGTGGGGCCCGAGCCCCCCCCCTGGCGGCCCCCCGGCGGGGGCCCCGGGCCGGCGCGGCGCCGACGACGACGCCCGCCCGGTCGCCATGATCCTCGAGATGGATTTTCCGGACCAGGCCGCGATCGACGACTGCCTCGCCTCGCCGATACGGCCCGAGTCGCACGCCGCGACCGAGGCGGTGATGACGCTCTTCGACGGGCGCTTCTACCACCTGGTCGCCGAGGCGACCGTGCTCCAGCCCGCGTCCGGAGGAGGGGAACCTTGCGCACGAGAACGATCCTCACCCTCGACGACGCCCGACGCCTGATG
>CAXUGD010000477.1:0-2499 GCA_964250355.1 uncultured Acetobacteraceae bacterium | reverse complement strand
GCACTGGGCCAGTCCCGTCGCGCCGAGCGGGTGGCCCTTGGCGAGCAGCCCGCCCGACGGGTTCACCACGATCCGACCGCCATAGGTGGCGCTTCCATCGGCCATGAATGCGGGCAGCGCCTCGGGCGAGCACAGTCGCAGTCCCTCGTAGGAAAGCGCCTCGTTGATGGTGAAGCAGTCGTGCAACTCCACGACGTCCACGTCTCGCGGGTCCGCGCCCGTCAGCGCGTAGAGCCGGTCGGCGGCGCGCGCGGTCAACTCGCTGCCAACCAGCCGATCCGCACGACCCGCGAAGCTGTCCTCCGTGTCCGTCGTCGTCACCTGCCCGGCCAGACGCACCTCCGGCCGGTTCGAGGCGCCGCGGCGCTGCAGGAAAGCGGGCGAACACAGCACGGCGGCGGCCGCGCCCGACGTCGGCGCGCAGCACTGGAAGCGGTTCAGCGGATCGCACACCATCGGCGAAGCCAGCACGTCTTCGCGCGACAGCAGCTCGCGGAAGACTGCGCGAGGGTTGGCGGCGGCGTGAGCGCGCGCCTTCACCGCGATGTCGGCGAGCGTCGCCGGCGCCAACTCGCGCTCGCGCAGCCATTCGCGCGCCGCCTGGCCGAACATCTGCGGCATGGGCGGCGCGGCCTCGAGGCCGAAACGCTGCGCCAGCACGCCCATGTGGCGCTCCAGCGGATGGGCGCGATCCTGGTACGTCATGCCCAGCGCACCCGCCGGCATCTGCTCGAAGCCGAGCGCCAGCACACATTCCGCCTCGCCGGAAAGGATCGCTTGCCGCGCCAGCGACAACGCGCTCGAACCGGTCGCGCAATTGTTGTTGACGTTATGCACCGGCACGCCCGTGAGTCCGATGCGGTACGCGGCGCGCTGGCCGCTGGTGGACTCCCCGTAGACGTAGCCGGCGTAGACCGCGTCAAGGTCGGCGTAGCCGATGCCAGCATCGGCAATCGCCTCGCGCCCCGCCTCCTCCGCCATCGCGTCATAGGCGCGGCCCTCGCTCGGCCGCGAGAAGGCGGTCATGCCCACGCCGATCACGATCGGACGGTCGTCGCTCATGCAATGTCTCCCGGGTCGGCCGCGTCGGGCCAGCGGTTCGCGAAGCGCAGCAGCGCGTCGGCGGTGGACGCGGGACTCTCGCCCGCGCCGACGTCGTTGATCGCGTCCCAACTTCCGCTCACCGCCTCCAGCGACGGGTCGGGTCCGAGATGGACACCCAGGCCGCGATGCACCACGTGGCGGGCAATCGTGCCGCCGGCCGCCTCGTAGACCTGCCCGGTCGCGGCGCAGGACGGGTGGCAGAGCCACGCGACCAGCCCGGCGACCGCCGCAGGCGGCAAGCGCGCAGCGACGGAAGGCGGCAGCACGCCTTCGGAGAGACGCGAGGCAGCCAAAGGAGCCACGCAGTTCACGCCGATGCCGTGCTTCGCACCTTCCAAAGCCAACGTCCGGGTCAGCCCCACCAACGCCGCCTTCGCGGCCGAGTAACCGGATTGTCCGAACTGCCCGTAAAGACCGGCCGGCGAGGTGGTGAACACAATACGGCCGTGCCCCTGTGCAATCATCGTCGGCCATGCCGCACGCGCCGCGCGCCACGGCCCAACAAGGTGGACGTCGAGAAGGTCTCGGAGGTCCGCCTCCTCGGCCTTCGCGAAGCTGCGGTCTCGCAGAAAGCCGGCGTTGAGAACGAGTCCGTCGATCCGGCCAGCGCGAGCCAGAACACGTTCGACCAGACCGGCTCCATCCACCGCCGACCCCGGCACGAAGAACACCGATCCGGCAGGAGACGGCTGCTCGAGCGATGCCTTGGGTTCGTCGATGTCGTTGAGCGCGACGTCGGCGCCGCGCCTCACCAGTGCGTCGACATACGCCCTGCCGAGCCCTCGCGCACCCCCGGTGACGAGTAGGACCTTGCCGTCGAACGAGGGGAGCTGGTCTACCATTCCGGACGACTTACCGAACGTAATTATGTTATGCAAGCTTGGCGCTGGTTCCCGGTGACCGTGTCGTCCACTTCGGAAAACCAGACGACCCGCCGAGTGCGGATTAGTTTGCCGGGGTACGCCAGAGCCGCCGGGATCGCTCTATTACCGCCAGCTGCACTCCGCATTCCGGCAGTCCGGGTGGGATTCGAACCGTGGTTCGTCGCAGCGTCTCTGAGGGCAACCAACATAATCCTCACTCGGCGCGAGGTGGCGCCGGGTGTTTAGATTTAGCGCGCCGGTCTCGACGGGCCGCCGATCGCGCGACAGCATAAGCGACGATTTCCGTTCTGCAGCTTGGATCGGGCTTCGAAAGCTCGGGAGCTTGCCGTTTCTAAGCACAGACGACCCCGCGAGGCCGTTCTGAAAAGCATGAAATAGCTTGAGAAATCTGGAGCGGGCGAAGGGATTCGAACCCTCGACCCCAACCTTGGCAAGGTTGCATGAGCTACCGGTCGCATCGGCTCTCATTGTTCACTGAGCGATTGCTGATTTCGACTGGACTTCCCCTCTG
>CAXUGD010000476.1:0-2513 GCA_964250355.1 uncultured Acetobacteraceae bacterium | reverse complement strand
CCACGCCGCGCGCCTGGGCCGCGGCCAGCGCGTCGATGAAGCGGCCGCCCCACGAATCGTCGTGGAAGATGTAGGAGGAGAGGCCGACGCTGGCCTGTGCCGCCCCGATGGCCGCCAGCATGGGCGGATAGGCCTGGTCGCCGTCCTGGTAGGTGGCCACGGTATTGCCGCCCAGCACGGCGCTGCCGGTCAGCCGCTCCACCCCCCTGCGAAGCGGGTCCAGATGGTGGTCGCTGCCGTCACGCACCGGCTCGGCCTGCGGGCCATCCAGCCGGCGTGCGTCGGGGCGCAGCCGGCGCGCCCGGCGCTGCACCCGGTTCACCCCCAGCACGGCGTAGGCGACCGCACCGGTGAAGGGCGCGAACCAGGCCAGCCCGATCCAGGCGGCGGCAGACGCCACCTCCCGCTTGCGCAGCAGGACGTGCAGCGTCACGGCTGCGGCCAGGAATGTGCTGAGGGCAGCCAGAACCACGCAGATCGCTTTCTAAAAGGGCGCTTCCCGGTTCACCCGGCAACCGCGAACCGTGCCGGGTGCCGGGTCCTACGGAACTGCTGCCGCAGCTCCGGTTTCATGCACCCGGCCGCCTGTCAGCGCGACCGCAACAGAGTGCCCGATGCCGCATCGCACGGCCCGCCCAGACAGCCGCCCCTGCCCCCCCATGATCGAGGATGCACCATGACCGTCAAGATCGTCGCCTTTGTCACCGTCAAGCCCGGCCAGGACGAAGCCTTCGTCGCCGCTGCCCGAACCTGCGTGGCGGCGTCCCGCGCCGAGGCGGGTGTGCTGCACTACGACCTCTGGCGCGAGACGGAGGGTGAACGCCGGTTCGTCTTCAACGAGCTCTACGTCAGCAAGGCCGCGGTCAAGGAGCACATGGGATCGGACCACTTCAAGGCGTTCGGCATGGCCGCGCGCGACCTCGCCGCGGGCCGTCCCACGATCATCGCCACGCAGCCGGTGGACGTGGCCGGAACCGACTGACCCGCCGCGACCGGGAGGAATGCCTGGCGATGGCCGGCCTGCGGTAAGGCTCCGTGCCGCCATCCCGGCCTCCCCTCGCGCCGCGGCCCTCCTACACCGTGAGGCCGCCAGCCACACGCTGCGGCATGCCCTGCGGCACGACCGTCTTGGCGATGGAGGCGTCCAGCGCCTCGTAGGCGGCGTAGTCGATCGTGGCATACAGCTCCGCACGGGTCTGCATGCGGTCGATCGCATTGTGCGCACCGCCGTCCTGCGCGATGGTGGCATAGAGCCGCTCCTGCGCGCGGGCGGCGACCCGCAGCGAGCTGACCGGCCAGATCACCATGCGGTAGCCCATGGCCGCGAACTCGTCGGCGGTGAAGAACGGCGTGCGGCCGAACTCGGTCATGTTGGCCAGCAGCGGAACCCCCGGCATCTGGGCGGCGAAGGCGCGGAACATCTCGGCGGTGTGCAGCGCCTCGGGGAAGATCGCGTCCGCACCCGCCTCCACGTAAAGCTTCGCGCGCGCCACCGCACCGTCCAGCCCCTCGCTCGCCGCGGCGTCGGTGCGCGCCATCACGAACAGGTGCCGCCGCGCACGCACGGCGGCGGCCACCTTGGCCGCCATGTCGCGCGCGTCGGCCAGGCGCTTGTCGTTCAGGTGGCCGCATTTCTTGGGCAGCAGCTGGTCTTCCAGGTGCACCGCGGCCGCCCCTGCATCCTCGAAGCTGCGCACCATGCCCATCACGTTCAGCGCTTCGCCGTAGCCCGTGTCGCCATCCACCAGCACCGGCAGGCCGGAGGCGCGCGCCACCTGACGGACGAAGAAGCACACGTCCTCGACCGTGATCACGCCCAGGTCGGGCAGTCCCATGGAGGCCGACATCGCGGCGCCCGACAGGTACACGCCGGGAAAACCGGCGTCCCGCGCCTGCAACGATGCCAAGCCATTATGTGCACCGGGCAGTTGGACGATGCCGGGTCGTGCAAGCAGGGCGCGGAAACGGTCGCCGGCCGGCTCGGCCGGAACGTCGGTGCCGACGAGGTACGTCATGCGCGGCGCTCGGCCAGCGGCACGAACGTCAAGTCCTCCGGCCCGATGTAGTTGGCGGTCGGCCGGATGATCTTGCCGTCCTGGCGCTGCTCGATCACGTGGGCGGCCCAGCCGCTGGTGCGCGAGATGACGAACAGCGGCGTGAACATCGCCGTCGGCACGCCCATCATGCGGTAGGAAACGGCGCTGAACCAGTCGAGGTTGGGGAACATTTTCTTCAGCTCCCACATCGTGCTTTCCAGACGCTCGGCCACGCTGAACAGGGCGGTGTCGCCGGCATCCTCGCTCAGCCGTCTGGCCACATCCTTGATCACCACGTTGCGCGGGTCGCTCACCGTATAGACCGGGTGGCCGAAACCGATCACCACCTCCTTGTTCGCCACCCGCGCGCGGATGTCGGCCTCCGCCTCGTCGGGCGTGGCATAGCGCTGCTGGATGTCGAGCGCCGCCTCGTTGGCGCCGCCGTGCTTGGGGCCGCGCAACGCGCCGATGCCGCCG
>CAXUGD010000475.1:0-2515 GCA_964250355.1 uncultured Acetobacteraceae bacterium | reverse complement strand
ATCCGGGCCTGCGCCACGCGGCCGCCGCGCGCGCTGAGCTGGGTTTTCGCACCGTCTTCAACCTGCTGGGCCCGCTCTGCAGCCCGGCCGCCGTGCGCCGCCAGCTGACCGGCGCCTTCCACCCGCGCTGGCTGGTTCCGATGGCCGAGGTGCTGGGGCGGCTGGGAACCGAGCGCGCCTGGCTGGTGCACGGCGCGGGGCTGGACGAATTGACCCTGGCCGGCGAGACGGCAGTGGCCGAGTGGCGGGACGGCCGCGTGCACCGCTTCACCGTCACCCCCGAACAGGCCGGGTTGCGGCGCGCTTCGGTGGAGGCCATCGCCGGTGGCGACGCGGTGGCGAACGCGGGGGCGTTGCGCGCGTTGCTGGAGGGGCATGCCGGCGCCTATCGCGACACGGTGCTGCTGAACGCAGGCGCGGCGCTGCTGGTCGCGGGGCGGGCAGCGGACCTGGCCGAGGGTGCCGTCCTGGCCGCCCGCGCGATCGACGGGGGTGCCGCGCTGGGTCTGCTCGACACGCTGGCGCGAACACCTGTCACACAACCGAGTTGAGGCTGGACCGTCCGATGCCCGATACGCTGCCGCCCGCCTCCGACGCACTCGCCCGCATCTGCGCCGACACCGCCGCCGAGCTGGACCGCCGGCGCGCCAGCCTGCCGCTGGCCGCCCTCAAGCACCGCGTGGCCCACATGCGGGGGCAGAAGCCGCGCGGCTTCGGCGAGGCGCTGAAGGGGAAGCTGATCGCCGGTACGTGCGGGCTGATCGCCGAGATCAAGCGCGCCTCGCCCTCGGGCGGGCTGATCCGCGGCAACATCGATGCTGCCCGCGTAGCGCGCGACTATGCGGCCGGCGGCGCAACCTGCCTGAGCGTGCTGACCGAGGGCACGTATTTCCAGGGCAGCCCTGCCGACCTGCAGGCGGCGCGCGCGGCGGTCAGCCTGCCGGTGCTGCGCAAGGACTTCATCCTGGATCCCTGGCAGGTGTACGAAAGCCGGGCCATGGGGGCCGACTGTATCCTGCTGATTATGGCCGCGCTGACCGACGCCCAGGCAATCGAGCTGGAAGGGGTGGCGCGCGACCTCGACATGGACGTGCTGGCCGAGGTGCACGACCGGCGCGAGCTGGACCGCGCGCTGGGCCTGCAGACGCCCCTAATCGGCATCAACAACCGCAACCTCAAGACGCTGCAGACCGACATCGAGACCACCGTCGAACTGGCGCCGCACGTCTCGCCCGGCCGCATTCTGGTGACGGAGAGCGGCATACGCGACAGCGCCGACGTGCGGCACCTGGCCGCGGTGGGCGCGCACTGCCTGCTGGTGGGCGAAAGCCTGCTGCGCCAGCCCGACCTGGCGGCAGCCACGCGCGCGCTGCTCGGCGGATGAGCGGCGGCCTGACCCATTTCGACGCGGGCGGCCGCGCCGTGATGGTGGACGTGACAGACAAGCCCGAAACCGGCCGCACCGCCACCGCGCGCGCCAGCGTGGCCATGCAGCCGGCTACGCTCGCGGTCATCCTGGCGGGCAGCGCCGGCAAGGGGGACGTGCTGGGCACCGCCAGACTCGCCGGCATCATGGCCGCCAAGCGCACCGCCGAGCTGATCCCGCTCTGCCACCCGCTGCCCATCACGGCCGTCAGCGTCGATCTGGCGGCCGAGGGCGACCGCGCGGTGCAGGTCTCGGCCACCGTGCGCACCACCGGCCGCACGGGGGTGGAGATGGAAGCGCTGGTGGCGGTGTCGGTGGCGGCGCTGACGGTCTATGACATGTGCAAGGCGATCGACCGCGGCATGCGGATCGAGGCGCTGCGGGTGGTCCACAAGGATGGCGGGCGGTCCGGTGCCTACACGGCTGCCTGAACGCTGCCGATGCCGCGCGTAGGACCGTCGCCGTGGCGGGACCTGCGCGTGCGGCTGGCATCGGCCCTGGTGCTGGTTCCGCTGGCACTGGCCTCCATGTGGTCGGGCGGTGCGGTCTGGGCCGTGTGTATCAGCGTGGTCGTGGCCGGCCTTGGGCTGGAATGGCTGGGGCTGTGCGGCCGGTTCGGGCCGGGTGCCTGGCTGGCGGGTATCGCCTACATTCTGCCGGCCTACGCCGCCCTGATCTGGCTGCGCGCAGGGCCGGCCGGGCTGGTCAACATCCTGTTCCTGGCCGTGGTGGTCTGGGCCGGCGACATCGGCGCCTACGGGGCCGGCCGTGCGCTGGGCGGGCCGTTGCTGGCGCCCGCCATTTCGCCGGGCAAGACGTGGTCGGGTGCCGCGGGGGGCACGCTCTGCGCCGTGCTGGCCGGTCTGGCGGTGGGCTGGAGCCGGCCGGGCCATGCCGCCGCCCTGTCGCTGCTGCTCAGCGTCGTGGCACAGGCGGGCGACCTGCTGGAAAGCGCGGTCAAGCGCCGCGCCGGGGCCAAGGACTCGGGCTGGATCATCCCCGGCCATGGCGGCCTGCTGGACCGGCTGGACGGCGTGCTGACGGCGGCGCCCGTAGCTGCCATATGCTCGCTGGCGATCGGTCCGGGAC
>CAXUGD010000474.1:0-2517 GCA_964250355.1 uncultured Acetobacteraceae bacterium | reverse complement strand
TCCCCGGCCGGAATGCGGCGCCGGCATCTTCCTGGCGTTTCGCGGCCGCCGGGCCACCGCGGCGCGCGACACGGCCGTAACTCTGGTGGCGGTGAACCTGGGTGGGGCGGTTGCCATGTGTGGGGTTGGGGCGGTTGCGGCCTGGTATTCCGGCAAGGGCCGCGCCCGCAAGCCGGTCAGCGCCCCTGCGGCCGGATCTGCCGACTAGAGCAATCTCACGCAGACTGGAACAGTGTGAAGTGAGAACCGTTCACGGTCAGCCTGAACGCGCTCCCGTCAGTACTTTATCGATATGGTCACGTTTGCGCGCGAAACTGTGCCCTCACAGACACGCAGGCGTGGGTTGCAGCAACTGCCGCCGCCCCGGGGCATTGAGGATGGCATGCTTGCGGAGAAGGTTGTCGTGCAACAGACGGTGTCGCGGGCTGACATGTTTCCTGCACGCCCCGGTGCTGAAACCGGTGCGGTGGAGGCGTGGCTGCGGCATGCGCTGTCGGCCCGCTACGATGCTACCCTGACGGAGACGCTGCCGCTCGACATGCTGGCGCTGCTGGGCGGCCCACACTGACCGGCCAGGCAGCGCGCGGGGGCCGGTAGCCGGTGATGCGGGCCGTGGCGATCCAGTACAGTCCGGGGGCCGACAAGGTTTGCAACATCGCGGCCGTGGAGGCGCTGATCGAGGCTTCCGTGGGCACGGAGCGGCCCTGCCTCGTCAGCCTGCCCGAGATGTGGACCTGCCTGGGTGCCGACCGCGCCACCAAGCTGGCGCAGAGCGAGGCGTTGCCGGCCGTGCACGCCGAGGCTGCCGGTGGGGCCGGACCGGCATACCGCTTTCTCAGCCAGACGGCGCGGCGGCTCGGCCTGGTGCTGCATGGCGGGTCGATCGGCGAGCGGGCCGGCGACACGCTGTTCAACACCACGCTGGTGTTCGGGCCCGATGGCCTGGAATTGGCCCGCTACCGCAAGATCCACCTGTTCGACGCGGTTACGCCCGGCGGGCTGGGCTATCGCGAGAGCAGCCTGTTCGGTGCCGGCGACCGGGTGGTCACCTGCGCGGTCGCGCTGCCGCATGGCCCGCTCACCCTGGGGCTGTCGATCTGCTACGACCTGCGGTTCCCCGAGCTGTTCCTGGCCCTGCGGCGTGCCGGCGCCCAGGTGATCCTGGTGCCCTCGGCTTTCACCGTGGAGACTGGCCGCGGCCACTGGTCGGTGCTGCTGCGCGCCCGCGCGATCGAGACGCAGTGCTGGATCGTCGCGGCGGCGAGCGTCGGCACGCATCACGACGCGGCCGGCAAGCCGCGCGAAACCTATGGGCACAGCCTGATCTGCGACCCCTGGGGCGAGGTGCGGGCCTGCCTGCCCGAGGGAACCGGCTGTGCTGCGGCCGAGCTGGACATGAGAGCGCTGGCGCGTGTGCGGGACGCGATGCCGGTGCTGGCGCATCGCCGCCTCGCGTGAGAGTGTGGGGGCGATGAGACGGATCCGCCGCGCTTGCCGATTGCTGCCCGGTTCCCCTTGAACGGGGGCCGACACTGACGGACGCGGCGCCTGCATTGCGGGACGTCCGCCGCATCTGCGTGCTGGCCTCGCCCACGCAGATGGCGCAGGAAAGCCGGGCACGGCTGGTTGCCCGCTACGGGGACGCGCCTTTCGCCGCGGCCGACATCGTGGTCTGCCTGGGCGGCGACGGCTTCATGCTGGAGACGCTGCACCGCACGCTGACCTGCGACGTGCCCGTCTATGGGATGAATTGCGGCTCGGTCGGCTTCCTGATGAACGGCTTCCTGGAAGACGACCTGCCGGACCGGCTGGCCCGCAGCCAGGACGTGGTGCTGCACCCGCTGCGCATGCACGCGGTTACCCGCTCGGGCGTGGTGGAGGAGGCGCTGGCGCTCAACGAGGTCTCGCTGCTGCGCCAGTTGCGCCAGACGGCCAAGATACGCATCACCATCGACGGCCGGGTAAGGCTGGCCGAGCTGGTCTGCGACGGCGTGCTGGTGGCGACACCCGCGGGTTCGACGGCCTACAACCTTTCGGCGCACGGGCCGATCGTGCCGCTATCGGCCAACCTGCTGCCGCTGACGCCGATCAGCGCGTTCCGGCCGCGGCGCTGGCGCGGCGCGCTGCTGCCCAGCACGGCCGACATCGTGTTCGAGATACTGGAGAGCGACAAGCGGCCCGTCTCGGCGGTGGCCGACTTTACGGAGGTGCGCGACGTGGCCTCGGTGGCGGTCAGCGAGGACCGCAGCGTGAAGACCACCATGCTGTTCGATCCGGAGCAGGGCTTGTCGGAGCGGATCGTGGCCGAGCAGTTCACCGTATGACGGTGCGGCACGCCTGGGCACTGCCGGGCTGCGTGCTGGCCTGCCTATACGCTTCCGGCGCCGGTGCAGACCCGCCGGCACCGGCCTGGTTCGTTCCGGCGCCGGCCAAACCCGGCCTCGCCGGCGCAGCGCGCGGCATCGACCTGCGCCGCGCCGCCGGGGCCGCAAACATCACGGTGACGGCCGAACGCCC
>CAXUGD010000473.1:0-2542 GCA_964250355.1 uncultured Acetobacteraceae bacterium | reverse complement strand
TGGAGCGGGTGAAGGGAATCGAACCCTCCTAGCTAGCTTGGAAGGCTAGAGCATTACCACTATGCTACACCCGCCTGCGGCCGGAGCTTAGATCGAAGCGGGCCTGCTGGTCCAGCCGGGCCGGTCAGTTGGTTGGCGGTTCGGCTTCCAGACGCTTCTTCAGCCCGTCCAGCGCGGGTTGGGTCATGCCGGTCACGGCGCGGACCGCCGCGTCGTTCACGCCGCGGCGTGGCCCGCGGGCAAAGGCGCTGCGCCATTCCACCCGCGAGCCGCCATCGGGCTGCGGCAGCACCACCAGGATCGAGGCATAGCTGGCCACCGGCAGCACGTGCCCGTCCACATGCGGCAGGAAGGTGGCGTAGGTGAAGTTCTGCGGCTCGTAGCGCAGCAGTTCCTCGTTCATCAGCAGGCCGCCCGTCTTCAGCGTGACCGTGCGGGTGGCATCCGGCGCGTCGCCGCCCTCCGCCTGCGTGTTGGCCACCAGCCTGTCCCAAGACAGGTCGGCGAAATGGCCGATAACCGCCCACACACGGGCCGGCGATGCCGCGATGTGCACGGCCGCCACGAGTTCGACGCGCGGCGCTCCCTGCGCCAGGGCGCCGGCGGGGACCGAAGCGGCCCCCATGGCCGCGGCCAGCAATCGTCTCCTCGGTGCCATTCGGCTTCCTTTCCCTGCGCGTGAAAGTCGTATCGCCGCCCGGCCCGGCCGCGCAATGCCGGTCCCCAGGAGGCGCCCAAGGACGCGCGCCCTTGACACGCGGCGCCGGGCATTCTTCAACGCAGCCCTCGCGTGCAGCCCATCGCCCCTGGCGCGGGTGCTGCAGGGGTGTAGCTCAATTGGCTAGAGCGCCGGTCTCCAAAACCGGAGGCTGGGGGTTCGAGACCCTCCACCCCTGCCACGCGGCACCTGTCATTCGCGGTACTGTCTCCGTTCTGCCCGCCCGTCTTCTATCCGCGTAAGGAACACTCTCTTGGCGTTTGCACCCGCAAAGTTCGTGGCCGAAGTCCGCGCCGAAGCCGCCCGCGTCACCTGGCCCTCCCGCCGCGAGACGCTGGTGACCACGGGGCTGGTGCTCGCCATGTCGGCCGTGGCCGCCGTGTTCTTCTTTTCCGTCGATCTGGCCGTGGGCGCGCTGGTGCGCATCCTGTTCACCGGCAACGCGTCTTAAGGATCCCGTCACCATCATGGCCAAGCGTTGGTATGTCGTGCATGTCTATTCCGGATTCGAGAAGAAGATCGCCCAGGCGATCAAGGAGGGGGCCGACCAGAAGGGCCTGGGCGACCAGATAGACGAGGTGCTGGTGCCGTCGGAGGAGGTGGTGGAGGTGCGCCGCGGCCAGAAGATCAACGCCGAGCGCAAGTTCTTCCCCGGCTATGTTCTGGTGCGCATGGAGCTGACCGACGACGCCTGGCACCTGATCAAGAACACGCCCAAGGTCACCGGCTTCCTCGGCACCAAGCTGCGGCCCTCGCCGATCAGCGAGGCCGAGGCCGACCGCATCATGAAGCAGGCGCAGGAGGGTGTGGACCATCCGCGCCGCTCGGTCATCTTCGAAATCGGCGAGCAGGTGCGGGTCGCCGACGGCCCGTTCACCAGCTTCAACGGCACGGTGGAGGAGATCGACGAGGAGAAGGGCCGCCTGAAGGTCTCCGTCTCCATCTTCGGCCGATCGACGCCGGTGGAGCTGGAATACGGGCAGGTGGAAAAGGTCTAGGCTGTCGCGGGGTCAAGCCCGCTGGCCGAGGTGGTCCACCGCTTGCCCCAGCAGGCCCGGGTTTCCCAGTGCCACGACCGATCCGTCGCTCTCAAGCGTGAGGATCTCGCCGCGCCAGCCGCGCATGCAGCCGCCGGCTCCCTCCACCACCGGCAGCAACGCCGCCCAGTCCCAGACCTGGAGGCCGCATTCGGCGACGATGTCAATCTGGCCCAGCGCCAGCAGGCCATAGGCATAGCAGTCGCCGCCCCAGCTCGTCCGCGCCACCTGCGCCGCCAGGCGCCGGAAGGCGCCCCCATGCGGCTCGAGGTGTTCGGGCGCGGTGGATGACAGTTCCGCCTGGGCAAGGCTGGGGCAGGGCCGCGTGCGGGGCGTGCCGCCAAACGGGCTGGTGAAGCGGGTGGGCTCGTGGGCCAGCCCGACCCAACGCTCGCCGGTGACCGGCTGGTCGATGATGCCCAGGATCGGCACGCCGTCGCGCAGCAGCGCCACCAGCGTGCCGAAGCTTGGGCGGCCGGTGATAAAGGCGCGCGTGCCGTCGATCGGGTCCAGCACCCAGCGATAGGCGGCCTGGGGGTTGTCCAGACCGTACTCCTCGCCGCGCACGCCGTGGCCGGGACAGGCATCGGCCAGCAGCCTGCGCATCGCCTGCTCGGCCTGCCGGTCGGCCAGCGTGACCGGGCTTTCGTCCGCCTTGCGCTCGGCCGCCAGCGCCACGCGAAAGTACGGCCGGATCACCGCGCCGGCCGCATCGGCCGCAGCCAGCCCCGCCTGCAAGTGCGCCGGCTCGACGCCCCGCATCGGAGCGCGCTGACCGTAGCCGGTC
>CAXUGD010000472.1:0-2542 GCA_964250355.1 uncultured Acetobacteraceae bacterium | reverse complement strand
CGTGAAGAGTTTCGGGCGCCGAAGGCGTACGAAAGTCTCCGAGGAACGAACCCGCGGGCCGAGAGAAGTCTCTATGGGGATTTAGGATCTGGCCCGGGCTTGAGAGGTTTGCTGTGTGCGGACAGTCGGCCGTTGGTAGAGGCAAGACAGACGCTGAACGGTGCGGCCGTGGCCAAAAACCATCGCGAGACTGGCGCTGCGCGTCGGTGTCCCGGGGATTTTAGGGGAGGAGGGCAACAGTCAGCCCTCGACCGCAGAAGGGCTACGATCGTGGTGCCAAGCATGCCGTGCCGGATCACGACGCTGTCCTGCCGGGTGAGCACGTCGGCCGCGGCGGCGCGCGAGGCTGGGCGCTGCGTTCGAAGGTCTCGAGGACCAGCATGCGCCCGCCACAGCATGGGCAGGCCGGCCGATAGTCGGCGGGCTCCGCCTCGTCTGGTTCAGGATTTGGCGGCGGCACGGCGAGGAGTTCTCTGGCGCGAGCCAGGGTGTCGCGACGGATGCCGCTGGCGAGTAGGCCGTAGTGGCGGATGCGATGAAACCCGCGCGGCAGAACATGCAGCAGGAACCGGCGGATGAACTCGTCAGTCGGGAGCGTCATGGTGCGATACCGCTCGGCACCGTCGCGGCGGTAGTCCTTGTAGCGGAACGTGACCCCGTGCTCGTCCAGGGCGATCAGCCGGCGGTTGGAGATTGCGACCCGGTGCGTGTAGCGCGACAAATAGGCCAGCACCGCCGCCGGCCCCGCGAACGGCGGCTTGGCATAGACGATCCAGGGTTTCTTGCGGGCCGGCGCCAGGTGACGCTGCAACGTCGTCCGGGCTTGCAATCCGGCCAGCCGGCCGAAGAACCGCAGCCTACCCGCGTCGAACAGCTCGAGTAGCCGGGTCAGGAACAATCGGCGGAACAGCTTGCCCAGCACGCGAACCGGCAGCAGAAACGCCCGGCGTGACGAAACCCAGTGCTGGCCGTCGAGCGAGATGCCGCCGCCGGGCACGATCATGTGGATGTGCGGGTGGTGCGTCAGCGCCGAGCCCCAACTGTGCAGCACGGCGGTGATGCCGATGCGCGCGCCGAGATGGCGCGGGTCGGCTGCGATGGTCAGCATGGTCTGTGAGGCCGCACGGAACAGCAGATCGTAGACGACGGCCTTGTTCTGGGACGCGATGTCGGCGACCTCGGCCGGCAGGCTGAACACGACGTGGAAGTAGCCGACCGGCAGCAGGTCGGCCTCACGGGCCGCTAGCCAGTCGCGCGCGGCGGCGGCCTGACACTTGGGGCAGTGCCGGTTACGGCAGCTGTTGTACGCGATCCGACGATGGCCGCAGTCAGGGCAGCCCTCGACATGACCGCCGAGCGCGGCGGTGCGACAGGCCTCGATCGCCGCCATGACCTTGAGCTGCTGGAGGCTCAGCTGTCCGGGATGGGTGGTCCGGTAAGCGGGCCCAGCAGCACGGAAGATGTCGGCGACCTCGAGCGAGGCTCGCACCGCCTCAGCCGGCTGGGGCGCCCTCGCGTGTGCCGTCTGGGGCCTTGAACAAGCCAAGCTTGTCGAGCGGGCTGGTCACGGCGCGCACGGTTCGGGTCGCGACCTTGGTGTAGAGCGCGGTGTTGTCGAGCTTGGCGTGCCCGAGCAGGACCTGGATTACGCGAATATCGACGCCGTCCTCGAGGAGGTGGGTGGCAAAGCTATGACGCAGCGTGTGCGGCCCGACCCGCTTGGCAATCCCGGCCGCCTGTGCCGCCTCGACGACGACGCGATGCAGTTGCCTCGTGCTGATCGGCTTGGTGGCGTGCTGTCCCGGAAACAGCCATCCCTCACGATGCATCACGCCCTGCTGGCGTCCGGCCCTCCACCACTCGCGCAGCAGAGTGAGCAAATCGGTCGCGAGCATGGCGTTGCGATACTGCCCACCCTTGCCGCGCTCGACACGGATCAGCATGCGCTCACTATCGATGTCGGCAACCTTGAGCGCCGCGACCTCGGCCACGCGCAGGCCCGCGCCATAGGCGACCGACAGCGCCGCTTGATGCTTCAGGCATGTCGTCGCGGCGAGCAGCCGTACCACCTCCTCTCGGCCTAGTACCACGGGCAGGGTGCGCGGGTGCGCCACTCGGACCAGCTTGCGCGCTAGATCGGGCCGGTCGAGCGTGCTGGTGAAGAGAAACCGTAGCGCCGAAACGATACTGTTCATGGTCGGCGTCGGCACGCCGGCGTCGTGCTGCTCAATCTGGAACCGGCGCACATCCTCCGCCGTCGCCGTGTGAGGTGAGTGGCCCAGGAAGCTTGCGAAACGCCCGATATCGCGGATGTAGTTGCGCTGTGTCTCGCGTGAGAACCGGCGCATGTTCATGTCGTCGATCAGACGCTGCCGCAGTGGGCTGATTGCAGCAGCGCGATTGAGTTCGTCCATTGGTTGGCTCCTCTATTGAAGAAGCCAAAATGTTCCGCCCGTCCCCTGATCGCCCTCAACACCGCTCTGATACCCAAGCCGCCACGTTGCCGTTAGAACCGCCCCCTCCCGCGCAGCGGGTTCGTTCT
>CAXUGD010000471.1:0-2544 GCA_964250355.1 uncultured Acetobacteraceae bacterium | reverse complement strand
GTGAAAGGTAGAAGGAAGGCCTTCTTTCTTGGAAGAAAGAAGCAAAGAACTTTTGTTACTCGCTATTCAACCTGGGCTTGCGATGAGTAGGACGGTTCTCTTCTTGGCGGCTTGCTGGCGGCGGCAGGCGGGGCTGGCCAGCCTGGTCCTGCTCGGGATGGTAGTGGCCACCCTGGCCGACGTGGCGACGCCGGTCTTTGCCGGCCGGCTCGTGGACGCGGTCGGGGGCGGACAGCGCGAGGCTGCGGTGGCCGCACTGCTCTGGCTGGCCGCGCTGGGCGCCTTCATGCTGGCCGTGCGGCAGCTCGCGCTGTGGGGCATCGTGCGCCTCACGCTGCGCATGATGCTGGCCGTCAAGGCCGAGGCCTTCGCGCGCGTGCAACGTTTCTCCGCAGCCTGGCACGCCGAAAGCTTCTCGGGCGCCGTTGTGCGGCAGGTGCTGCGCGGCGCCGGCGCGGTCGACTCGCTCAACGACGTGATCGCCTTTTCCGTGGTGCCGGGCATCACCGTCCTGGCTGGCGCGTCGCTGTTGCTGGGGCTGCGCTGGCCGGCGATGGGCCTGGCGATTGCCGTGGGCAGCTCGATTTACCTCGTGCTCACCGTGTGGCTCTCGGCCGCCTGGGTGGCGCCGGCGGCCCAGCTGTCCAACGCCTGGGACACTCGCGTCTCCGGCGCACTCGCCGACGCCATCACCTGCAACGCCTCCGTCAAGGCGTTCGGGGCGGAAGCGCGCGAGGAGGCGCGGCTGGGCGGCGTGCTGGGAAAGTGGGCGCGGCGGACCGACCGCACCTGGATGCGCGGCATCCACAGCTTCTCCATCCAGGGCCTGGCCTTGCTGGTACTTCAGCTGCTCATCGCGGGCACCATCACCTGGCTGTGGCGCCGCGGAGAGGCCGATGCGGGCGATGTCGCCACCGTGCTGACCATGTATTTCGTGCTGCACGGCTACCTGCGCAACATGGGGCAGACGGTGCGCGAGATGCAGCGCGGCATCAACGACATGGCCGAGCTGGTGGCGCTGCACGCGACGGCGCCCGACGTGGCCGACCGGCCCGCCGCCCCCGACCTCCACGTGACCGCCGGGCGTATCGAGTTCAGCGGCGTGCGCTTCCGCTACGGCGCGCACGCGCGCCCGCTGTTCGAGGACCTGTCGGTTGCCATCGCGGGCGGCGAGCGCGTGGGCCTGGTGGGGCCGTCCGGTTCGGGCAAATCGACCTTCGTGCGGCTGATCCAGCGCCTGCACGACATCGCGGACGGCACCATACGCATCGATGGGCAGGACATCGCCGGCGTGGCGCAGGCCAGCCTGCGCCGGCAGATCGCCATCGTGCCGCAGGAGCCCACCCTGTTCCACCGCACGCTGGCCGAGAACATTGCCTATGGCCGTCCCCGCGCCACGGCGGCCGAGATCGAGCGTGCGGCGCGGCTGGCCCACGCGCATGACTTCATCGCCCGCCAGCCGAAAGGCTACGCGACGCTGGTGGGCGAGCGCGGGATCAAGCTCTCGGGCGGCGAGCGGCAGCGCGTGGCCATCGCCCGCGCCTTTCTCGCCGATGCGCCGGTCCTGATCCTGGACGAGGCGACGTCCAGCCTGGATTCCGAGAGCGAAGCCGCCATCCAAGCCGCCATGGAACGGCTTGTGGTCGGCCGCACCGCCATCGTTATCGCCCATCGCCTCTCCACCGTGCGGGCGATGGACCGCATCCTGGTGTTCGACCGCGGCCGCGTGACCGAGCAAGGCACGCACGAAACCTTGCTGGCCCAGCCGGGCACGCTCTACCGCCGGCTGTTCGAGCGTCAGGCGCTGGGGCTGCTGCAGACGGCCTAGGCGCATCCAGACATGGCTAACCCGGCTGGCCATCGTTCGGCGCGGTGCCGCAGGCGGCCGGGCTGGTCGAGGCCGCATCCAGATCGACCACCACGTCGCCCAGCATCTCGGCGTCGAAGGTGAGGCGCACCGGCACCGCGGGACCGCCCGGCAATGCGGGAGCCAGCCATAGCTGTCCGTGGCGCGGCCCTCTTTGCGATTGCTCGGAGGCCGACTTGAGGAAACCGGCTAGCATCACCGAGTCCGTCTCGCACCGCAGCGCGCGGCCGGCGAAGACGGAGCGCGCGCTGCGCCCCAGCGTGTCGGTGCCGGCGGATCGCATCGTCAGCCGGCGCACCTGCCGACCGTCGAACACGCGCGCCTCCGGCAGGCAGGCGCCGCTGCGCGTGGCGGCCAGTGACTGCAGGGCCACCGTGCTCAGCCCATCGAGCGCGCCGGGCAGGACGGCGGCCGGGATCGGCAGCCGGTACTTGTCTTGCGGCGGCGTGCTGGCGCGCAGCACGGGTGTGCCGGCCGGGTAATCGATGGCCACCGCGTGGTCCTCGCCCGACAGGCGGCCGTGCTCGGCGTAGGCGCGCGGCTCCAACGTCCCGCCCTCGACCGCGCCGTCCACATGGCCCTCGCTGCGGCCATGCACCAGGACCTCGGCCAGCCCCAGCGTGCGGGCCGACAGGCTGGCCGAGTAGCCGGCAAGGTCCAGGCGCAGGCACACGGTG
>CAXUGD010000470.1:0-2546 GCA_964250355.1 uncultured Acetobacteraceae bacterium | reverse complement strand
GCCCAGGGGTGCACCAGACGGTCCTCCGGGACGCCGGCGGCCCGCGCGGCGCCGGCCGAGCAGAACAGCAGCGCCGCCGCCTGGTCCACGTTCCACGACGTGCACATCAGCCTGGTATAGGGGAAGGCCTGCATGGGGTTGCGGTCGGACGGTTCGGCGATCGCCTCCGCCGCGTAGGCGGTCCGGTTCCAGGCGTGCGGGTTGGCCGCTGCGATCGCGCTGAAGCGGCCGTAGAGCGCGCCGATCTCGGCGCGGTGCGCCTGCAGCGAACGGCTGCGGCGGGCTCGGCGCGCGCTGTCGATGATGGCGTAGTGGCCGACCGCCATGCGCAGTCCGGCCGCCAGCTCCGCCTCGTGTATCAGTTCCTCGGCTGCCCTGAGCCGAACGTCCGGCGCCCCGAGTTCCTCCTCCGCCGGCGGCTTGAAACCGGCGATGTTGGATCGCAGGATGCGATGGCCGGTGTCCCCGCCCACCACCAGCGCGGCGCTCACCTCGCCCTCGGCGATGGCGCGGCACGCATCGGCGATCAGGGATTGCTGCAGCACGCCCAGTTCGGCCAGGACCGTCGTTGCGGCCTGGGCACCGACCGCGCGGGCGACGACGCGGGCCGGGTCGCTGTGCGACCAGCGGCCCTTGGGGACGGCGATGCGCCCGACCGAGGCCAGCAACCCGGGCGCCCCGCAATCGAGGCCGGCCTGGCGAGAGGCAGCCACCATGAGGGCGACAGGCCCTATCGCTCGCTCCGGGTCGTCCTCGCGCTGGGTCGCGACGCCGATACCGGCCAGGACCGGCGTCCGGTCGGAGGCCGGCGTCACGCGATCACGCCCTCGGCGCGAAGCCGGTCGAACTCCTCCGCCCCCAGGCCCAGCGTGCCGCGCAGCACGCGATCGTTGTGCTCGCCCAGCACCGGCCCGCGCGTGCCCATCCCGACGCCGAACCCGCTGACGTTCCACGGCGCCCGGAACAGCGCCTCCTCTCCCAGCCCGGGCAGCTCGACGATGTCGGCCATGCCACGCGCCGCGAACTGCCCATCGGTCCACAGCGCCTCGATGTCATGGACGGGAGAGGCGGGCACGCCTGCCCCACGCAGGTCGGCGACCAGCCGGTCGCGGTCCTGCCCCGAGGTCCACGACGCGAGCATGCGGTCCAGCGTCTCGCGCGCGGCGATGCGGCCACCGGACAGGAAAAACCGCGGGTCCCGCGCCCATTCCTTCGCATCGGCCAGCGCCGAGAGCGCGGCCCAGTCGCGGTCGTCCCGCACCGCTACCGACAGCCAGCGATCCTCGCCGGCGGCGGGGAAGATGCCGTGCGGCGCCATGGCCGGATGTGCGTTGCCCGCCGTGGGCGGCTGGCGCCCCTCCATCTGCGCCTGCATGGCATACGGCGTCAGCGTGGCGAACAGGGCCTCGGTCTGCGACAGGTCGATGTAGCATCCCTGCCCGGTCGCCTCGCGGCGCGCCAGGGCCGCGAACAGCGCCACCAGCGCGTGGACCGCCGCGTTCGGGTCGCCGATGGCGAAGTTCAGCGCGCCGGTCGGCAACTCCCCCGCGTAGCCCACCAGCGACTCCAGCCCGACGAAGCTGGACATGGCCGGTGCGTAGGTCCGCATGTCCGATAGCGGGCCGAACTGCCCGGCGCCCGACATCGCGACGGTGACGAGGCGCGGGTTGGACGCGCTGAGCACGTCGTGGCCGATGCCCGACCGCTCCAGCGTGCCGGCCGACATGTTCTCCAGCACCACGTCGCTGATCGCGGCCAGGCGCTTGAGCAGATCGACGCCGGCCTGCTCCTTCAGGTTTAGGGTGATGCCGAGCTTGCCCTTGTTGATCTGATGGAACGTCGGCGACATGTCGGTGGTCTGGCCTTCGATGCGCCGCCCGTCGCGGATAATGGCGCCCGACAGGCGCGAGTTGTCCGGCCGCTGCCCGTGCTCCACCTTGATCACTTCCGCCCCGAACTGCGCCAGTATGCTGCCCACCTGCGGCGCGGACCATACCCAGCCCAGGTCGAGCACGCGCAGGCCGGAGAGCGGGCTGCGTTCGGCCGTGGCACGCGGGCGGACGGCGCGCGCCAGGAATGCCGGCGCCAGGTCTGGACCCTGCGACGTGCCGCGGGCAACGGCTGCGCGGAACGGCAGCTGGGGGCCGAGCAGGGCGCGGCCGCCGAACGTCCACGGCCGGAGAAAGCCGCGATGGCCGAACTGCGGCGTCGCCAGCACGTCGGCCAAGTCGCGTAGCGGCGCAATCGTCCGGCGGCAGCCGTAGGCGATCGCCCCGATCCCCGCTTTGGTCTGCGCGCCGAGCCAGGGTACGATGAGGGCATCGACCTCGTCGGGGTATTGCTGCCCCATGGCCCGCAGCCTCTGGTAGCGCGGCTCGCGCGCCCAGGCGGGCGAGCCTATCGCCTCGACGAAGCGCTCCCACTCGGGGCGCGTCCGGCCGGACAGGCACACGGCGCCGTCCGCGCAGGGTAGGATGACGAACGGGTAGGCGCCGCCGGACTCGGACGCGCGCCGCCCCGCGCGCCGCCAGTGCATGCCGTGATGG
>CAXUGD010000469.1:0-2548 GCA_964250355.1 uncultured Acetobacteraceae bacterium | reverse complement strand
GCCCAAGACGCCGCCCCCGCACAAGAAAGTCGAGGAGACGCCCAGGCAGCGCGAGGCCACGCCGCAAAAGGCGGTCAGCAGGCCCGCGCTAAAGGCGCCGGCGCCCCCGGCCGCGGTGACCACGTCGATCCAGGGTAACGGTCCCGGCTCGCTGGCCGCGGGCAACGGGGGCGGCGGCGATTGCATCGGCAGCGGTTGCGGCAGCGGCGACGGGGCAGGTGGCGACAACGACGCTTACTACTCCAGCCTGGTCAGCCGCCAGCTGAAGGCCGTGCTGACCGAGGATGAGCGCCTGCGTTTCGCGCGTTACCAGCTGACCATCCTGTTCTCGCTCGATGCGACGGGGCATCTGTCGAACGCGCGGGTGGCCAGCTTCAGCGGCGACCCGGACGTGCGTGCCGAGGTGGAGCGGGTGATCCGCTCGGCCACGACCGGCGACACCCCGGCCGCCTCCATTGTCGGTCGCGAGTTCACGGTGCGCATCGTGGAACGCGCCCGCGGCTGAGAGCGGAACGGGCGAAAATCCCTTATGTCTTCTTTTTAGGAAGACCTTGTAGAGCAGGCATGAGCATGACTTACAGACACTGGCTAGGCCCGGCCGCTATCGCGATCGCGGTCGCCGGCATGCCCGCGCTGGCCGACGAGCAGGCCAACGAGGACCGGCTGCGCGACGCGCTGCGCCAGTCCGTCACCGAGATGCGCGCGGCACAGGACCAGGCCGCACAGGCGCAGGCCGACCTGGCGAAGGCCAACGCCGACAAGGCGGCCATCCAGGCGCAACTGGATGCGGCCAACGCGAAATTGGCGGCGGCGGCCGGCAAACCGGTCGCCCGCCCCGCCGATACCGAGGCGCTGCAGAACGCCCTGCGCTCGGCCCAGGCGCAGGGGCAGAGCCTGGCGCAGCAAAACGCCCGGTTGCAGGGCAGCTACCAGAGCGTGGCGGAACTCGCCCGCGCCAAGGATGCCGAAAGCCAGCAGGCGCAGGCCGCCCTGAAGGCAAACGGGTCGGCGCTGGAGACCTGCAAGGCTACCAACGCCAAGCTGATCGACGTGGCCGAGCAGATCCTGCATCTGTATGAAAGCCAGGGCTTCCGCTCGGTGCTGCTGCGCAGCTACGAGCCGGTGGTGAGCATGGAAAAGGTGAAGCTGGAGAACATGGTTCAGGACTATGACGACAAGATCCGCGACCAGGAATACGTGGCTCCGGTCCAGCGCAGGCGCTGACACGATGCGCAAGCCCGCCCTGCGCGCCGCCGTTCTGGCCGTGCTGGGCCTGTGTGCCGCCGCACCCGATCCGGTGATCGCCGAGCGCGGCGGCGACCAGATCACCGTCGGCCAGGCCCGCGCCCTGCTGGCCAGCGTCGATGCCGACACCAGGCGCAAGCTTTCGACCGACCAGACGGCGCTGAAGGATTTCCTGCGCAACGTACTGGTGCAGCGGGCCATCCTGGCCGAAGCCCAGGCACAGAAATGGGAGGGCAAGCCCGAGGTGGCTGCCCTGCTCGTCCGCGCGCACGACCAGGTGGTGGCGCAGAGCTTTCTCGCGGCCCATGCGCTGCCCCCGGCCGGCTACCCGTCGGAGACCGAGCTGCAAGCGGCCTATGACGGCAACAAGGCGCAGTTCATGCAGCCGCGCGGCTACCACTTGGCCCAGCTTTACGTGCCCAGGCCCGCCGCCGGTGCCCCCGATGACGGCAAGCGCCGGCTGTCGGCCCTGCGCGCGCAGGTCGAGCGCGGCCGCGTGGCCTTTGCCGACGCGGCCCGCCGCGATGCGGGCGTGCAGTACATGGACATGGGCTGGCTGACCGAGAAGCAGCTGGTGCCGGCGGTGCGCGATGCCGTGTCCGGCCTGCTGGAGGGTGCGCTGGCCGGGCCGGTCTGTGTCGAGAACGGCTGCCACGTGCTCAAGCTGCTCGCCACCCGGCCTGCCGGCCCGGTGCCGCTGGCCGAGGTTCACGACGCGCTGGCGCGGGCCCTGCGCCAGCAGAAACAGGCCGAGCTGGAGCGCGCCTACGCCTCGGGCCTGCTGGCCAAGCAGCCGGTCGCGATCGACGAAATACAGCTGTCGCGCATGGCGCCGTGACACAGCGGAGGGAAACGCGATGCGTATGCCGATCCTGTTGGCCGGCCTGGCGGTGGCGCTGTGCGGCGGTGCTGCCGCCCAGCCCTCGCACGACACCTGCGTGGACGTGCAGGTGGGCACCGCGCAGAGCTACGACTGCCTGAACCAGAAGCTGCAGGCGACGGCGCGGCAGACCCCCCGCGTCTCGTCCGAGACCGCGGCACCCTACAACGCGAACTCGCCCAGCAACGTGACCGGGCAGTTCAACGAGAGCGCCACGCGCAACCGGCTCGGCAGCAATTTCGGCCGGTCCGTCACCCCTACGCGGCCCGGCACCAGCTTCGCCCCCGCCTTCGCCCCGCACTGACCGCCATGCCCGAGCAGCCCGCGCGCAGCCTGGAGGCGGCCGCCTCCGCGCTGGAGCAGGGCCGGGAGACCAGCCGGTCGCTGGTCGAGGAGTGCCTGGCCCGTATCGCCGCGCCGGAC
>CAXUGD010000468.1:0-2549 GCA_964250355.1 uncultured Acetobacteraceae bacterium | reverse complement strand
CGCTCACGTCACAGGACGAAGTGGCCCGGCGTCCAGGCGCAGCCCCCGCCGTTGGGCGTCCAGAACCCGTCCTCCCACTTGCCCGCCCCGCGCCACGGCGGCACCACCCAGACCGGCTGCTCCCACACATAGCTGCCGTCCACCCAGTCCCAGTGACCGGGTTGTTTGACCAGCGTCACGTCGCTCACCGGCGGCAACGGGTCGGGATGGGTGGCGGACGGGCGCGCAGGAAGGGTGGGGCAGGCCATCTGAGGAATGGCGGGCGCCTGGGCAGCGCAGCCGGCGAGGAACGGCAACAGGCATAGCAAAGGACGGATCATGCGCCCAGGTTAGCCTGCGCCGCGCCTCCTCGCACCTCTTACTGGCTGGTCGAACACGGGGAGCAAGCGTCCATAAACGTGCCGGCTGAACACAGGCCGTTATGGAGCATATGCCTTGCTTTTGCTCCATAAACGGCCTTTGCTGAAGTCAAGCGAACGCGGGAGGCAAAAATGTCGGCGACCACGACACTCTTCATTGCATCAATCCTGCTTGGCGCCGCCTTACCACCTGTGGTTGCAAAGTCTCAAACTTTCAAGACCGTTTACCAGTTTACCGACGACGAGGACGGACTTCTCCCGGAAGGAGGAGTACTCTATGAAAATGGGTTTCTTTACGGCAGCACGGAGAATGGCGGCATCCACGACAAGGGAACAATCTACAAAATCGACTTGGCCAGCGGCATCAAGACGACTCTGGTCAACTTGGAATCCCGACACATGGGGGGTTCGCCCCGCGGCGGTCTGATCGAAGTCGGCGGGCAGCTCTAAGGTTCGTTGGCGTACGGCAGCGGCGTCAATAACGGCGGCGCCGTGCTCAGAACAAGTCCCAAAACCGGCCACACGGCGGTTGTCGCCGGCCTTGTCGGTGCACAGGACGGCTATCTTCCCGGCAAGCTCGTCTATGAAGACGGCGTTCTATATGGCGCGACATACGGAGAGAATGACTCAGGCAATGCGTCGGGTATGGGTACGCTTTTCGCGATTAATCGGGTCACCGGGGCCAAGACAGTCATCCACCAGTTTACCGGTGCGGCCGACGGCTCCAGTCCAGATAGCGACATTGTCATTCATAGTGGCATCATCTACGGCACCACCTCCCAAGGTGGCGCGTCCGGCGATGGCACGCTTTACGCGTTCAATATTACGTCCGGCACTATGACCATACTTGCGACATTCAACCGGCTGCACGCAAACGCCAGTGGCGTTATTTTTCAGAAAGGCATTTTGTACGGCACCTCGTGCGATGGAGGTAAGACGAACAACGGCACGATCTACCAGTTCAACCTTCAACGGGGCACTTATACGACGCTATACAGTTTTTCTGGCAAGCCAGACGGCTCCTGTCCATTTGGGCCGCTCACCTACCACGATGGTGTGCTATACGGCCTTTCCGTTTACGGTGGTACTGACGAGGGTACCCTGTTTCAATTCAATCTGGCTACGAAAACTGAAACGGTGCTCTACAATTTCAAGGGCGGTGCCCAGGGCCGGTTGGAATACGTCGCAGGCACGCTCTACGGCACCTTGACTGATCCTAACGAAGTCTTCGCACTGACCCCTTAAGTCGCAACCGCTGCAATTTGGCCATCAGTTGTGTATCACCCCCGTGGCCTGAATAAATTTCAACTCACCGCATTGCGTAAAATAGCGCCACTTGGCGCGGTTAACTCGTGGGTTTGCGCCGTGCTACGCTGACCGTCAGTCTTTGTCCCAAGGCACCAGCACGCTCACCGCTGCCTGCGCCGCTATGCCCTCCCCGCGCCCGGCAAACCCCAGCTGCTCCGTCGTCGTGGCTTTTACCGACACGCGTGCGGCCGGCACGCCCAGCAGCTCGGCGAGGCGCGCGATCATCGCCGGGGCGTGCGGGGTAATCTTCGGGCGTTCGCAGATTAGCGTCACGTCGGCGTTGGCCAGCACCGCGCCGCGGGCCGCGATCCGGCCGGCCGCGTGGAGCAGGAAGCGGGCGCTGTCGGCATTCTTCCATTCGCCCTCGCTGGGGGGGAAGTGCCGGCCGATGTCGCCTTCGGCAAGCGCGCCGTAGATCGCGTCGCACAGCGCGTGGATGCCCACGTCGGCGTCCGAATGGCCGTCCAGCCCCACGTCGCAGGGCACGGTCACGCCGCACAGCACCATGGGCCGGCCGGCGTGCAGCACGTGCACGTCGAAGCCGGTGCCCACACGCGGCACCATTGTCGCGGCCAGGCTGCGTTCCAGTCGGGCGGCGTCATCGGGATACGTCAACTTCACGTTCTCCTCATGGCCCGGCACCAGCGCCACCGCGATGCCCGCCCGTTCCAGCAGCCAGGCGTCGTCGGTGGCCTCCGGATGGGCGGGTGCCCGGTGCAGCGCCAGCAGCGTCGCGAAATCGAAGGCCTGCGGCGTCTGCGCCCGATACAGGCCCTGCCGCGCGACGGTGGCCTCGATCACGCCCCCCGCGCCGCGCTTCAGCGTGTCGGCGACCGGCACGGCCGGGATGGCGCCCTGACGCGTGCGCAAGGCCGCCAGCAG
>CAXUGD010000467.1:0-2555 GCA_964250355.1 uncultured Acetobacteraceae bacterium | reverse complement strand
CAACACCGAACGCTGGGCCACCCTGCTCGCGCAGTTCGCCGCCTGCTGCCCGCCGCTGTTCCGTGTGCCCGGCATCGAGGGCGGCCGCCTGGCCCCGCCCGCGGTCGCCCGGCTCGGCGCAGACCCTGCCACCCCCGGCACGCTGGGCTGTTTCCTGGGCCATGCCGCCGCATGGACGGCGATGCTGACGCGCGGGCTGGCGCACTGCCTGGTGATCGAGGACGACGTGATCCCGCTTTTCGACTTGCCGGCGCGCTGGGGCGTCTTCGGCCTGCCGGACGGGTTTGACCTTTGCTTCGTCAACGACCGTCTGGCCCCGCCCGGCACCGGCGGGTTCGCCGCGATCCCCCTGGCCCGCGCGATGGGGGATTTCCCGCCTGGCCGCAACGCCCCGGGGGCGGACGGCTACCTGCTGAGCGCGGCGGGCGCCCGCAAGCTGCTGGACTGGGTGGCGGCCGACGGGTTCGGCGGCGACGTGGACTGGCGGCTGCTGGCCTACAGCCTGACCCCCGCGGAATGCGCGGCGCTGCCCGAGGGCAGCCACGCGCGCTGGGCGCTGGCGCAGTTGCCGCCACCTGGCTCGGCCGCGCGCCTGCGAGCCTACGCGCTCACCCCGCCGCTGATCCGCACCGTTCCGCTGGCCAGCGACCGCGAGGACGAGAACCGCGCCGGCGCTTGACGAGCCGGCACCCGCACGGCCCATACACGGCGATAACCCGCAGGAGGATGCGCCCATGCCCGTGCTGCAAGACAAGGTCGCCGTCATCACCGGGGGGTGCTCGGGGATCGGGCTTGCCACGGTGGAACTGTTCGCCGCCGAGGGCGCGCTCGTGGTGGTGGCCGACATCGCCGACGAGCGCGGCGCGGCCCTGGCCGCGCGGCTGGGCGACACCGTGCACTTCCAGCATTGCGACGTGATGGATGAGGGGCAGATCGCGGCGGCCATGCAGGCGGCAGCCGACCGGTTCGGCCGGCTAGACATCGTGTTCAACAACGCCGGTGCCGGCGGCACGCGCGCCACGATCGAGGAGATGACGGGCGAGCTGTGGGACCGCACGCAGGCGCTGCTGCTGCGCTCGGTGGCGCTGGGCATGCGTTACGCCGTGCCCCACATGAAGGCGCGGGGCGGCGCCATCGTGAACACCGCCTCGATCGCTGCGCTGGAGGCGGGAGCGGCCCCGATCGCCTACTCGGCGGCCAAGGCGGGCGTGCTGCACCTCAGCCACGTGGCCGCCGCCGAGCTGTCGCGCTACGGCATCCGGGTGAACGCGATCTGCCCCGGCTTTATCCTGACCGAGATCTTCACCAGCGCCTTCGACCTGACCGCCAACGCCGCCGCCCAGGTGAATGCGGGGCTGCACGCCGTCTCGCCGATGGCCCAGCCGCTGGCCATCCCCGGCACGCCGGACCACATCGCACGCGCCTGCCTCTACCTCGCCTCCGACGCCTCGGCGTTCGTGACGGGGACGCACCTGGTGGTGGATGGCGGCATCACTGTGGGGCCGCGCAGCTCGTGGGACCCTAACATGCCGTCGCCGATCTTCGAGCTGCTGCACAAGGCGTCGGAGGCCACGGTGACGGCGTAGCATCCCTTGGACGCTGGCACGGCCGGGCAGACGTGGTAAGGCGCAGCCGAACTTCGAAAGGCCGGTTTTGGAAGCGTTGCAGCCCGTTCGTGGCACCAGGGACATTTTGGGCGAGGACGGGCGCCGCTTCGCCCACGTGGTGGGCCAGGCGCGCGCGGCCGCCGCGCTGTATGGGTTCGACGAGTGGTCCACGCCGGTTTTCGAGGACACCCGCGTGTTCGCCCGCACCCTGGGCGACACGTCCGACGTGGTCACCAAGGAGATGTACACCTTTGCCGACCGTGGCGGCGACAGCCTGACGCTACGGCCGGAGGGCACCGCCGGCATCTGCCGCGCGCTGGTCACCGCCGGGCTGACCCAGGCGCTGCCGCAAAAGGTGTTCTACGCCGGCCCGATGTTCCGCTACGAGCGGCCGCAAAAGGGCCGCTACCGGCAGTTTCACCAGATCGGCGCCGAGCTGATCGGCAGCCCCGACCCGCTGGCCGATGCCGAGATCATGGCGCTTGGCCGGGACATACTGGCGGCGCTGGGCCTGGCCGGCGACGTGGTGCTGGAGCTGAACACGCTGGGCGACGCACCCAGCCGCGACGCCTACCGCGCGGCACTGGTGGCCTATTTCACGGAGCACCGCGCGGCACTCTCGCCGGACAGCCGGGAGCGGCTGGCGCGCAACCCGCTGCGCATCCTGGACAGCAAGGACGAGGGCGACCGCGCGCTGGTGGCCGGCGCGCCGGTGATCGGCGACCACCTGAGCGCCGATGCGGGCGCGTTCTACGACGGGGTGAAACGCCATTTGGCCGCGTTCGGGGTGGCTTTTACCGAGAACCCGCGCATCGTCCGCGGCCTGGATTACTACAGCCACACGGCCTTCGAGTTCGTCACATCGCGGCTGGGCGCGCAGGGCACGGTGATGGCGGGCGGGCGCTATGACGGGCTGGTGGCCGAGATGGGCGGCCCGCCCGCCATCAC
>CAXUGD010000466.1:0-2556 GCA_964250355.1 uncultured Acetobacteraceae bacterium | reverse complement strand
GGCGCGGGGGGCCGCCCTGCGGTCCGACCTGCTGGAGGTATTTGCGGTGGACGGCGTGCGCTACGTGGTCCCGGCCTTGGCCGAACCGCCAGCCCCGCCGGGACGCCGGCGGATGAGGTTCCTGGCGCCTTTCGACCCGCTCGTCTGGGACCGGCGGCGCTTCGAGCATCTGTGGGACTGGCCCTATCGCTTCGAGGCGTACGTGCCGCCCGCGCAACGCAAGCTGGGCTACTACGTCATGCCGCTGCTCTGGGGCGACGACGTGGCCGGCTGGGTCAACTGCAGCATCGCCGGCGGCCGGCTGAACGTAAGCGCCGGCACCGCTCCCGGCCGGCAGCGCGGCCCGGCCTATGCGCGCGCGTTTGACGAGGAGGTGGCCCGGATGGAGGATTTCTTGCGGCTGGGCCAGGGGCCGGTTTCGGACCTGTGACTGGGCAGGGCGTTCTTGTTCGTCTTGCTGTTGTGTTTTTGGCTAAGAAGGAGATGAACACGGAGCGCACCGAGAAAAGGGAGAGCACAGAGAAGAGGTCGTTAATGGTATCGCCTATGTAGGTGACTAAGCATCGTAAATTTGCGACTCTAGATCAATGGAATTCATCGTAGTATATTGCTGCGGCATTCGCTTCGCTTCAGATTACCCAATTTTTTAATTTCTCTGTGCTCTCCCTTGCTCTCTGTGTGCTCTGTGTTTTATTTTACCTTCTTGCTCGGGCATGACTGCATGACAGTGTTCTTCACGGCGGATACGCATTTCGGCCATGGCGGGGCGCTGGGCCTGTATCGCCGCCCTTTTGCCTCGGTGGCTGCCATGGATGCCGCGTTGGTGGCCAACTGGCAGGCAGTGGTGGGTGCCGGCGACGAGGTGTGGCACCTGGGCGACTTCGCGCTCGGCCGCCGTGTGGATGCGGCGGGGTTGCTGGCCGCCCTGCCGGGGCGCAAGCACCTGGTGGTGGGCAACAACGACCCGCCGGCCACGGCCGCCCTGGCCGGCTGGGCCAGCGTGCAACGTTATGCGGAGCTGCGGGTGGACGGAGTTGCCCTGGTGATGTGCCACTACGCCTTCCGCACCTGGAACGGCATGGCGCGCGGTGCCTGGAACCTGCACGGCCACAGCCACGGCCGGCTGAAGCCCCTGCCGCGCCAGGCCGATACCGGCGTGGATTGCCGTGGTTTCCGCCCGGTGAGCCTCCACGAGGTGATCGGCGGCCGGTGAAGGGACCAGCCATCCGGATCGAAGGCCTGTCGCTGCGTTTCGGCACCGGCACGCTGTTCGACAGCCTCAGCCTCGACCTGCCGGGCGGTGAGCTGACCGCGCTGCTGGGCGCGAGCGGCATCGGCAAGACCACGCTGTTGCGCGTGCTGGCCGGGTTCTTCCCGCATGTGGGCTTTCCCGTTGTGGCCGGCGGCGGCGCGCGCTTGCGGGGTCAGGTCGCCTATATGGGGCAGGAGGATCTGCTGCTGCCCTGGCTGTCCGCGCTGGGCAACGTGGTGCTGGGCTCCCGGCTGCGCGGCACCCGGCCGGACCGCGGCCGGGCTCTGGCGCTGCTGGACCAGGTAGGCCTGGCCGACCGCGCCGGCGCGCGGCCGGCTACCCTGTCGGGCGGCATGCGGCAGCGTGTGGCACTGGCGCGCACGCTGTACGAGGACCGGCCGGTGGTGCTGATGGACGAGCCGTTCTCCGCGCTGGACGGGTTGAACAGAGCGCGCATGCAGACGCTGGCGGCGGGCCTGCTGCGCGGCCGCACCGTATTGCTGATCACCCACGACCCGCTGGAAGCCTGCCGCCTGGCGCAGAGCGTGCTGGTCATGTCGGGCTTTCCGGCCACCCTGTCGGCCCCGCTGCCCGTGCCCGGACCGACGCCGCGCGCCGTGGACGACCCGAGCGTGCTGGCAATCCAGGGCGCACTGCTGCGCAGGCTGCTGGGCGGGCAGGGATGAGGCCGCTGGCCACCTGCGCCGGGCTGGTAGCGGCCTGGTGGCTGCTGCAGGCGGGGCTGGGCCTGCCGGACTACATGCTGCCCAGCCCGCCGGCCGTGGCACGGGCGCTCTGGTCGGAGCGCGGGTTGCTGGGGAGCGCCGCCTGGACCACCGGGGTGGAGACGCTGCTGGGGCTGGCGCTGGGCATCGCGCTGGGCACGGGCTCGGCGCTGCTGATGACCTTGTCGGCCGGGTTGCGGCGCTGGCTGCTGCCGGTGCTGCTGCTGAGCCAGGCGGTGCCGGTGTTTGCGCTGGCACCGCTGCTGGTGCTGTGGCTGGGCTTCGGCATCGCCAGCAAGGTGGCGGTGGCCGGACTGGTGATCTTCTTTCCGGTGATGTCCGCCTTCCATGACGGCCTGGCCCGCGTGCCGGAGGGCTGGCTGGACCTGGCACACACCATGGGCGCGCCGCGCTGGCGGGTGCTGTTGCTGCTGCGCGTGCCGGCGGCGCTGCCGGCGCTCGGCTCGGGCCTGCGCGTGGCCGCGTGCTGGGCGCCGGTCGGCGCCGTGATCGGCGAGTGGGTGGGCGCCGCCGCGGGGCGGGGGCCGGTGATGGGGAACGCCAACGCGCGGGGGCGCC
>CAXUGD010000465.1:0-2578 GCA_964250355.1 uncultured Acetobacteraceae bacterium | reverse complement strand
GCTCCGCCAGGCGGCGGCGGATGCGCGGGAAGGCCACCTGTTCGGCCTGTGGGTGACGGAGTCCCCGCCGGGCCTGTGCCTGGCCGAGGGCGTTCTGCGGGGCGGCAAGGTGTTCTGCTCCGGGGCCGGACACGTCCGCCGCGCCCTGGTGACGGCGCAGCCGCCAGCCGGACCGCCGGTTATGGCCCTGGTGGCGCTCGACGACGCGGCGCGTGCGCAACCGGGCGCCGCCCGCCTGCAAGGGATGCGCGCCGCCGTGACCGGTGCGGTCGATCTGGGGGGTCTGCCGGCCGAGGTGGTGGGGCAGCCGGGCGACTACCTGCGGCAGCCCGCGTTCTCAGCCGGGGCGTGGCGCACCTCGGCGGTGACGCTGGGCGGGCTGGAGGCGCTGGTGGGCCATGTGCGGGGTGCGCTGGTGGCGCGCGGCCGCGCCGGCAGCCCGCCCCAGCTGGCGCGGGTGGGGCGGATGCGGATCGCCCAGCAGACGGCCGCGCTGTGGGTGGAGCGGGCGGCTCGCCTGGCCGAAGAGGGCAGGGCGGCGGCGGGCGACGTGGCCGCCGGGGTGAACCTGGCGCGCATCGCCGTGGAGCAGGCGGGGCTGGACATGTTGGTGCTGGCCCAGCGCAGCCTGGGCCTGGCAGCGTTCCAGCAGGGCCACCCGGCCGAGGCACTGATGCGTGACCTTGCGACCTATCTGCGCCAGCCGGCGCCGGACGAGACGCTGACGGAGGCGGCAGCCTGGTTCATGCAGCGCCCGATGCCCGCATGAGCGCGTCGTGGGGCCGCGGTGTGTTCGACCGCATCTATGCGCGCGGCGAGGATCCCTGGGACTTCCAGGGCAGCGCCTATGAGATCGCGAAATACGACGAGACCCTGGCGGCGCTGCCCCGGCCCCGCTTCGCCGGCGCGTTGGAGGTGGGCTGCTCGATCGGGGTGCAGACGCGCCGGTTGGCGGAGCGGTGCGACGCCCTGCTGGCGCTGGACCTGGCGCCCCTGGCGGTGGAGCGCGCCCGTGCCCGCTGTGCTGACCTGCCGCAGGTGCGGGTGCGCCAGGCGCAGGTGCCGCGCGACTGGCCGCCGGGCACCTACGACCTGGTCGTGCTGTCAGAGGTGCTGTACTTCCTGGACCACGCCGACCTGGCGGGCCTGGCACGGCTGGTGCTGGGCAGCCTGCGTGCGGATGGGGTCGTGCTGCTGGTGAACTGGACGGGGCCTACGGACACGCCGACGACCGGGGAGGAGGCAGCGCGGGTTTTCATGGCCGTCACGGCACCTCGGCTGGAGGTCCGCCTGCATCGGCAGCATGAAGGCTACCGTCTGGATTGCTTGGGGCTGGCAAGCACGCCTAGCGTCCGGTCGGATTGATCTTGCGGGTTGCGCGTATAAACTAGGCGGAATGATTGGCGGGTCTCGGGATGGGGGAGTGCGGCGCATGACGCCTGAGGCCGCTCCCCTGCCTGCCGGCCAGCCACTGCCCGCCTTCGACATCGAGCTGCGCGCGCCCGACCTGGCGCCCTGGCGCGCCGGCAATCAGGGACTGCCCGGCTTCTGGCATTTTGCCGGCGCCGCACCCGGCCCGCACGTGGCGATCGTGGCGCTGATCCATGGCAACGAGATCGCCGGCGCCGTGGCGCTGGACCGGCTGCTGCGCGCCGGCCCCGCCCCGCGGCGCGGCACGCTGACCGTGGGGTTTGCCAACCTGGACGCCTACGGGCGGTTCGATCCCGCCCAGCCGACCGCGTCGCGCTACGTGGACGAGGACATGAACCGGCTGTGGGATGCCGCGATCCTGGACGGCCAGCGGCAATCCTGCGAGCTGGCGCGGGCGCGGGCCATGCGCCCGGTCATCGAGCAGGCGGATGTGCTGCTGGACCTCCACTCCATGCTGTGGCCGTCCGAGCCGCTGATCCTGAGCGGCCCCACGGCGCGCGGCCGCGCCTTGGCCACCGCGATCGGCACGCCCAGCCTGGTGGTGGCCGATCACGGCCATGCGAGCGGGCGGCGCCTGATCGACTACGCGCCCTTTGTGCAGCGCGACGGCGCGCCCGTGGCGGTGCTGGTGGAGGCGGGCCAGCACTGGAAGCGGGAAACGGCGGCGGCGATGGAGTGCGCGGTGGCCGGGCTGCTGGCCGCGACCGGGCTGGCCGACGGCGTGGGCCAGGTGGCGCCGCACCCGCGGCAGGCCGAGGTGACTGCGGCTATCACGGCCAGCTCCGGCGAGTTCAGCTTCGTGCGCGATTTCCGGGGCGGTGACGTGGTGCCGCGGCGCGACACGCTGATCGCCATGGACGGCACGCTGGAGATACGCACGCCGCACGACGATTGCCTGCTGGTGATGCCGAGCCTGCGGCCCAGCCGCGGCCACACGGCCGTGCGGCTGGCGCGTTTCGTCTAGAGCCGTCCGGGCTGGGGCTTTGCACCCCGAGCCCGCGGCGCCATAAGCCCGCCATGCCGCCCGAGAGCTGGATCCTGAGCGAACCCTATGCCGGATTGCAGGCGCAGGCGCTGGGCCTGGGCGAGGCCGCCGGGCTCTGCCCGGGCATCGTGGCCCTGCATCCCCGGCGGCCGTGGTCCTGGG
>CAXUGD010000464.1:0-2589 GCA_964250355.1 uncultured Acetobacteraceae bacterium | reverse complement strand
CGCCGACAATGTCGGCGCCGTCGCGCGCGCCATGGCCAATGGCGGGCTGTTCCACCTGCGGCTGGTGGCGCCGCGCGACGGCTGGCCGCAACCGGCGGCCTGGCGCAACGCGTCAGGCGCGCAACGGCTGCTGGACGCGCTGACGCTGCACGAGACGGTGGCCGACGCGGTCGCCGACCTGCACCACGTGTTCGCCACCTGTCCGCGGCCGCGCCACGTGGTCAAGCCGGTGCTGACCGCGCGCGGGGCCGCGGCCGAACTGCGCGAGATCTCTGGGCGCGGCTTGCGCTGCGGCCTGCTGTTCGGGCCGGAGCGGGCGGGGCTCGACAGCGACGACATGGCGCAGGCCGACGCGCTGGTGCGCTACCCGATGAACCCCGCCTTTACCTCGTTGAACTTGGCGCAGGCGGTGATGGTTATGGCGTATGAGTGGTGGCAGACGGGCGACGGCACGCCGCCGCGCACGCTGATGACGAACGAAACGTCGGTTGCCAGCAAAGGCAGGTTGGAGAATTTTCTGGCGCACCTCGTGGACCAGTTGGACGCGTGCGGTTTCCTGCGCAACGCGCCCAAGCGGCCCGGCATGGTGCGCAACCTGCGCCACTTCTTCCAGCGCGGCGAGGTGACGGAGCAGGAGCTGCGCACGCTGCACGGCGTGGTGACCGAGCTGGCCATCGGACGCCGGCAGCGGGGGCGTTTGGAGAAGGACATGATCGAGACCGTCGAGACGTAACCGCCAGCTCACTCGCCATCGCGCCGCGCCAGGCCGTAGGCGGCCACCAGCGCCCACACATGCGCCGGCACCATGTGCTTCATGCGCGCCGGGTGTTCGCGGCGCAGGTGCAGCACCGTTTCGGCTGCCTTCATCTCCACCCGCGCCCGGGCGAACTCCAACCCGCGCGGGCCCAGGCGCGGCATCAGCCAGCCTACGACCGGCCGCAGCCAATCGGGCATGGCGCGCGTGGGCAGGCCGCCGGCGGCGCGTTCCACGTTCCTGATGAAGCCGGCGACGGCGCCGCGGCGCTTGCCGCCGGTCGTGAGCGGGCCGGTGTGCAGTTCGGTGCCCAGGGCCGCCAGCATCTCCTCGCCGCGCTCGTTGCGCACCAGCAGCCACTGCTCGCCAGCGCCGCCCATGTAGCCGACCGTGATGTCGGCCAGCACGTTGGTGTAATCGACGCAGGTGCGGCAGGTCAGCGGGAAGAAGTCGGGCCGCAATTTCGAGAGCGGTAGTTGCAGGAACGGGATGGCCCGCACCCGGCCGTCGGCAAAACGCAGCTCCACATGGTAGTCGGTGCGGAACTCCAGGTAGGTGATCGTGGCGGGATCGGCGGCGAGCAGGCCCAGGAAAGCGTGGAAGTTCTCAGTGGTGGTGTTGTCGCTGCACGGCGTGCCGACCACGTAGAGCCGCTCGAACCCCAGCGTGCGTTCCAGCGCGCGCACGGCGTACACTTGGCAGGGGATGCCGATGATGGCCAGGCGGCGGTGGCCGGCGGCGCGCGCCGGTTCCAGTAGGCTGAGCAGCGGCGCGTAGCCCATGCGCATGCCGCGGCAGGCGGCCAGGTCGGCGGGGTCCGTGACCAGCACGGGCACCGGGCGCCAGCGGTCGGCAGGGTCGGGCGCCATCGTCAGGACGGCATCGACCGTGCCCGCCTCCAGCAGGCGTTGGGCGATGCGCGTGGCGATGCCGGTCCATTGCGCGCCGGGTTGCGGCGGGACGAGACGGGCGCGCAGCATGCGGCGG
Source organism: uncultured Acetobacteraceae bacterium (assembly GCA_964250355.1). Classification (GTDB taxonomy): domain Bacteria; phylum Pseudomonadota; class Alphaproteobacteria; order Acetobacterales; family Acetobacteraceae; genus BOG-908. The sequence continues at coordinate 848 of CAXUGD010000464.1, read as the reverse complement.
AACGGGCCGAAATGCAGTTCCTCCGGCCGTTGGGGGTCGCGGGCGCGGCCGTGGGCTTGGCGCTCCAGCGCCGGGTAGTCGGGCTTGATGAACTGGCACGCGGTGGCGCACCGCTTGGGCTGGCTGGTGCGTGACACGCCGCAATCCGTGCACAGCACGCGCGACGGAGCTGGAGCCGTCAGCAACGGCGGGATCAGGCCACTACTCAACAGGCAGTTGCTTGGCCAAGCGGCGCGACAGCAGCCAGCCGATCAGTCCCGAAGCCGGCGCTCCTGGAACGATCAGAAGCAGCCCTATGTTCAGGTGCTCGATCATCATCGCCAAGCCGATGCCCAGCATCAGCCCGCCGACGAGTCCGCCCGTGACGCCGGACGAGATGCCGAGCCAGAGTATGTCGCCGCGGGTGATCATCCGGCGCATGTGGACCAGGGCCGGTGGTCTGGCAAGGCGCTCTTCGGCCAGACCCGTCGCACATGAGACCATGCTGTTCCCCGGTCACCTTGGCCGGGACAAGCGCGGCCAAGGTGAAGCGCGGTCATGCGGTCACATGCGACTGCCTAGTCCTTGGGACGACAATCGCGAGTTTGGACTTGTTCTGTTCTCTCCGCTAGTCTAGGGTCGAGCCGAAAGTGGCTGGGGGCGGACCATGATCGGCTACGTGACGCTGGGCACCAACGACCTGCCACGGGCGGCCGCGTTCTACGACGCGCTGGCCGCTGAGATGGGGGTAGGGCGCATGATGGACAACGAGACGTTCATCGCCTGGGGCAAGATGGGCGGGGCGCCGGGCATCGGGCTGACCAAGCCGTTCGACGGGCAGGCGGCTACGGTGGGCAACGGTGTGATGG
>CAXUGD010000463.1:0-2589 GCA_964250355.1 uncultured Acetobacteraceae bacterium | reverse complement strand
TCCAAGTCTGGAAAACTATTCAAGGGCCGACCGCCGGCCCCCCGCGGCGCGTGCCTCCGCACAGGTCGCGCCGCAGCCCGGCGACACCATCCAGACGATCCGCATCGTGGGCAGCCAGCGCATCGAGGAAGGGACCATCCTTTCCTACATGCTGGTGCAGCCGGGCGATGCCTTCGGCAGCGACCGCGTGGACCGCAGCTTGCGCACGCTGTATGCCACCGGCCTGTTCGCCGACGTCAGCCTGCAGCGCGAGGGCGCGGACCTGGTGGTGCACGTGCGCGAGAACCCGCTGGTCAACGCCATCAGCTTCGAGGGCAACCACAACGTCAAGGCGGACGACCTGAACAAGGCGTTGCAGCTCCGCCCGCGCGCCGTGTTCACCACCCGCATGGCCCAGCAGGACCGCCAGAAGCTGCTGGGCGTTTACGCCGGCAAGGGACGGTTTGCCGCAACCGTGGAGCCGTTCCTGGTGCGCCTGCCGCAGAACCGGGTGAATGTGGTGTTCAAGATCGTGGAAGGGCCGGAGACCAAGATCAGCCGCATCATCTTTGTGGGCAACCACGCTTTCAGCGAGAGCGACCTGAAGGGGGTAATCGACAGCCGGGAGGAGCGCATCTGGCGCTTCTTCTCCAGCAGCGACCAGTTCAACCCCGAGCGGGTGAATTTCGACCGCGAGCTGCTGCGCCGCTTCTACCTGGAGCACGGCTACGCCGACGTGGCGATAACCAACACGGTGGCCGAGCTGTCGCCCGAGCGGAAGGCATTCTTTCTCACGTTCCAGATCTCGGAGGGCGACCGCTACCGCGTGGGCCGCGTGACGGTGAAGAGCACGGTGCCCAAGGTGAGCGCCGCGCCGTACCAGGCGCTGGTGCGCGAAACACAGGGTGCGTTCTACAACGGCAACCTGGTCGAGAAGAGCAGCGACGCCATCCAGGCCGCGGTGCGCAAGACCGTTGCCAACCCGTTCCTGGTGGTCAACCCCCGCATTGCGCGCAACCACGACAAGCACACGGTGGACCTGGAGTTCGACATCGCCCAGGGCCCGCGCACCTATGTGGAGCGCATCGACATCACCGGCAACACGGTGACGCGCGACCGGGTGATCCGCCGCGAGTTCCGCTTCGCCGAGGGCGATCCGAACGATCCGGTGCTGATTCGGCAGACCAAGCAGCGGCTGACCGACCTGGGCTATTTCGGCGACGTGAAGGTGACGCCGCAGCCGGGCTCCGCCGCCGACCGCGTGGTGGTCAACACCGAGGTGACCGAGAAGGCCACCGGCGAGCTGTCGCTGGGCGGCGGCTATTCGACCACATCGGGCATACTGGGCCAGGCCGGGCTGCGGCAGCACAACCTGATCGGCACCGGCATCGATGCCGGAATCAACGGCACCATCGCCTCGCGCCAGAGCCAGATCGACCTGTCGGCCACCGACCCCTACTTCCTGGACCGCAACCTGGTAGCCGGCGGCGACCTGTTCTATCTGACCAACAACAACCAGTACGTGTCGGACTACAGCGAGACGCGCTACGGCCTGACGGCCCGGCTGGGCTACGCCTATAACGACCATGTCAGCCAGGCCTTCACCTACACGGTCAGCGACCGCGACGTGAACAACATCAGCCCCTACGCCAGCATCTACGTGGCTGACGAGGCGGGCTACTCGTTGCTGTCGCAGGTCGGCCAGACGCTGTCTTTCGACTACCGCGACAGCCGGGTAGAGCCGCATAGCGGCTTTGTCGTCCGCGTGGGCAACGACCTGGCGGGGCTGGGCGGCGACGAGCGCTACCTCCGGTCCAAAATCGACAGCACGTTCTTCCTGCCGCTCGACTACTTCACCGGCAATGCGGACTGGGGCATCTCGTTCAGCCAGGGCGCCGGCTACCTGAAGAACTTCCAGAGCCGCGAACGCATCATCGATCGCTTCTTCCTGGGCGGCGACAACCTGCGCGGCTTCCTCGATCAGGGTGTAGGCCCGCACTCGGTCGCCTATTCGACCTGCTTCGCCAACCCGCCTTTCGGTCCGTCCGTGGGTGCCACAAGCTGCTTGCCGGGCGACATCAACTATCATGGCAGCGACAGCATCGGCGGCAACTTCATCTACACGCAATCGACCGAGCTGCACTTTCCGTTGCCGGTGCCGGCCGATTTCGGGCTGGCCGGACGCCTGTTCGCCGACCTTGGCGGACTGTCCGGGCTGAACGTGCCGCCCAACGCGGCCACCAGCTGCCTGGCCACCTCCAACCACGTGGGCGGCCGCATCCTCGACGTGCACGGCACGCCCATCACCAAATGCTACTACGACGACAGCTCGCCCCGCCTGTCGGTGGGCGTGGGCGTCTCGTGGAAGAGCCCGTTCGGACTGATCAATATCGATTTCGGCATTCCGGTGCTCAAGAAGCCCTACGACCAGACGCAATTCTTCAAATTCGGGTTCGGGACGAGGTTCCAGTAGATGCGTACACGCCTGCTCAGCGCCGCCACGGCCGTGGCTCTTGCCGCCATGCCGATTTGCGCCCCGGCCGCGGCGCAATCGCCCGGCTACTTCATCCCGCCGCAGCCGGCGGCACCCCATGCCAACCAGGCCGGGCC
>CAXUGD010000462.1:0-2592 GCA_964250355.1 uncultured Acetobacteraceae bacterium | reverse complement strand
CTCATGGGCGGCTACGGTGGGGTGGGCGACTATGTCGGCGGAAACGGCGGCACGGGCGTGGTCCTCAGCGGCGCGACCCTGGTCGATTTCGGGTCCATCGGCGGCGGCTACGGCGGACGTGGCGCGCGCAGCGGCGGCGGCACGGGCGCTGCCATACACTTCGGCGCTGCGGCGGCAACGCTGGTCCTCGAGCCGGGCGCCAGGATCAGCGGTGCGGTCCAGGCCAGCAGCAGCGCCGCCGACACGCTCGTGCTGGCCGGGCACAGCGCGGCCAGCGTCGGCGGGCTGGGTTCCGACGGATTCTCCCTCATCGAGGAGAGTGCGGGCGCCACGTGGACTCTCACGGGCCCGGTCAGCGGTGCCGGCTCGGTCAGCCTCGGACATGGCGCGAGCCTGACCCTGTCGGGGGCCGTCAGCGTCGCCACCATCGCCTTCACATCGGGAGCGGAGACGCTGGCCCTCGCTGCGCCGGGCGGGTTTAGCAGCACCGTCGCCGGCTTCGGCCGCGGCGACGTGATCGATCTGCAAGGGCTGGCTGCCAGTTCGCTCAGCTACGGAGGCGGGACGCTCACCCTGCTGCAGGGCGGACACGCCGTTGACCAGATTGCGATCGCGGGCGACTACGTCAGCGCAGATTTTGGTTTGCGCGCCGACGGCTCCGGCGGGACCGAGGTTTACGGGCGCGATCCCTACACCGATCCCGGCGCCTCAACGCTGGCCGGCAGGCTTCCGGGTCTGTCGCCGGACGGTTTCGCGGCAGACAGGCTGGGCATGGCTCATCTTGATGGCAGCCTGCACAGCCGGTAGCGGCTAGCCCAGCTCCTCGTGCCACGTCCGGCCGTCGCGCTCGATCAGCGCGATGGCGGCGGTCGGGCCCCAGCTTCCGGCGGCGTAGGGGCGCGGGCGTTCGCCGCTGGCCTGCCACGCCTGCAGGATCGGCTCCACCCACAGCCAGGCCGCCTCCACCTCGTCACGGCGCATGAACAGGGTGGCGTTGCCGCGCACCGTGTCCATCAGCAGCCGTTCGTAAGCGTCGGGGTAGCGGATGGAGAACGCCTGCTCGAAGCTGATGTCGAGCTCGGCGGGGCGCAGCCGCAGGCCGCCGGGGCCCGGGTCCTTGGTCATCATGCCCAGCCGCATGCCCTCTTCCGGTTGCAACCGGATCACCAGGCGGTTCGGCTGCACCTCGCCCGCCTCGCGCGGGAACACCGCGATGGGCAGGTCGCGGAACTGGATCACCACCTCGCTCACCTTTTGCGGCAGCCGCTTGCCGGTGCGCAGGTAGAACGGCACGGTGGCCCAGCGCCAGGTGCGCACCTCCGCCTTCAGCGCCACAAAGGTCTCCGTCTCGCTGCTGCGGCCCTCGCCCAGGTCCGCGGCATAGCTATCGACCGACTTGCCGGCCACGGCGCCCGCCGCGTACTGGCCCCGCACGGTCAGGTGGCCCACCTCGTGCGGCGCCATCGGCCGCAGCGCGCGCAGCACCTTGAGCTTCTCGTCGCGCAGCGCGTCTGCCTGCAAACTGATCGGCGGCTCCATGGCTAGCAGGCACATCAGCTGCAGCAGGTGGTTCTGCACCATGTCGCGCAGCGCGCCGGAATGGTCGTAATAGTCGCCGCGGCCCTCTACCCCCACCGTCTCGCCCACCGTGATCTGCACGTGGTCGATCACGTCGGCGTTCCACAGCCGCTCGAAGATCACGTTGGCGAAGCGCAGCGCCAGCAGGTTCTGCACCGTCTCCTTGCCCAGGAAATGGTCGATCCGATACGTCTGCCGCTCGGTGAACACCTGGCCCACCTCGTCGATGATCTGCCGGGCCGAGGCGAGGTCGTGGCCGATCGGCTTTTCCAGCACCACCCGGCTGCGCTCGGTCACCAGGCGCTGCGCCTGCAGGTTGCGGCATACCGCGCCGTATAGGCCGGGCGAGGTGGCCAGGTAGAACACGCGCACCCGGTCTGCGCCTTGGGCCAGCACGCCCACCAGCTGCTCCCAGCCGTCCTGCCTGGCGCCGTCCACCCGCGTGTAGCGGAGCAGGCCCAGGAACGCGGCCAGCGTCGCATCCGGCAGGTCGCGGGCGGCCACGTGCTCGCGCAAGGCCTGCTCCGCCCGGCCGCGATACGTCTCGTCCGAGAGGTCCGAGCGCGCCGCCGCGACGATCCGGCACGCGTCGGAAAACTGCTTGTCGGCGAAGCGGTGGTACAGCGCCGGCAAGAGCTTGCGCAGCGTCAGGTCGCCGGTGGCGCCGAACACCACCATGTCGAAATCGGCAACCGGTATGATGGTGGTAGCCATGCGGCGTTCCTTACTTCACGATGGTGACGCGCAGCGAATTGGTGGTGCCGGCCTGGCCGAGCGGGATGCCGGCCCCCCCCACGACCAGGTCGCCATGCCTGGCCAGCCCCTCGCCGCGCGCCAGCCGGGCGGCCTGCGTTACCGCCTCCGTCATCGTGCGCGCATCCTGCGCGTGGGCGGCATGCACGCCCCAGGCCAGCGGCAGCCGACGGGCCACCCCCAGTTCGGTGACGATGCCCAGCACCGGCTCGGCCGGCCGCCCGCCGGCCCCCCCCAGCCCGGTCTTGACCGCCGCCGAGC
>CAXUGD010000461.1:0-2599 GCA_964250355.1 uncultured Acetobacteraceae bacterium | reverse complement strand
CCCCGCCGACAGCTTCGACCGCGTGATACAGATCAACCTGGTGGGCACGTTCCGCTGCCTCGCCAAGAGTGCCGCCGGCATGCTGACGCTGGACGCGCCGGCGGGCGAGCGTGGCGTGATCGTCAACACCGCCTCGGTGGCCGCCGAGGACGGGCAGATCGGCCAGGCGGCCTATGCCGCGTCCAAGGCGGCGGTCGTCGGCATGACGCTGCCGGTGGCGCGCGACCTGTCGGGCGAGGGCATCCGGGTGAACACGGTCATGCCCGGCATCTTCGACACCCCCCTGCTGCAGGCGGCGCCCGAGGCCGTGAAGGCGGCGCTGGGCGCCAGCGTACCGTTCCCCAAGCGGCTGGGCGTACCGCACGAGTTCGCGTCGCTGGTGCTGGAGATGATCCGAAACGGCTACTTCAACGGCGAAAGCGTGCGGCTGGACGGCGCGATACGGATGGCGCCGCGGTAGGCCATGCCGGTCATCGAGACGGCCATCGACGCGCACAGCCCCGCCTGCCAGGCGAATACCGCGGCCATGCAGGCGCTGGTGGACGCGCTGCGCGGCACGGCGGCGGCGATCTGCCAGGGCGGGGGAGAGGCGGCGCGGGCGCGCCATTTGGGGCGCGGCAAGCTGCTGCCGCGCGACCGGGTGGGCACGCTGGTCGATCCCGGGTCGCCGTTCCTGGAGGTGGGGCAGCTGGCCGCGCACGGCATGTATGGCGGCGAGGTGCCGGGGGCCGGGTTGATCGCGGGCGTGGGGCGCGTGTCCGGCCGCGAGTGCATGATCGTGGCCAACGACGCGACCGTGAAAGGCGGCACCTACTACCCGCTGACGGTGAAGAAGCACCTGCGCGCGCAGGAGATTGCGGCGGCGAACCGGCTGCCGTGCCTCTACCTTGTCGATAGCGGCGGCGCCAACCTGCCCAACCAGGACGAGGTGTTCCCGGACCGCGACCATTTCGGGCGGATCTTCTACAACCAGGCCACCATGTCGGCGGCCGGCATCCCGCAGGTCGCGGTGGTGATGGGGTCGTGCACCGCGGGCGGCGCCTACGTGCCCGCGATGTCGGACGAGAGCATCATCGTGCGCAACCAGGGCACCATTTTTCTCGCCGGCCCGCCGCTGGTGCGGGCTGCCACCGGCGAGGTGGTGAGTGCGGAGGACCTGGGCGGCGGCGACCTGCACAGCCGCACCTCCGGTGTGACGGACCACCTGGCCGAGAACGACGGCCACGCACTGGGGATCGCGCGGCGCATCGTGGCTAACCTGAACACGGTCAAGCGCACGGACCTGGCCCTGCGCCGGCCGGTGCCGCCGCTCTACGACCCCCTGGAGCTGTACGGCGTGGTGCCGCAGGACCGGCGCACGCCGTTCGAGATACGCGAGGTGATCGCGCGCATCGCCGACGGCTCGGCGTTCGACGAGTTCAAGGCGCTGTACGGCCCCACGCTGGTGACCGGCTTCGCGCATATCTACGGCTACCCGGTGGGGATCGTCGCCAATAACGGCATCCTGTTCGGCACCAGCGCGCAGAAGGGCGCGCATTTCATCGAGCTGTGCGCGCAGCGCGGCATCCCGCTGGTGTTCCTGCAGAACATCACCGGCTTCATGGTGGGCCAGAAATACGAGGCGGGCGGCATCGCCAAGGACGGCGCCAAGCTGGTGACCGCGGTGGCGACGGCGGCGGTGCCGAAGTTCACGGTGATCATCGGCGGCAGCTTCGGCGCGGGAAATTACGGCATGTGCGGCCGGTCCTACTCGCCGCGTTTCCTGTGGATGTGGCCCAACGCGCGCATTTCGGTGATGGGCGGGCCGCAGGCGGCCAGCGTGCTGGCGCAGGTGAAGCGCGACGGCATGGAGGCGCGCGGGCAGGCCTGGCCGGCCCAGGAGGAGGCAGCCTTTCGCGCGCCGATAGAGGCGCAGTACGAGGCGCAAGGCAACCCGTACTACGCCAGCGCGCGGCTGTGGGACGACGGGGTGATCGACCCGGCCGATACGCGCCGTGTGCTGGGCCTGGCGATCTCGGCCAGCCTGAACGCGCCGGCCGAGCCGACGCGGTTCGGCCTGTTCCGGATGTAGCGGGGGCCGATGTTCAGCAAGATCCTGATCGCCAACCGCGGCGAGATTGCCTGCCGGGTGATCGCCACCTGCCGGCGCATGGGAATCGCCACGGTGGCCGTGTACTCCGAGGCGGACCGGGATGCGCGCCACGTGGCGCTGGCCGACGAGGCCTATCCGATCGGCCCGGCGGCGGCGCGGCAGAGCTACCTGTCGATCGAGGCCATCCTGCGTGCGGCGGCCCGGTCGGGCGCGGAGGCGGTGCATCCCGGCTACGGGTTCCTGTCCGAAAATCCCGACTTCGCGGATGCCTGTGCCGCGGCGGGGCTGGTGTTCATCGGTCCGCCAGCCGCCTCCATGCGCGCCATGGGGTCGAAGGCGGCGGCCAAGGCGCTGATGGCGCGATCGGGCGTGCCGCTGGTGCCGGGCTACCACGGCGAGGCGCAGGACGATGCCACGCTGGCGCGGGAGGCGGCCGCCATCGGCTACCCGGTGCTGATCAAGGCCTCGGCCGGCGGCGGCGGGCGCGGGATGCGCATCGTGGAGGAC
>CAXUGD010000460.1:0-2604 GCA_964250355.1 uncultured Acetobacteraceae bacterium | reverse complement strand
GACCTACCGCAAGCGCCCCGTGGTGCGGAACGTCTCTGTGCAGGTGCGGCGTGGCGAGGCGGTGGGGCTGCTGGGGCCTAACGGCGCCGGCAAGACCACCACCTTCTACATGATCGTGGGACTGGTGCGCCCGGATACCGGCTCCATCACGCTGGACGGCAGCGACATCACGCTGCACCCCATGTACCGCCGCGCGCGCATGGGCATCGGCTACCTGCCGCAGGAGGCGAGCGTGTTCCGCGGCCTGAACGTGGAGCAGAACGTGATGGCCGCGCTCGAGGTGGTGGAGCCCGACCCCGACCTGCGCGACCAGGCCTGCGACGAGCTGCTGGCCGAGTTCGGCATCGGCCACCTGCGCCGCACGCCCGCTTTGGCGCTGTCCGGCGGCGAGCGGCGCCGGGTGGAGATCGCCCGTGCGCTGGCCACCCGGCCCAGCTACATCCTGCTGGACGAGCCGCTGGCCGGCATCGACCCGATCGCGGTGAGCGAGATACGCGACCTGGTGCGCCACCTGAAGCACCGCGGCCTGGGCGTGCTGATCACCGACCACAACGTGCGCGAAACGCTGGAGATCATCGACCGCGCCTATATCATGCATGACGGCCAGGTGCTGATGGAGGGCGCGCCGCAGGAGGTGGTGGCCCATGCCGACGTGCGCCGCGTCTATCTCGGCGAGCGGTTCTCCCTCTAGGTGCCGCGGCCAGCATGAGCGGAGCGGCCAGCCGATGCGGCTTCGTGGCGATCGTGGGGGCGCCAAACGCCGGCAAATCGACGCTGCTGAACCGCATGTCGGGCGCCAAGCTGTCCATCGTCAGTCCCAAGGCGCAGACCACGCGCTTCCGCGTGCTGGGCATCGTGCTGCGCGGCGCGGCGCAGATCCTGCTGGTGGATACGCCGGGGATATTCGCCCCGCGCCGCAAGCTGGACCGCGCGATGGTCAACGCGGCCTGGACCGGCTCGGACGATGCCGAGCTGACGCTGTTCCTGGTGGATGCGCGCGCCGGCATCACCGAGCAGGTGGGCGCCATCGCCGGGCGGCTGGGCGGGTCTGGGCGTCGCGTCTGGCTGGTGCTGAACAAGGTCGATCTCGTGGCGCGGCCGCGCCTGCTGCCGCTCACCGCCGAACTGGCGGGGTGCGTGCCGGCCGAACGCACCTTTATGGTCAGTGCCGCCAATGGCGACGGGGTGGCCGACCTGCTGGACGCGGTGGCGGCCGCGCTGCCGGAAGGGCCGCATCTCTACCCGGACGACGAAATCACCGACCTGCCTGACCGGCTGCTCGCCGCCGAGATCGTGCGCGAGCAGATCTTCCTGCAGACCCATGAGGAGGTGCCGTACGGCACCACGGTGGAGACGGAGAGTTTTGCCGAACGGCCGGACGGCTCCGTGCGCATCGACGCTACCATCTACGTGGCCCGCGCCGGCCAGAAGGCGATCCTCATCGGCGAGGGCGGCGCGCGGGTGCGCGACATCGGCGCCCGCGCGCGTTCGCATCTGGGCCAGCTGCTGGAACGGCCGGTGCACCTGTTCCTCAACGTGAAGGAGCGCTCGGGCTGGGACGAGGAGCGCGCCCGGCTGCGCGCCATCGGGCTGGACGACCCGGACTGACAGCGCGCGCGCCGACTGACAACCGGCCGGGCGTGGCCTAGATATGGCTGGCCCAGACCAGGACACCCACCGTGAACGCATCCCTCGCCAGCCGGCGCAACCTCGATTTCACGCTGTATGAATGGCTTGGCGTAGAGGAACTGCTGGACCGCCCCGCCTTCGCCGACCACTCGCGCGAGACGTTCGACGCGCTGCTCGATCTGTCCGAGCGGCTGGCCGTCGAGAAATACCTGCCCACGCTGAAGGAGGGCGACCGGCACGAGCCCTCGCTCGACACGGACGGCCAGGTTCACGTGCTGCCCGCCATACGCGAAGCGCTGTCGGCCACGGCCGAGGCCGGACTGTTCGCCTCGGGCTTCCCGGCCGAGCTGGACGGCATGGCGGTGCCCAGCACGGTGTTCTGGGCGGCGATGGGTCTGCTGAAGGCGGCCAACGTGAGTGCGGCCGGCTTCATGATGCTGACGGTGGCCAATGCGCGGCTGATCGCCGCCTTCGGCACGCCGCACCAGGTGGCCGCCTTTGCCGCGCCGCAGATCGCCGGCCGGTGGTTCGGCACCATGTGCCTGTCCGAGCCTCAGGCCGGCTCGTCGCTCGCCGACATCACCACGCGCGCCGAACCCGACGGGCAGGACGAGCATGGCCGGCGCTACCGGTTGCGCGGCAACAAGATGTGGATCTCGGCCGGCGACCACGATGCCGCGGAGAACATCGTGCACCTGGTGCTGGCCAAGGTGCCGGGGCCGGACGGGCGGCCGATCCCCGGCACCCGCGGCATCTCGCTGTTTATCATGCCGAAATTTCTGCCCGGTGCTGCGGGCGGGATCGGCGAGCGCAACGACGTCGCCGTCGCCGGGCTGAACCACAAGATGGGCTATCGCGGCACGCCCAACTGCCTGCTGAACCTGGGCGAGGGCGGGCACACGCCCCAGGGCCGGCCGGGTGCGGTGGGCTACCTGGTGGGCGAGGTGGGCCAGGGCCTGCCCATCATGTTCCAGA
>CAXUGD010000459.1:0-2616 GCA_964250355.1 uncultured Acetobacteraceae bacterium | reverse complement strand
GTGCCGGCGAGCGACCGGCGCAGCGTGGCCGCGTCGCTTTGGCACCACGCCTTCATCGCGGCCAGCGCCCGGCCCTCCTCGCCCGCCAAGGTGTGGTAGGCGCGGAACCGCTCGACGTAGCCGGGCGGCGCCACGTGTGCCACGGTGGCCATCGGCGCATGGCTCCACGTCTTGCGCATCCGGCTGGAGGCGAACTCCAGCAACGCCTTGCGCAACGCCTCCTCCCGGTCGAGCGAGGCCGCCTCGCCGCAGGCGGTCACCATCAGGGGAAACGGGGCGGAGGCGTCGGGCTCGCCGCCGACCACGTAGAGGTTGGCCACGCCGAACTCGTCGGTGGCGAATTTGGGCAGCACGGCGATGCCGGCTTTGGCGAAGCGCCCCAGCAGCGCGCGGGTACGCGGGTCCGCCGGGCCGTCGCCCAGGTCGAGCACGATGCCGCGGTCCATGGCGCGGAAGCCCAGGCCGTTGCCGTCGCGCTGCAGCAGCTCGCCGATGCCGTGGCCGATGGCGAAATCGAGCGTGGGGCCGGCGCCCAGCCCGTTGGTGATGGGCGTGGTAAAGGGGATGTAGCCGGGCCGGAGGTCGCAGGTGGCGCAGGCCGCCATCTCGGCCGGCACCAGCACCGTCTCGCCGTCGGGCCAGCGCTGGGCCGGGACCCAGTCCATCACCGTCCCGTGATCCACCGTGCTGCCGGCGGGCAGGCACAGCGTCAGCGGGTCGGCCACCCCGCGCGGGCCCAGCTCGGCGGCCAGGCTGGCGTAGCTTGCGGCCCTCAGTGGCAGCCGTTCGTAGCCGCTGGCCGAGTGCACCGCCTCGGCCAGCTCGCCCGTGGTGCCGATGATGGCGTCCGCATCGGTGACGCCGTAGCCCACGCCGTGCGGCGTCTCGCCCTGGAAGGGCTTGCCGTCGGCGGGCAGGAAGATGACGTTCCAGCAGGCGATGCCGGTGCGGTCCAGCGGCGTCAGGCTGAACAGCTCCACGCGGCCGGGCGGCATCGAGTCGATGTAGGCGGCGGCGGCCTCGGGGATGGCCTGTGGCAGGTAGTGGCCAGTCACGATGCCAGCCGCATCGGCCGCGTGTTGGGATGCCCCGCAATCATCGTGTCCAGCAAGGCGAGGGCGTCGGCGGTGCCGATCCCGGTCGCGTATTCGAACGGCGTGAACACGGCGGTGAAGTCCAGCCGCTCGAACACGCGGCGGTAGCGGCGCAGCTCGTCATGCGAGAGCGGTATCTGCTTGTGGTAGGCCTTGTGGCAGGAGATCGCCTGCGCGGCGCCGCTGGCGGCGAAGTCGATCTTCAGCGCGTCGCCGGCGAACACGGCGCGGCGGCCGGCATCGTGCAGGATGGCGTGGCCCTCGTAATGCCCGCCGGTGTGGTGCAGCACGAGGCCCGGCCTGATCTCGAAGGTTTCGTCATAGGGCAGCGTCACGCGCATCGCCTTGGTCCATTGCAGGTCGTCCTTCTGGATCAGCAGCTCGGGCTTGAAGCGGTCCTGCAGCTGATAGAGCGCGCCGTAGCCGTGCGGGTGGGAGGCGGCGAGGAAGGCGATGCCGCCGAGCGCCTCGATCTGGGCGAGCTGGGCCGCGTTGTAGTGCGGCGCCGCCTCGAAGGCCACGTTGCCCTCCGGGTAGGTCAGCAGCCAGCCGTGGCTGTCCAGGCCGAAACGCGGGGTGGACCAGAACTCCCACACGCCGGGGATGGCTTCCCGCCAATGGTATTGCGAGCGCCCCTCCAGTTCGTGCGGCCGGGCAAAGGCCCAGCCATCCGCGGGCAGGTCGTTGCGCACGTCCGAGCAGATCGGGCAGTCGGGCGGCACGGCGAAGTAGCGCTGCCAATGGCCGCAATTGGTGCAGGCATAGGGTTCAAGCGGCATGGTGCAGACCGCCCGGGGTGGGCCTGGCCTGGGCCTGGGCGCGCATCACCAGTTCCATGACGTGCAAGTCGTGGGCGGGCGGGTAGGCGAAGGGCGTGCCGGCCAGCACGGCGTCGGCAAAGGCTTCCACCTGATTCAGGAAGGGCGAGCGGTCGGCGTCCGGCACCTCCAGTTGCTCCGTCCGGCCGTCTGCCGCGCGTGTCAGATGCAACGTGCCGCCGGGCGTCTGGCCCATGGTGTCGGTGGCCACGACTTGCGCTTCGGTCCCCACGATCTCCAGCCGGCGGCGCGGAAACGTCTCGGGGGTGTTGTAGGCAACGTGCAGTTGCACCAGCACGCCCGACCGGCTGCGCGCCATCAGCAGCGCCCCGTCCTCGACCGCGTAGGCGTGCACGCGCGACTGGCCGAATGCCGCCACCTCCGTCAGCCGCTCGCCCAGCAGGCACGCGGCCAGGTCCAGCCCGTGCGGCGCCAGGTCGATCAGCGCGCCCCCGCCGGCCCGCGCCGGGTCGATCCGCCAGTTGTCGCCCCCGAAGCCGGGTCCTACCCAGCAGCAATACACCATGCGTATGGCGCTGACGGTGCCGAGGGCGCCGTCCCGGAGCAGCGAGGCCAGGTGGCGATGCGCGGGGTGGAAGCGCTGGTCGAAGGCGGTGGCGTAGGTGACGCCTGCCCGCTCGCAGGCCGCCACCATGGCGCGTGCGTCGGCGAGATTGGCCGCCATCGGCTTCTCGCACAGCACG
>CAXUGD010000458.1:0-2618 GCA_964250355.1 uncultured Acetobacteraceae bacterium | reverse complement strand
CCACTTCCACCCCGTCATCGGGCGGCGGCGGGGGCGGGGGTGGCGTCGGGATCACCACAAGAAGCGCGAGCAGGATCATCAGGTGCAAACCCGCCGAGACCGCCGCCGTACGCCCCATGCCCGACCGCATCGCGTGGCTATTTCTGGGTCTGCTCGGCCAGCAGGGCGACCTTGGTGAAGCCGCCCGCGGCAATGCTGGCCATCACCTGCATCACTTGGCCGTAGGGGATGGACTTGTCGCCGCGCACAAAGATGCGGCGTGCGTTGTCGCCTCCGCTGGCGGCCTGCAACTGGCCCACCAGGTCGCCGGGCAGCACCGCCTCGTCGCCGAAATGGATCTGGCCGTCGGCACTGATGGTGACGGTCAGCGGCTTGGCGTCGGCGTTCAGCGGCTGCGCGCTCGTCTTGGGCAGATCGACATTCACCCCGGAGGTCAGCATGGGTGCGGTCACCATGAACACGATCAACAGCACCAGCATCACATCGACCAGCGGCGTCACGTTGATCTCGGACATCGACCGGTAGCGTCCGCGCCCGCCACCGCGGCCCATCAGCCCGCCGGCCATCACACCTTCTCCTCGCTCTGCCGGCTCAGGATGGCGCCGAACTCCACGCCGAAACCCTCCAGGCGCGAGGCAAACCGGCCGAGCGCGGTCGAGATCTGGTTGTAGGCCAGCACCGCCGGTATGGCGGCCACCAGGCCGATGGCGGTGGCGAACAGCGCTTCGGCGATGCCGGGCGCCACCACGGACAGGTTGGTGTTGTGCATGGCGGCGATGGCCGAGAAGCTGTGCATGATGCCCCAAACGGTGCCGAACAGGCCGATGAACGGACCGATGGAGCCGACCGACGCCAGGAACACCATCCAGCGCTCCAGCCGCTCCATCTCGCGGGTCACTGTCACGTTCATCGCGCGGTCGATGCGGTCGCGCACGCTGCCGCGGGCCATATCCGCACCCGCCACCCGGCTGCTGCGGCGCCACTCGCCCATCGCCGCGCCGAACACGGCGGCAATCGGGTGCGCGGGGCGCGCGCCCTCCTGGTCGTAGAGGTCTTCCAGGCTGCCGCCGGACCAGAAACGGTCCTCGAAGGTGGTGGCCAAGCGGTTCACCCGGCGCAAGGCCGTCACCTTCTCGAACACGATCGCCCAGACCCAGATGCTGGCGGCCAGCAGCAGCAGCATGACCAGCTTGACCACGATGTCGGCCTGCCAGAACAGGCTGACCAGGCTGAGGTCGCCGGACGGCGCCGGGAGGTTGGTGGCGGTAACCGTGGGGTCCAACAGGGTCTCCTCAGCTGGGGATATGGCGCCAGCGCGGCGGGATGCGCGCGGGCCGGCCGGTGGACGCGCGCACGCAGGCCAGCACCACGTCCAGCGTGGCCAGGGCGGTGCCGTCCTCGCGCGCGAAAGCCTGGCGCAGGGTGACGGTTGCCCCGGTCTCGGCAAGCCTGGTTGTGGTTACGGTCAGCATGTCGTCCAGCAGGGCTGGGCGCAGATACTCCAGATTGGCGCGGCGTACCATGAAGATGCAGTCATGATCCCGGCGCATCGCCTCATGCGGCAGGTCCGCCTCACGCAGCGCCTCCGTGCGGGCGCGCTCGGCCATCACCAGGAAGTTGGCGTGGTGGACCACGCCGCCGGCATCGGTGTCGGCGTAGTGGACGCGGAACCTGTAGGTGTGGGCCGTCATAGGAGCAGGTCCATGGGCCGGGCCGGCGGGGCAAGGCCCAGGTGCCGCCAACCCGGCTCGCCCAGCATGCGACCGCGGCTTGTGCGCAGCATCAGGCCTTCCTGGATCAGGTAGGGTTCCACCACGTCCTCCAGCGTGTCGCGCGCTTCGGCCAGGGCGGCCGCCAGCGTTTCCACGCCCACCGGGCCGCCGCCGTGATGCTCGGCCATGCGGCGCAGGTAGCGGCGGTCCATCGCGTCCAGGCCCAGCGCATCCACCTCCAGCCGCAGCAGGGCGGCGTCCGCCGTCTCCCGATCCACCGTGCGGCGGCCGGAGACCAGCGCGAAGTCGCGCACCCGGCGCAGCAGCCGGCCAGCGATCCGCGGGGTGCCGCGCGACCGCCGCGCGATCTCGCGTGCGCCGTCATCCGTCAGGCCGAACTGCAGTTTTTCGGCTCCGCGGGCCACGATCAGGGTGAGTTCGTCCGGGGTGTAGAAGACCAGCCGCAGCGGGATGCCGAAACGGTCGCGCAGCGGGGTGGCCAGCAGGCCCGCCCGCGTGGTCGCACCCACCAGCGTGAAGGGTTGCAGGTCGATGCGGACGGAGCGTGCGGCCGGTCCCTCGCCGATGATCAGGTCCAGCTGGAAATCCTCCATCGCGGGGTAGAGGATCTCTTCGATGGCCGGCTGCAGCCGGTGGATCTCGTCGATGAACAGAACGTCGCGCGCCTGCAGGTTGGTCAGGATGGCGGCCAGGTCGCCGGCGCGCTGGATCACCGGGCCGGAGGTGGCGCGGAACCCCACGCCCAGCTCGCGCGCCACAATCTGCGCCAGCGTGGTCTTGCCCAGGCCCGGGGGACCGTGCAGCAGCACGTGATCCAGCGCCTCTGCCCGTGCACGGGCGGCCTCGATGAACACGGCCAGGTTCTCGCGGCTGGCGCGCTGGCCC
>CAXUGD010000457.1:0-2633 GCA_964250355.1 uncultured Acetobacteraceae bacterium | reverse complement strand
GCGCGCACTCGGAGCCGGGATTGAGATCGTCTACTTCGTGACCGACCAGGACGTGCTGCCCGGCGTCAGCCTTGGCGATGCGGCCGACCGGCAGTCCGCGGTGGAAAGCGAATACTGGGAAACTCCGATCCGCGTCCACCTCGTTCGCCGCCGCACACGCGGCTGCTCGTTCACCGACTACTACTTGCGCGGGATGGCAAGCGCGGCGGAGCAGCCCGCCCTCGCCGCATGGGCCGGGCCTGAACAGGCGACGGCGGTCGCGCAGCTCATCGATACGCAGCCGGACTTGGTGGTGACGCTGAACCTCCATGTGACGTGCGCCCTGCTGCGCTCGGGGCGTCGGCCGCGCCGGCTCATCGTGGATCTCGACGACGTGCAGCATCTGGTGCGCTGGCGCTGGTGTCGGCAAAAGCCGCTGACCCCGGGCAAGATGCTGATGCTGTCGCACATCCCGGCCCTGTTGCTGGCCGAACGCCGCGCGGCGCGAGAGGCCGAAGCGATGCTGGTCTGTTCCAATGGGGACCGCGACCATTTGATCCGGCTCGGCATTCCGCGAGTACATGTCGTGCCGAACGCTGTTGATATGCCGGCAGACCCGTGCGGGCCGTCCGCAACGCCGCAATTGTTGTTCGTGGGCAGCATGGGCCACGGTCCCAACCAGGAGGCCGCCGAGCGCATGGTCACGCGGATCTTCCCCCGCGTGCTCGCAGAGAACCCTGCCGCGACGCTCGTCATTGCCGGGTTGGGCAGCGACGCTCTTTCCTCCCGCGCCGGCCACCCGCGCAACGTCGAGTACCTGGGCTTCGTGCACGACCTCGATCCGGTCATGGCCCGAACCGCCGTGTTCGTGTGCCCGATGGTCAACGGCGGTGGCACCCGCATCAAGCTGCTTGATGCCGCCGCGCGCGCCCTCCCAATCGTCAGCACGCGCATGGGTGCCGAAGGCATCGACTTCACCGACGGGCGGGACGCCCTGTTCCGCGACAGCGACGAGGACTTCGCCGCTGCGTGCCTGGAACTCCTCGCCGATCCGGCCCATGGCCGTCGGCTTGGGCTGGCCGCCCGTGCCGTCGTTGCGACTCTGTACGACGCCGACGCCATACAGACCCGGCTCGAACGCCTGTTCGCTCCCCATCGTCAAGTTCAGGCGGCGGCAGGTTAGAGCATCGTCCGACCAAACGGGGTCACCCGTCGGACAAAGATGCTCGTCAAAACAAAGTTCTAGAGCTTTCTTCCGATCCGTTTTGATCGGAAAAAGCTCTAGTACTACAGCCGGGGTTGTGCGTTGCTGGTGCCGGGAGGTGTTTTGGCATGGTGACGCAAGCGGATGTGCTGGGCTGGGCGGGCAGCCTGGATGCGGTGCTGGAGCGGATCGCCCCACGGTTCGCCCGTGCCGAGCCGCGTCGGCGGGCCGCGGCCTATCTGCATGGCTTGCTGGCGCCGGTGGAGCGCAAGAACGGCTGGCAGTTGGCGGAGGCCGCGGGTGACGCAACCCCGGACGGGGTGCAGGACTTCCTGAGCCGGGCGCAGTGGGATGCCGACGCGGTCCGCGACGACCTGCAAGCCTATGTAGTGGAGCACCTTGGCGATGCGGATGCCGTGCTCGTCCTTGATGAAACCGGCTTTCTCAAGAAAGGCGCCAAGTCGGCCGGGGTGCAGCGGCAATACAGCGGCACGGCGGGGCGGATCGAGAACAGCCAGGTTGGTGTGTTCCTCGGCTACGCCGGCCAGCACGGCCATGCCCTGCTCGACCGCGCCCTTTACCTGCCCAAGGAGTGGGCTGAGGATGCGGACCGGCGCCGGGAAGCCCGTGTCCCGGACGACGTTGTGTTCACCACCAAGCCGAAGCTGGGCCTGGCCATGCTGGAACAGGCACGGGCCGCGGGCGTGCCCTTCTCCTGGGTCACCGGCGACAGCGTATATGGGGCAGACCACACCATCCACCGCTGGGCGGAACAGCACGGGCGCGGCTACGTGCTGGCTGTCACCTCCGGCCAGCGGCTCGGGATGCGACCGGTCACGACCTGGATCAAGGGACTGCCCAGGCGAGCCTGGGAGCGGCTGAGCGCAGGAGACGGCGCGAAAGGGCCGCGCTTCTATGACTGGGCGTGCATGCCCTACAACGGCGCGGCACCCGGCTTCCAGTGCGCGTTGCTGGTGCGCCGGTCCGTCGCCAAGCCGACCGAGCTGACCTTCTATCTCACGCACGCGCCTGCGGGCACCACGCTGGCCGAGCTGGTGCGCGTCGCGGGCATGCGCTGGCACATCGAGAGCCTGTTTGAGCAGGCCAAGGGCGAGGTGGGCCTTGGCCACTACGAGGTGCGGTCCTGGGTTGGCTGGCACCGGCACGTCACGCTGGCCATGCTGGCTCTCGCCTACCTCGCCGCCGTGCGCCGCGAGGCTGTCGGGGGGTGAGGTTCCGGTGGACCTGGCCGCCGACCTGTTGCCGGTGACCATGCCCGAAGTCAGGCGCCTGCTCTGGCGTGTGGTCTGGATACATCCGCTCAGCGCAGAGGCGTCCCTATGCTGGTCCGCCTGGCGCCGACAGCATCAGCAACGCGCCCGTCGTGCTCACTGGAACAAACGCCTGCGCGCCAGGCCACGCCCGCATCAACCCCGGCTGTAGTACTAGG
>CAXUGD010000456.1:0-2634 GCA_964250355.1 uncultured Acetobacteraceae bacterium | reverse complement strand
CCGCGTCCGGGTTGGCCGCGGGCAGGCTGATGGCGGCGCGATCGAAACCCGAGCGGGTCAGGCGGCCGACCGCGTCCTGCAGGGCGGCGTTGCTGGGGAAGACGCCTTGCACTTCCTGGATGGTTTCGTTGAGCGTCGGGCTGGCCTGGTTGGTCTGGTCGCTGGGCATGGGTCGGGTCCTGCTCGGTTAGGCGCAGAACGCGGGGATGGGCGCGGTGTTCCGATGGGGTGCGAAGGGCATCCCATCTTACGGCGCGGCGCGGCGCTCGATGCGCTGGTAGCGGGCGCGGGTGCCGCGTTCGATGGCGGAGACGACCAGCGTGTCGAGCTTCAGCTCGCTGCCGATGAACTCCAGCATCTGCAGGATGGCCTGGCCGTGCACGCGGTCGGCGGCGACGACCTCGCAGGCCAGCGTGTAGGCGGTCTCGCGCAGCCGGCCGTCCAGCGCGCCGCGAATCAGGCGGCCGGCATGGGCCAGGCCGTCATCCTCGCGCAGCAGCTGCACGGTGGCGTCGATGGCGTGCTGGAGCTGGTCGTTGGAGAAGCCTTCGAAGGCGGGCAGGGTTTGCACCAGGGTGGCCATGACGCCGATCTCGCGGTCGGTGATGCCGCGGGTCTCGGCGGCGGCGACGAGCACCATGGTGCAGACCAGGGCTTCCTGCGGATCGAGATCCGTGCGGGCGAGCATGGCGAATCCTTTGGGTGGCGTGCGTTTGTCGGGCGGACCCTGCCTTGGGGTGGGCGGCGAATCAAGCCGGATGGGCGCGCGGCCTGGCCAACTGCCAGCGAAGATGCGTGCGCACGGTGGGCCATTCGGCGGCGGTGATGCTATAGACGCAGGTGTCGCGCAGGCTGCCGTCCTTGCTGTGCCCATGACAGCGGAGCACGCCGTCCAGCTTGGCGCCCAACCGCTCGATCGCGCGGCGGCTTTGCTGGTTCAGGAAGTTGGTGCGGAACTCGACGGCGATGCAGCCCAGGTCGTCGAAAGCGTGGGCCAGGAGCAGCAGCTTGGCTTCGGTGTTGAGCGCGGTGCGTTGCACACGGCGTGCATACCAGGTGGAGCCGATCTCCACGCGGCGGTTGGCGGCGTCGATGTTCATGTAGGTCGTCATGCCGGCAATACGCCCCGCACTGTCGAACACGCAGAAGGGCAGCATGGTGCCGGCGGCTGCCAGGCCGAGCCGGCGTTCGATCTCGGCCTTCATCTCCTCGGGCGAGGGAACGCCCGTGTACCAAAGCTGCCATAGCGCGCCGTCGGTCGCGGCTTCGACCAAGCCGTCGTGGTGCCCGGACGAAAGCGGGGCGAGCGTCACGTGGCGGCCGGCGAGGGTCGTTGGGCGTATGTCGGCAGTGGTCATCCGGTTTGCGGTTCGGCGGTGCCGAAATGGCCCATGCGCACGTTACGGGCCTCGCGGCCGAACGCCATCAGGGCCACGATCAGCACCGCGGCGGTGCCGGCGACGCCCACCAGCGGCCAGCGGAAATCGTGGCCCAGGCGGTCGGCCCAGGCATTTTGCAGCGGCAGGTTGATGGCGGCCAGGAAATTGCCGAGCTGGTAGGTGATGCCGGGGAAGGTGCCGCGTATGGCGGGCGGCGACAGCTCGTTGAGGTGCACGGGCACCACGCCCCAGGCGCCCTGGACGCAGACCTGCATGAGGAACGCGCCGACGCCGATCCAGATCGGCTGCGACGAGAAGGCCCAGAGCGGCAGCAACGGCAGCGAGAGCGCGGCGGCCAGGCCAATGGCCCGGCGCCGGCCGATGCGCTGCGACAGGCTGGCGAAACCGATGCCGCCGAGGATGGCACCGATGTTGTAGATGACCACGATCGTGGTGAGGTGCGGCCCCGTGATGCCGTGCTGGTTGCGCAGGTAGCGCGGGTAGAGGTCCTGCGTGCCGTGGCTGAAGAAGTTGAAGCACGCCATCAGCACGGCAGCGTAGAGCGTGAGGCCCAAGTTGCGCCGCACCACGTCGGTCAGCCGTGCCCGCGCGGTGGCTTCGGCGCGCGCCGACCAGTCGGGGCTTTCGGGCACCGCGCTGCGTATGTAGAGCACCAGCAAGGCGGGGATTGCGCCGGCCATGAACATGCCGCGCCAGTGCAGCCAGGGGTAGGCAAGGTAGAGCAGTGAGGCGAGCAGGTAGCCGCTGGGGTAGCCTGCCTGCAGCAGCCCGCTTACCGGGCCGCGCCAGTGGGCGGGAATGCTCTCCATGGTGAGCGAGGCGCCCACCCCCCACTCGCCGCCCATGGCGATGCCGAACAATGCGCGGACGATGAAGAACAGGGTGGCGTTGGGGGCTAGGCCTGTGCAGAAGCCGAGCAGGGAGAAGCCTAGAATGCTGGCCATCAGCGCCGGGCGCCGGCCGTAGCGGTCGGCCAGGCGGCCGAAGATGAAGGCGCCCAGCGCCCGCATGGCCAGCGTGAGTGTGACGGCAAAGGTGACGGAGGTGACGCCGATGCCGAACTCCTTGGCCACGTCGTCGAAGACGAACACCATGATGAAGAAGTCGAGCGCGTCGAGCGTCCACCCCAGGTAACAGGCGGCGACGACGTGGCGCGGACTTTGTGTGGTTTGCATGGCGATCCCCCGGCGGGCAGCGTCGGTGGATTTGGGGGGCGGCGTCAACCGGGGTGGGG
>CAXUGD010000455.1:0-2635 GCA_964250355.1 uncultured Acetobacteraceae bacterium | reverse complement strand
GTGCAGGAAGAGCTCGACGCCAACGCGGAAGCTTTCCAGCCCGATCAGCAGCGGCAGCGGCACGGCCGACGCAATGCGCCCCGCCCCTTGCGAGCGCACCACGGCGAAGACCACGAACAGCACCACCGGCCCGACGACGGTGAGGATGGCGGGCGGCCGCAGCGCGGCGTCCGCGATGGCACCCGACCGGCTCAGCACGCCCACATAGGCGAGCCACAGCGCCAGCCCGGCGCCGATGCCGGCCGCGGTGCGGCGCGGCAGAAATTGCACTGCCACCAGAACGACCACGACCGCCATGCCGGCAACGAAGGCCAGGAATAACGGCGCGGTCATGCGCTGCGCCGCAGTATCTGGACGTTGTCCGCCGTTGCGCCGCCATCCGCGTGGGCATGGTCCGCGCGCCAGGCCTCGTCCTGCATGGCGTAGAGCGCGCCAGGGGGCGGGGAGACGCCCAGGCGTCGTTCGGTAGCCTGGTGGTCGTAGCCGCGCCAGGCGGGGGACAGCATGAACTCGGTGAGCACTTTGCGGAACGCCGCACCGCCGCGCCTCGCCTCCGGTCGCAAGGCGTAGCTGCGCACGGTGGCCTCGAAGCTTTCCGCTGGCCGACCTGTCACCTCCTGCACCACCTCGGTCGGCGCGCCGTACTCGAAGGCCCCCTGCCGGTGGTCCACGAGGTAGTGGCGGAACACCGCCATGGCGTAGCGGGGCTCGCCGCGATAGGCGGCGACCTTGTTGAGGAGCCACTCGGGCGCATCGATCCGGCGCACGCGGCGACCAAGCACCTTCGACAACGCAGCAGTGATCTCGGCGACCCCGATCAGCGCCGGTCCGGTGATACGCAGGCGGCGACCTGCGAAGCGGCCAGGGTCGGCCAGCACGCGGGCGGCCACACGCGCCATGTCGTCGTTGGACGGCGGCGCGTTGCGGCTGTCGCCCACGAAGTTCGGATACAGGCCGAGCTGGGCGGCCATGCCGATCGTGACGCGCAAGTAGTTGTCGGCGAAGAAGCCGGGATTGAGGATGGTCACAGCCGCGCCCTTCAGCGTCGGCAGGCGCTGCTCGACGTCCTACATGTCGCGCGTCATCCGCGTCGGGTGATTCGGGCCGGCGAGCCACTGCGTCATCGCGGCCACCGCCTCCAGCCGGTTCGCCTCGGCGGCGTGGATGAAAGCATCCAACGTCCTGAGCGTTTGCGGATCGATCGGCGGGCAGTAGTAAGCGCGCTGCACGCCGCGCAGGGCGGCCGCCATCCGTTCGGCGTCGAACAGGTCCGTCTCCACCACCTCGGCGCCGAGCCTGGCCAGTGACTCGCTGCGGACATTGCGGCGGCGCACCAGGGCGCGCACCGGCAGTCCCCGGGCCAGGAGTTCGTGCATGACGGCCTGCCCGGTTTTGCCGGAAGCCGCGGTCACGGCGGTCAGACACGGTGTCATCGACGGCAGCGGACGATCATGGCCACGCTCTCCTTCTCGCTTATTGGATGATCATTGACATCTTAATGGATGATACTTATCTTCCATTTTGTCAAGAGGTTCTGGAGAATGTAGGCCAATGCGGATGTCTCAGGACGAGAAGGAGAGGAGCCACGACCGCATCGTGGCGAGTGCGTCGCGGCGGCTGCGCGAGAGGGGCTTGGAGAACACCAGCGTCGCCGACGTGATGAGTGACGCCGGGATGACGCATGGCGGCTTCTACAAGCACTTCCCCAGCAAGGACGCGCTGGTCGTGCGTGCGCTGGACGACGCCTTCTCGGCCTTCGCCGATGCGCTCGAGACGGGCGATCCAGCTCATGCCGTTGAGGCTTACAGGACGCGCTATCTATCACGCGGGCACATGGCCCAGCCCGGGCTAGGCTGTCCCGTTGCGGCTCTCGGGGCGGAGGTCGGTCGTGGATCGGTCGCGCTGAAGGCGGCGTTCGGCGCGGGTGTCCGGCGCGTGGTCGGCGCCATCGCCGGTAGCCGGAAGGGCCCGGCCGCCGCGCGCCGCACGGCAGCGCTTCGGGAGTTCAGCATGCTGGTGGGCGCCATGGTCATTGCCAGGGCGAGCGACCCCGAACTGGCCGGGGACGTGCTGGCCGCCTGCGGCGGGGAGGCAAACCATGCCGGATGAGTTCCATCGAACGGCCCCTCCGATGCAGGGGGCAAGCGCTTGGCGCCGCCTGTGGACCTGGTTGCGCGACGCCGAGGAGGCTTTGGAAACCACCCACGACGATATTCAGAACCGCCGGATTCTCGCGCTCGAGAGGGAGGTAGCAAGCTTGCGTGCGGCTCTGGACACGCCGCGGGGCTCGGCTGCGGCTACAAAGTAGCGGAGCCGTCACACGGCTCTTGCCTGGATGCGCTCCCTAATGCCTTCCTGTCGTGAGCGCGGGTCGTCGGAGGATCAGCCGGGTGGGACAGGACTCCAGCGACACGGCCAGCCTGCGCCGGTTCGACCTCAACCTTCTCGTCGCGTTCGACATGCTGGTCGCCCAGCGCAGCGTCACCGGCCGGCGGTCTGCAGATCGAGCAGCGAGTGGAAGCTGCCGCGGCGAATGCGGTTGCGGGTCAACACGGAGAAGAAGGTCTCTACCGCGTTCAACTAGGAGGCGGATGGCGGGGTGAAGTGGTCCATGCGTTACTGCCCGTGCCTTGAG
>CAXUGD010000454.1:0-2636 GCA_964250355.1 uncultured Acetobacteraceae bacterium | reverse complement strand
CCAGTTCTCCTTCTTCGAGTACGAGGGCAGCTCCAGCGGCACCACCGGCACCGGCAGGTCGAGCGCGCTGGCCAGGCCGCCGGGGTCGTCCTGGATCAGCTCGGCGGTGCAGGAGGCGCCGACCAGCAGGGCCTGCGGCTGGAAACGCTCGTAGGCGTCGCGCGCGGCGGTCTTGAACAGCTCGGCGGTGTCGCCGCCCAGGTCGCGCGCCTGGAACGTGGTGTAGGTGACGGGCGGGCGCGCGGCGCGGCGCTCGATCATGGTGAACAGGAGGTCGGCGTAGGTATCGCCCTGCGGCGCGTGCAGCACGTAGTGCACGCCCCGCATGGCGGTGACGACCCGCATGGCGCCGACATGCGGCGGCCCCTCATAGGTCCAGAGCGTGAGCTGCATGGGCTAGACCGCCAGCTTCATGCGGCGCACCAGCGGGCGGGCGAACAGCTCGGCCAGGTCGGCCGCCTGGTTGTAGCCCTGGATCGGCGTGAACAGCAGCTCGATCGACCACTTCGTCGAGATGCCCTCCGCTTCCAGCGGGTTCGCCAGGCCCAGCCCGCACACCACCAGGTCGGGTTTCCCGGCGCGGCAGCGGTCCAGCTGCCGGTCCACGTCCTGGCCTTCGCTGAGCGCCGTGCCCTCCGGCAGCAGCGACAGTTCGGGCGCCAGATGCTGGCGGTGCAGGTAGGGGGTGCCGACCTCGACCAGCTCCATGCCCAGTTCGCGGGCGCAGAAGCGTGCCAAGGGCAGTTCCAGCTGGCTGTCGGGGAAGAAGAAGATGCGCTTGCCGGCAAGCTCGCCACGGATCGTGCCGAGGGCGCGCAGTGCGCGTTCGCGCGAGGGTGCGGTGGCGGCCTGGAAACGCGAGGGGGGCACGCCGAACGCATCGGCGGCGGCCTGCAGCCACAGGGTGGTGCCCTCGGCGCCAAGGGGAAACGGTGCTGCCAGCCGCGTGGCGCCGCGTGCCTCCAGCGCCCGCGACGTCTCGGCCAGGAAAGGCTGTGCCAGCAGCAGGGCGGTGCCGGGGCCGACGGCCGGGAGATCCACCGAGCGGCGCGGCGGCATGAAGCCTACCTGCTCGATGCCCATCGCGGCGAACAGGCGGCGCATCTGGTCTTCCACCACCTCGGCCAAGGCGCCCACGACCAGCAGGGACTGCGGCGCGGATGCGGCCGGCTTCGGCATCACCGGCACCAGCGCCGCCAGGCAGGCATCTTCGCCCTGGGTGAAGGTGGTCTCGATGCCGCTGCCCGAATAGTTCAGCACGCGCACCTGCGGCATGTGCGTCTGCGACAGACGTTCGGCGGCGCGCGACAGGTCCAGCTTGATCACCTCGGAGGGGCAGGAGCCCACCAGGAACAGCAGCTTGATCTCCGGCCGGCGGTCCAGCAGCTGGGCCACCACGCGGTCCAGCTCGTCATTGGCGTCGGCCAGCCCGGCCAGGTCGCGCTCGTCGATGATTGCGGTGGCAAAGCGCGGTTCGGCGAAGATCATCACGCCGGCCGCCGACTGGATGAGGTGCGCGCAGGTGCGGCTGCCCACCACCAGGAAGAACGCGTCCTGTATCTTGCGGTGCAGCCAGACGATGCCGGTCAGCCCGCAGAACACCTCACGCTGGCCGCGTTCGCGCAGGATCGGCGCGTCGGTGCAGCCCGAAGCAAGGATGGCCTGGCCGGCCGGCATCAGGCCTGCCTCAACCCGTGCGCCGCCCGGTGCCACGGGTGCTGCTCGGCCAGCCGCGCCGCGCGCAGCTTCAGCACGAATTGCGCGGCGTTCAGCACGTAGGCGCCGTAGGCGGTCAGCGCCAGCAGCATCAGCCCGCGTCCGTCAAGCGCGCCGGACAGCAGGGCGGCCAGGTAGGCGGTGTGCAGTGCCACCACCACCATGCTGACTGCGTCCTCCCAGAAGAACGCCGGCGCGAACAGGTAGCGGCCGAAGATCGCGTTCTCCCACACGGCGCCGGTGACCATGATGGCGTAGAGCACGAGGGTCTTGGCCACGACGGACCAGGTGGCGGCCTGGCCGCCCGCGCCGGTCAGCAGGTAGTGCATCACCAGCGCCAGGCTGACGGCGAACACGGCGAACTGCACGGGCGCCAGCACGCCCTGCACGAGGGTCCAGGGCGAGGCGTCGCGGCGCCGCTTCTCCTCGGGCGTGTAGAGTGGCCGGCGCCCCAGGCTGCGCTGCCAGTGCGCCGAAGAACCGCCGGACAGGCCACGCACGTGCCGGCCGGTGGAGGCGCCCCAGGGGCAGCTGTCCACGGCGTTGACCAGGCGGCCCAGAACGGCGTTTGCGAACATTGCTAGACGCTCCTGCAATCGGTGCGCTGGTAGGGTTTGCGCTCCCGGGCCGCCCATCGAGTTTAGGGGCTGGACCGTTGGCCGAAGGCTAGGACGCGGCCTCGCCGACTGTCAAGCAAGCCTTACGTAAATCTAGCTTGACACTTTGCGGGAAGAGCGGCCTTTAATCGGGGCGAGCAAGAAATGGCGCCCATGCGACAGCTTCCCGTCACCCCAGACAGCTTGAGCGAGCCGGACGCCCTGCGTTCGGCCGGCAGGCTGGCCGGCGCCTACGGCAGCAGGCGCCCGGAGCGCGGGCACGTGGCGGGCCGCCAGGCGGTGCTGCGGCGCACGGTGGAGAGC
>CAXUGD010000453.1:0-2642 GCA_964250355.1 uncultured Acetobacteraceae bacterium | reverse complement strand
GGGTAAGGCTCCCGCAGCGCGGCCAGCAAGCGGTCCGCGGTGGCGGCGAGGTCGTCGAGGTCCTCCGTCCGGTCGCTGAGCAGCGCAAAGCCGTCGCCATCGAGGCGGGCGGCATGCTCAGGCGTGGGGGCCAGGCCGCGCAGCCGGTCGCCCAGCACGCGCAGCACCTCCTCGCCGGCTGCCTCGCCGAAGATGTCGATGACGGCGGCGAACCCTTCAAGGTCGATGCGGAACACCGCCTGACGCGGGTTGCGGGCGAGCGCGGCAGACAGCTTCTCGATAAAGGCGGGCCGGGTGGACAGCCCGGTCAGCGGGTCGCGCCGCCCGGCACGGAACAGGTCGAGCTGGAACTGCGCGCGCAACGTGTCGGTGGCTGCTTCCTGCGCACGCCACGCCGCGGCAGCGCGGTAGCCCGCGGCCGATACCAGGAAGAGGAGGCTGAACAGGACGGCGCTGCCGATGAGGATGAGCATGGGAGACCCGGTCGCGAGAGACGACGGACAATCCGCCGAACAGTCCCCAGCTTGCTCGCAAATCCTTAACGACCCGCTCCGGAATTGAGACGTCCGGCACCCTCACGCAGATGTGAGAGTGCGTCGCCGCCATATCACGCAGCGCCGCCTCAGCTGTCGGACTTTACCCGGACGTAGCTGCCCGGCGCGTCCTCCATAACCGCCAGCTTGCCGCTGCCCGGCACGCGGGCCGGCACCTGCTCGGATGCCTGGGCGGTCACCCAGCGGTTCCAGTCGTTCCACCAGGAGCCGGCCAGTTCCACGGCGCCTTCCAGCCAGTCCTGCGGCGAGGGCGGCAGGGCTTCGTTGACCCAGTGGTTGTACT
Source organism: uncultured Acetobacteraceae bacterium (assembly GCA_964250355.1). Classification (GTDB taxonomy): domain Bacteria; phylum Pseudomonadota; class Alphaproteobacteria; order Acetobacterales; family Acetobacteraceae; genus BOG-908. Next base: position 1,805 of record CAXUGD010000453.1, on the reverse strand, counting down.
TGCCGCCTTCGGGCGGGTTGACCACGCCCGCGATGTGGCCGGAGGCGGCCAGCACGAAGCGCTTCTCGCCGCCCAGCAACTGCGTGCCGCGATAGGTGGATCGCCAGGGCGCGATATGGTCTTCCCGGGTGGACAGGAAATAGGCGGGCGCGGTGATCCGGCCGAGGTCGAGCTGCTCGCCATCCAGCGTGATGCCGTCCGGCTTGGAGAGCAGGTTCAGCTGGTACATCTGGCGCAGGTAGAAGCTGTGCATGCGCGCCGGCATGCGGGTGGCGTCCGCGTTCCAATAGAGCAGGTCGAAGGGGAACGGGTCGTTACCCAGCAGGTAGTTGTTCACCACAAACGACCAGATCAGGTCGTTGGCGCGCAGCATGTTGAAGGTGACCGCCATGTCGCTGCCTTCGAGGTAGCCGCGCTCCCCCATGCGGGCCTCGATGTCTTTCAGCTGCTCCTCGTCGATGAACACGCCGAGCTCGCCGGCCTCCTCGAAATCGAGCAGGGAGACGAAGAACGTGGCCGATCGGATACGGTCGATGCCGCGCTTTGCCATCCAGGCCAGCGTGCAGCCCAGCAGCGTGCCGCCCAGGCAGTAGCCGATGGCGTTGACGTCGCGTTCGCCGGTGGCCGCCTCGATCGCGTCGAGCGCCGCGAACACGCCCTGGTGCATGTAATCCTCGAAACCCACATCGGCCAGGCTCTCGTCGGGGTTCACCCAGCTGACCATGAACACGGTGTGCCCCTGGCTGACCGCGTAGCGCACCAGGCTGTTCTTCGGCCGCAGGTCGAGAATGTAGAACTTGTTGATCCAGGGCGGCAGGATCAGCAGCGGACGTTTCAGCACGGTTGGCGTGCTGGGATCGTACTGGATCAGCTGCATCAGCGCGTTCTGGTACACGACGCGGCCGGGCGAGATCGCGATGTTCTCGCCGAGCTTGAACGCATCGGGGTCGGTCATGCGTATGCTAAGCTTGCCGCGGCCGCGTTCCAGGTCGGCCAGCAGGTTGTTCAGGCCGCGCAACAGGTTCTCGCCGCCCGTCTCCTTGGTGCGGCGCAGCACTTCGGGGTTGGTCAGCAGGAAGTTGGACGGGCTCATCGCGTCCATGAACTGGCGCGCGTAGAAATCGACCTTCTTGGCCGTCTTGGGGTCCAGCCCTTCGACGTGGCCCACCACGTCGTGCACGTAGCGCGCCGAGAGCAGGTAACTTTGCTTGATGAAGTCGAACACCTCGCTCTGCTGCCAGGATTCGTCGCGGAAGCGCTTGTCCTTTGCGTCCGGCTGGATCACCGGGCCGGCATCCATGCCCATCATGCGGCGCGTGGTGTTCTGCCACAGCGTCACGTAGTCCTGCCAGAAGCCGATCTGCGCCTGCATCAGGTGGGCGGGGTTCTGCATCAGCCTGGCCGTCATCTCCAGGAAGGCGCGGCCGATGTTCAACGGGTCGGCGTTGGGCACCGTGTGGGACTGGCGTTCCAGCCAGTCGGCCACGATGCGCTGCGAACGCTCGGCGACGTCGGCCATGGAGCGGCCGATCACCTGCGGGTCGGCCAGCTTGAACTCGCCCAGCTTCAGGTCGGCGTGCAGGCCGGGTTTGCCGCCGGGGGGCGTGGTGGTGTCGGGCATTTCCTGTGGGTCCTTTCCGGCGTACGCCCGTCCGGGCTAGACGGGCGCGTCAATCGGAGGCTGCGGCTTGATACCTGGTTATTGGTGGAAGGGTGGGGGCCGCAGCGCCTGCGTTCAAGCGGCGGCGCGACGCGCCGCCCTGCTGGCGGTGCTGTGCGGGGCGCTGGCCGGCTGCAACGACCCC
>CAXUGD010000452.1:0-2658 GCA_964250355.1 uncultured Acetobacteraceae bacterium | reverse complement strand
GCACGCGGTTGATGCGGCGCTCGGCGTTGGTGAAGGTGCCGTCCTTCTCCAGGAAGGTGGTGCCCGGCAGGAACACGTGGGCGTAGTTGGCCGTTTCGTTCAGGAACAGGTCCTGCACGATCACGCACTCCATCGCCTCCAGCCCGGCGATCACGTGCCTGGAATCCGGATCGGACTGCGCGATGTCCTCGCCCTGGATGTAGAGCGCACGGAAGGTGCCATCCACGGCCGCGTCCAGCATGTTGTTGATGCGCAGGCCCGGCTCGGCGTCCAGCCGCACGCCCCAGGCTTGGGCGAACAGGTCGCGCGTCGCCTCCCCGCTGACGTGCCGGTAGCCGGGCAGCTCGTGCGGGAAGCTGCCCATGTCGCAGCTGCCCTGCACGTTGTTCTGCCCGCGCAGCGGGTTCACCCCCACGCCCGGCCGCCCGATATTGCCCGTCGCCATCGCCAGGTTGGCGATCGCCATGACCGTCGTCGTGCCCTGGCTGTGCTCCGTCACCCCCAGCCCGTAGAAGATGGCCGCGTTGCCGCCGGTGGCGTAAAGCCGGGCGGCGCGGCGGATCAGCTCGGCCGGCACGCCGGAGGCCAGCTCGACCTGCTCGGGCGCGTTCTGCGGCTCCAGCACGAACTCCGCCCAGGCGTGGAACTCGTCCATGTCGCAGCGCTCGCGCACGAAAGCCTCGTCCACCAGGCCCTCGGCCACGATCACATGGGCCAGCGCGGTTACGACCGCGACGTTGGTGCCCGGCTGCAACTTCAGGTGCATCGCGGCCTCGATATGCGGGCTGCGTACCAGGTCGATGCGGCGCGGATCGACCACGATCAGCTTGGCGCCGGCCCGCAGCCGCCGCTTCATGCGTGAGGCGAACACCGGATGGCCGTCGGTGGGGTTGGCCCCGATCACCAGCATAACGTCGCACTGCTCGATGCTGTCGAAATCCTGCGTGCCGGCGGAGGTGCCGTAGGTTTGCGACAGCCCGAACCCGGTGGGCGAATGGCAGACGCGCGCGCAGGTGTCCACGTTGTTGTTGCGGAAGCCGGCGCGCACCAGCTTCTGCACCAGGTAGGTCTCCTCGTTGGTGCAGCGCGACGACGTGATGCCGCCGACGGAGGTGCGGCCGTAGGTCTGCTGGATCCGCCGGATCTCGCCGGCCGCATGGGCGAACGCCTCCTCCCAGCTCACTTCCCGCCACGGGTCGGTGATGCGGGCGCGCACCATGGGCCTGGTCACCCGCTCGCGATGCGTGGCGTAGCCCCAGGCGAAGCGGCCCTTCACACAGCTGTGCCCGCGATTCGCCTTGCCGTCCTTGTAGGGCACCATGCGCACCAGCTCCGGCCCGCGCATCTCCGCCTTGAACTGGCAGCCGACGCCGCAATAGGCGCAGGTGGTCACCACCGAACGCTCCGGCGTGCCGATTTCCACGACCTTCTTCTCGATCAGCGTGGCCGTCGGACAGGCCTGCACGCAGGCGCCGCAGGACACGCACTCGCTGGTCATGAACGGCTCGTTCTGGCCGGCGGCGATCCGGCTGTCGAACCCGCGGCCATCGACGGTCAGCGCGAAGGTGCCCTGCACCTCCTCGCAGGCGCGCACGCAGCGGCTGCAGACGATGCATTTGGACGGGTCGTAGTCGAAATACGGGTTGGACTGGTCCTTGCTCGACGCGAGGTGGTTGGCCCCGTCGTAGCCGTAGCGCACGTCACGCAGCCCCACCTCGCCCGCGGTGTCCTGCAGCTCGCAATCGCCGTTGGCGGCACAGGTCAGGCAATCGAGCGGGTGGTCGGAGATGTACAGCTCCATCACCCCCCGGCGCAGTTTGCGCAGCCGCTCGTTGCCGGTGACGACCGACATGCCGGGTGCGACCAGCGTGGTGCAGCTGGCCGGCGTGCCGGCCCTCCCCTCGATCTCCACCAGGCACATCCGGCAGGAGCCGTAGGCGTTCAGCGTGTCGGACGCGCACAGCTTCGGTATCTTGACCCCGATCCCCGCCGCCGCCCGCATCACCGACGTGCCTTCCGGCACCGTCACCTCGAAACCGTCGATCCTGATCGTGACGGGGGCGGCACCCTTGCTGGCCGGGGTGCCGTAATCGGCTTCGTGTATCAGGCCCATCTGCCTCTACTCCGCGGCCAGCGCGGCGATGCGCGGCAGGAAATCTTCGGGGAAGTGACGCACGGCGCTCATCACCGGATAGGGCGTGAACCCGCCCAACGCGCAGAGCGAGCCGAATTTCATCGTCTCGCACAGGTCTTCCAGCAGCCCCATCTGGCCCGGCGCACCGGCGATGATCCGGTCCAGCACCTCGACCCCGCGCACCGAGCCGATGCGGCAGGGCGTGCACTTACCGCAGGACTCGGTGGCGCAGAACTCCATGGCGAAGCGCGCCATGCGGGCCATATCGACCGTGTCGTCAAACACGGTCACCCCGCCATGGCCGATCAGCCCGTCGCGCGCGGTGAACGCCTCGTAGTCGAACGGCGTGTCGAACAGGGCGGGCGGAAAATAGGCGCCCAGCGGCCCGCCCACCTGCACCGCGCGCACCGGCCGCCCGCTGGCCGTGCCGCCGCCCACATCCATCACCAACTCACCCAGCGTGATGCCGAACGGCACCTCGAACAGCCCGCCGCGCAGCACGTTGCCGGCCAGCTGCACCGGCA
>CAXUGD010000451.1:0-2660 GCA_964250355.1 uncultured Acetobacteraceae bacterium | reverse complement strand
GAGCGTTTACCTGCTGAACGACCTGCTCGACCTGCCGCACGACCGCGCGCACGCCACCAAGCGGCGGCGGCCGTTTGCCAGCGGCGCGCTGAAGCTGGGCTGGGCGCCGGTGCTGATGGCGGGGCTGGGCGCCGCTGTGCTGGCGCTGTGCCTGGCGCTGCCGGCCCCCTTCGCCGCCATGCTGGTGCTGTACTACGCCTGCACGCTCGCCTACTCGTTCCAGCTGAAGCGCCGGCCGGTGTGGGACGTGATGATGCTGGCCGTGCTGTACACCCTGCGCATCTTTGCCGGTGCCGCCGCCACGTCCATCCCGATCTCGCCCTGGCTGCTGGCCTTCTCCCTGTTCCTGTTCTTCTGCCTGGCGATCGTGAAGCGACTAACCGAGCTGACGCTGTTTGCCCGGCGCGCCGCCGCCACCGCCCAACTGGCCGGGCGGGGCTATACGGCGGAGGATGTGGACATCCTGCGCAGCATGGCGGCCTCGTCCGGCACGGTGGCGGTGCTGGTGCTGGCACTCTACCTCAACAGCGCCGAGGTGGGGCCGCTCTATCCGCGCCCCGAGATATTGTGGGGCCTGTGCCCGATCCTGCTGTTCTGGGTCAGCCGGGTGCTGATGCTGGCCAACCGGGGGCTGATGCAGGACGACCCGGTGGTGTTCGCGTTTCGCGACCGCGTCAGCCTGGCCGCCGGCGCGGCCAGCCTGGCGCTGATCCTGGCGGCGGCGGTGTGAACCCCGAACTGGCCACGCTCACGGGCTGGGGGCGGGTGCGGCGGTCGTCCAGCGTGACCCTGCGCGCCGGGGCGGTGGACGATGCGCGGACCGCGCTCGCCCAGGAGCGGCGGGCGCACGGGCTGATCGCCCATGCGGCCGGGCGGTCGTACGGCGATTGCGCGCTGAACGCCCAAGGGTCCGCCCTGCTGACCGGCAGGCTGGACCGCATCCTCCATTTCGACCAGGGGACCGGCATCGTGCAGGCCGAGCCCGGCGTCAGCTTCCGCCAGCTAATGGCGTGGAGCCTGCCGCGGGGCTTCCTGGCACCGGTCACCCCCGGCACCAGCTTCGCCACCCTGGGCGGTGCGGTCGCCAACGACGTGCACGGCAAGAACCACGAATCCGCCGGCAGCTTCGCCGGGCATGTGACGGAGCTGGACCTGCTGACGCCCGACGGCACGCTGCATACGATCGGCCCTGGCCGGGATGACGAGCTGTTCCGCGCCACCGCCGGCGGGCTTGGCCTGACCGGCATCCTCACCCGCATCGCCCTGCGCCTACGGCCAGCCGCCGGCAACGCCGTGCAGGTGCGCGTGCAGAGGCTGCCCGACCTCCACGCGTTCCTGGCCGCGATGGATGCGGCGCGGGGTGCCACCTACGCGGTGGGCTGGATCGACGGCACCGCGCGCGGCGCGGCGCTGGGCCGCGGCATCCTGGAGACGGCCGAGCCTGCGGCGGAACACCTATCCCCGCCCTCGCCGCGCGAGCTGCGCGTGCCCTTCGACTTTCCGGGCTGGGCGCTGAACCCGGCGAGCATCGGGCTGTTCAACCGGCTGTATTTCCGCACTGCCCCGCCCGCCGGCCGGACGCGGCTGATGCGGATGGAGCGGTTCTTCTACCCGCTCGACGCGCTGCGGGGCTGGAACCGCATCTATGGCGCGCGCGGCTTTCACCAGTTCCAGAACGTGGTACCCTTCGCCGCGGGGGCAGAGGCGCTGCGGGAGCTGCTGGAGGTGATCGCGCAGTCGCGGCGCGCCTCGTTCCTGGCGGTGCTGAAACGGCTGGGGGCGGGCGCCATGGGCCCCCTGTCGTTTCCGCAGCCGGGCTACACGCTGGCGCTGGATTTTCCGGCCGGGCCAGGCATCGAGGCGCTCTACGCGAGGCTGGTGGCGATCACGCGCCGCTTCGGTGGTAGGGTTTACCTGGCCAAGGACGCGCTGCTGGACCCGGAGTCGTTCCGGGCGATGTACCCGCTCTGGCCCGAGTTCCGCGCGGTGCTGGAGCGGGTGGACCCCGGGTGCCGGTTGCAATCGGACATGTCGCGCCGCCTGCGCCTGCGCGAGACCGCGTGATCCCTCGTGTGATTCCTGCGGCCCAGGCGCGCACGCGGCGGCGGGTGTTCCTGCTGTTCGCCTGCATGGCGCCGCTGGGCTGGGGGCTGTTCTGGGCGGTGTTCCACGCCGTGCCCGGCCAGGACTGGGTGGTGTTCCATACGGCGGCCCGGCTGGTGCACACGGGCGACCTGCGCACGCTGGCCGACCCGCGGGCCTTTACCGACCTGATGAACTGGACGCACCGGGCCTGGTTCGCCCGCCCGCTGGCCCTGCATCCGTGGGTGTATCCCCCGGTGACGCTGCTGCTGGCGCTGGCCTTCGGCGGGCTGCCCTACCCGGCCTCGCTCGCCGCTTTCCTGGCGGCCAGCCTGGCAGCGCTCGCAGCGGCGCTCTGGCCGTGGCAGGCGCTGCCGCGCGACCGGCTGTGCCTGCTGGCCGGGGTGCTCGCCTCGGCCGCCAGCGCCTACACGGTGGGCGCTGGCCAGCTGAGCTTCCTGGTGGCCGCCGTGGTGCTGGCCGGCGTGCGGCTGCTGCCGGAGCGGCCGTTCGACGCCGGCCTGGTTTTCAGCCTGCTGTGCCTGAAGCCGCAATTCGTGCCGCTGGTGCCGGTGGCG
>CAXUGD010000450.1:0-2665 GCA_964250355.1 uncultured Acetobacteraceae bacterium | reverse complement strand
GTCGAGATCGGCGGTGCCCTTGGGGCGGCGGCGGGCAGCATCACGATCGATGCCGGCGGCGTGCTGGGGGGGTCGGGCGCCGTCGGGCTGACCGGCCAGGTGGTCGATGGGGGAACGATCGTCGCCAGCGGCGGCACGCTGGTGCTGGGCAACGTTTCCGGCAACGGCACGCTGCTGGCCGCGGCGGGAGCCGACTTGGTGCTGCAGGGCAGCGCCGGGGCCCGGCTGATCGCCGATTTCGCCGGCGGCGGCACGCTGACCCTGGCGGGTGCATCCGGGCCGGGTCCCTCCATCGCCGATTTCGGCACCGGCGACACGGTCCTGCTGCCCATCTCGGGCGCCGCTTCGGCCGCCTATGCCCAGACCGGCGCCGGCATCGGCGTGCTGAGCGTGCTGTCGGCGGGGGGAGCGGTGCTGGAAACGCTGACCCTGCTGGGCAGCCAGGCCGGCCTCGCGTTTTCCGTGGCCGGTGCTGCCGGCGGCGGAACGGTTCTCACAACACAGCCGGACGGGAGCGCCGGCCAAGGCGGAGGAAGTACCATGCCCTATCCAAGTCTTACGACCGGCCAGATCACCCGCGGCGACCTGCTGAACGCGGTGGCGCTGGGCTTCCCCTACCTGTCCCAAGACGATCTGGGCACCCTGATCGGCAGCCAGGGCATCTACCTCGACTACTCCACCGACGGCCTGCCGCCGGCGCAGACGGTGTTCGGCGGCGCGGGCGAGATAGCCGGGGTGAATGTGGAGGTGGTGGCACCGCTGGTGCAGACGGGCGGCGGCGGCGGGCCGGGTATCGCGCTTGCCATGCAGGCCGGCTACAGCGCCGTGCTGCTGGAGGGCAACGAGAACATCGGGCTGACGGACGCGCCGCTAGATACCGATCCCTCCAGCCCATACTACAATCAGTATGTGGGGCTGGGGCACGCGCTGCTGGTCGGCAACTACGGCAGCGATACCATTGCCGCCCTGGGCGATGGCGACACGGTGGTGGGTGCAACCGGGGCCAACACGGTCTTCTACGCCGCCCTGCAGAACGCCAACGGTTCAACCAGCCTGCCGGTCGACGTCTATGTCCATGGCGGCGGCAACGACACGATATCCACCAACAACGACAACGCGGCCATCACCACCAGCGGCGGCAGCAGCAACGTCTTCATTGGCGGCTCAGACAACGCGGTGGTCTCCAACGGGTCCGACATGATCGCCTGCGCCGGGCTGGGCAACGACACGATCTACGCCCAGGTGGGCGCAGGCCGGACCGGCGATACGGTGTTCGGCGCCGCCCAGGGATTGCTGACCTTTATCGGCGGCAACGCGCCCAGCACGGTGGTGGGCACGGGTGCGAGGATCGAGATGCACGGCGGCAACGGCAGTGGCAGCCTGCTGTGGGCCGGCAGCAGCGACGCCGACTATTACGGCGGCGCAGGCTCTGCGCTGATCGTCGCCGGCAGCGGCTTTACCCATGTTCAGGGCGGTAGCGGGCCGGTCACCGTGTTCGGCGGCACCGGCGAGGGCGTCTTCTCCGGCGCTGCCGGCTCCATCTTCGTGGTGGGCACCGGCAACACCACCGTGAACGCGGCCGCCGGCAACACCGTCTGGGTGATGGGCAGCGCGCAGGTCTCGATCTCGGGCAGCAGCGGCGCCAACGTTTACGGCGGAACGGCGTTCGGCAACAACATCTACCAGGCCAATGCCGGCAACGAGACGCTGTGGGGCGGCGCGGGGAACGACCAGTTCACGGCCGGCACCGGCAACGACATCTTCGTCTCCGGCGGCGGGGACGACGTGTTCAACTATAGCAACGGCATTGCCGGCGGCATCGACACGGTGGTGGGCTTCGTGCCCGGCCAGAGCACAATTGCGCTGCACGGCTTCGGCGGGGCGACGCCGCAGATCAACGTCGCCTGGGGCGACAGCTTCATCAACCTGCCCAATGGCGGCCAGATCATCGTGGAGAACGTGACGAACCTGACCCGCGCCAACTTCACCTTCAGCTGAGGCGGGAGCGGAGCGGGTGGACCGGGGGCCAACACTGTCCATTGCCGGGTTTTAAGCCGATGTTCTCTTGCGGCGACTCCGTACACACCCCTAAGTAGCTGAAAGCAGGGCCTGCCCGCTGCGGGCAGTGCTCTGGCTGACGGGAGACCATCCAATGTCTCTGCACATGCAGGCCAGCACTGCCGCAAACCCGCTCGATATGATGGAGCAGATCGTCTCGGCCAACGAGTGGGTGTTCGACCGGCGTTCGGATGCCGAGATGGCGGCCGAAGCGCCCGGCAAATGGTGCGATTACGGACTATACTTCAACTGGTCGGGCGAGATCTCGGCCATGCACTTCACCTGTACTTTCGACCTGAAGGTTCCGGCGCCGCGCCGGGCAGCGCTGTACGAGCTGCTGGCCCGCGCCAACGAACGGCTGTGGATCGGCCACTTCGGCATGGACGCCGATGACGGCATGCCGCTGTTCCGCCACGCGGTGTTGCTGCGCGGGGCGCCCGGCGCCTCGGCCGAAAGCCTCCAGGACATGATCGACATCGCAATCACCGAGTGCGAGCGTTTCTACCCCGCCTTCCAGTTCGTGCTGTGGGGCGGCAAGAGCCCGGCCGAGGCGCTGGAAGCCGCCATGCTGGAGTGCGTGGGCGAGGCGTGAACGGCGAACCGGCGG
>CAXUGD010000449.1:0-2675 GCA_964250355.1 uncultured Acetobacteraceae bacterium | reverse complement strand
GCGGAAGGTGTAGGGAATGCCAAAGGCCTCCGTGTACACGCCGGTGGTGCAGATCAGGGTGATGCCGCTACGCTGGCTGACTTCGGCGCAGAACTCGATGTCGCGGCCCAGGTCGGAGGGGCAAGGATCGACCACGCTGCGCACCCCGTAACCGTGCAGGCGCTGGAACGCGTCCACGGTGCGCGACAGCGCCTCCGCGCGGCGAAACGGCGGCAGGCGCGTATCCATGAACCAGCCGGGATAGCCGGCCAGCACGTGCTCATGCATCAGCGTGCGGCCAAGCTCGGCCTCGGTGATCGCGCCGCCGGTGGTGTTGATCCTCATGCGACGCCCCTGTTCCGCGCGGCAGGCCGCTTGTGGCGCGGCGGCCTGTTCGCCTAGCCTGCGCGCACTTCACCGGCCTGATCAACAGGCCGCGGCAGAAGCAGGGGAACGCGATGTCCAAACTCACGATGACACGATCCAGGCTGGCACTCTGCTCCGCGCTGGTGGCGGCCGCCGGCATGGCCAGCGCCGCACCGGTCGCCACCACCCAGAACGGCCGCGTGACCGGCACGGTGGCCGAGGGCATGCGCGAGTTCCTAGGCATACGCTATGCCGCGCCGCCGGTGGGCGCCCTGCGCTGGCAGCCGCCGCAGCCGGTGCCGGCAAGCATGGCCACCCACACGGCCACCAGCTTCGGCCCGCATTGCGCCCAGCCGCCTTCGGCCTACGGCGTGGCGAGCAACACGGAGGATTGCCTGTACCTGAACGTGTTCGCGCCCGACAAGCCGCGCCCGGCCAACGCGCCGAAGCTGCCGGTGATGGTGTGGATCCATGGCGGGGCACTGGTGGTGGGCGAGAGCGACGCCTACGACCCCGCTAAGCTGGTTAACACCGGCGACATCATCTTCGTCTCGCTCAACTACCGGCTCGGCTATTTCGGCTACCTGGCGACGGCCGGCCTGGACAGCGAGGGGCACCTGGCCGCCAATTATGGCTTGCAGGACCAGCAATTCGCGCTCGATTGGGTGCAGCGCAACATCGAAGGTTTCGGCGGCGACCCGAACAGGGTGACGGTGGCGGGCGAGTCGGCGGGCGGGCTCAGCGTGCTGTCCAACCTCGTCTCCCCCACCGCCTACGGGCTGTTCGACCGCGCAATCGTGGAGAGCGGCGCCTACGCGCTGCAGCTGCCCAGCCTATCGCAGGCCGAGGCGAGCGGTGCTGCGGTGGCAAGCGGGCTCGGTTGCGCGCCCAGCGACACGGCCTGCCTGCGCAACGCCAGCACGGCGCAGGTGTTGGCGCAGGAGGCCTCGGCCGGGTTGAGCATCACCACCATCGTGGACGGCACCACGCTGCCCGCCTCGATCAACACCGCGCTGAAGGCCGGCCAGTTCAACCGCGTGCCGGTGCTGAACGGTTCCAACCACGACGAGTACCGCCAGTTCCTGTCGGCCGAAGCGGGGCTGACCGCGGCGGAGTACCCCTACGCGCTGGCCAGCGTGTATGGCGCTACCCTGGCGCAGGCGATCGCCGCGGAGTACCCGGTTGCCAAGTATAACAAGCCGGTGCTGGCCCTGGCGGCCGTGATCACCGACCAGGTGTTCGCCTGCACCGCGCGACAGGTGGACCGCTGGACCGTGCGCACCGTGCCGACCTACGCCTACGAGTTCAACGACCGTCACGCGCCGGAGGACTTCCTGCCGCCCGCCGGCTACAGTTTCGGCGCCTCGCACGCCAGCGAGTTGCAGTTCCTGTTTACCGTCGGGCAGCTGCCACCGGGCGTGCGGCCGCTTAACCCGGCCGAGGTAAGGCTGTCGGACGCGATGGTGAAGTATTGGACGAACTTCGTCCGCACCGCCTCGCCCGACGGGGGTGGCGTGTCCTACTGGCCGCCTTACGCCGACGGCTCGGATGTCATGCAGTCGCTGCTGCCGCCGGTGCCGGTGCCGGAAACGGATTTCAACGCGGTGCACCACTGTGCGTTCTGGAAGCCGCTGATCGACCCTTCTTAGGACGTTTCACACTCCGGCCGGGTTGGCGGCGCGCGCGGCGCTTGCCAACCCGAAAAACCGATGCGAGATTTGTGACGGCTGCGTTAGCTGATTCGGCGTCCGGTGCCGCTCACCGTCCTGCTGAACTTTCCCACCCGGAGGACGAATGACCAAGACACCCACCAAGGCGGCAACGGCCAAGAAGGCAGCACCGGCCAAGGAGGAGCCGGCGCGCGCGGCCGCTCCCGCCCCGAAGGCGGCCGAGCACAAGAAGCCCGCCTCCAAGGACATGGACGCCAAGAAGATAAAGCCGGTGGCCGGCGAAAAGGTGGTGGCGGCCAAGAAGGGCGAGGGAAAGACGGTCGCGAAGGGCACCAAGGTGGAGGAGCCCAAGGACGGCCACAAGCCGAACGCGCTGCAGCAGCCGTTGCAGCCGTCAGCGGAGCTGGCCGCCGTGGTCGGCGAGGGCAAGATGGCGCGCGGCGAAGTGGTCAGCAAAGTCTGGATCTACATCAAGGCGAACAAGCTGCAGAACCCCGATGACGGCCGCGAGATACTGGCCGACGACAAGCTGAAAAAAGTGTTCGGCAAGCCGCGCGTAACGATGTTCGAGATGAACAAGTTCCTGGCGCAGCACCTGAAGTAGTAGCTAGGGTCCAAACTCAATTAGGGCTAGCGAAACGGCTGCGCGACGTGATTCAC
>CAXUGD010000448.1:0-2689 GCA_964250355.1 uncultured Acetobacteraceae bacterium | reverse complement strand
TGCTGGGCGTGGCCCAGCACGTGCGGCAGCCCCAGGCCAGAGCCGCGGCCCACGTCCTGGCCCGCGTGTTCGAGCCGTTCTTCACGACCAAGGACGTGGGGCTGCATGCCGTGGCCGGTATCGGAGACGTGCAGCACGGCGTGGTCCCCCTCGGGCGGCTCCTCCGCGCGGGATGGCGGGCCGGTGCGGACGTTGGCGGTGCGTATCGTCAACTTGCCGCCGCCGGGCATGGCGTCCCGCGCGTTGATGGCCAGGTTCAGCAGCACCAGCTCCAGCTGCGCCGCGTCCGCCATCGCCGGCCACACGCCGGGGTCGGCCAGCACCTCCACCTCGACCAGCCGGCCCAGCGTGCCCTCCAGCAGCTGGCTCATGCCGGCCACCAGCGCGTTCAGGTCCACCGGCTCCACCTGCAGATGCTGCCGCCGCGCGAAGGCCAGGAGCTGCCCGGTCAGCCCGGCCCCGCGGCCGGTCGCCCGCGCGGCGTTGGCCAGCAGCGTGCGTGCCCGGCTGTCCTGCTTGAACGTGCTCTCCACATGCGGCGTCAGCAGCTCCAGGCAGCCGGAGATCGCCATCAGCAGGTTGTTGAACTCGTGCGCCACGCCGCCGGTCAGCTGCCCGACCGCCTCGAGCCGCTGAGACCGCCGGCGCGACTCCTCGGCCTGCAGCCGGGCTGTCACGTCCTGCAGCGTAGTCAGCGCCAGGCTGACCGCGCCGTTCTGGCCAAGTAGCGGACTGGCGTTGACCTCCAGCTCCAGCGGCGGCTGGGCCGGGTGCTGCACGGTCAGCAGCTCGCGCTCCACCGGCTGCCCGGCCCGGGCACGCGCCCACGGCTCCTCGTCCGGAGTTAGGATGGTGTTGCCACGCCGTACCGTGGGCCACATGCCGGCATCGATGTCGCCCTGCATCGGCATGCCCAGCAACCGGCGCGCCTCGCGGTTGACGAAATGCAGGCTGCCATCGGCCCCATGCACCACCACGCCCACCGGCATGTGGTCCAGGATAGCGTCCAGTTGCCGGCTCTGGTCGTCCAGCGCGGCGTTGGCGCTGGCAAGCTCGCTGGTCCGCGCGATCACGCGGGTTGCCAGCGTCGCGTTCAGCGCGCCCAGCTGCTCGCGCCGCTCGACCAGGAACTCGAAGGCGCCGAACATGGCGCGCGCAACCGCATCGGCCTCCGTCAGCCCCTGCGGTATGGCGGTCCAGGTGCCGCCCTCGCCCAACCCCCGGGCCGCCCGCGCCATCGCCTCGATGGGTTTGGCGATGCCGCGCGCCACCGCCAGCGCGCCCAGCAGCCCCAGCACCACGGCGCCCGAGCCGAGCCACACCAGCAGCAGCGTGGATTGCCGCCCGGCCTGCACGATCAGCGCCCGCGGCGCCGCGACCGCCACGGCCCAGTGCGAATGGTCCGAACGGCTGAACGCCATCACCACCGCGGTGCCGTCGGCCGCGGTGACGTCGCGCACGCCGTCCTGCGCGCCGGCCCACGCCGGGGGGGCGGGCCAGGCGCGGCGGCCCCCCCCCCGCCCGGGCGCGGGGGGGCGGGCCACCCCGGGGCCGGGGGTGTCGGTGGCCGTGGAAACCCAGCCCGGCGGCAGCGGATCGTGCAGCAGCAGCGCCTGCAGGACCGCCGCCGGCATCACGAGTTGAAGGTCGTAGGCGTGTCGCGCGCCTGCGCCCACCGGCAGCACGACGCGGGCGGACAGCACGCCCGCGGCCCGCTGGGAGACAAGCGAGGCGACGAAGGCCTGGCCCACCACCTCGCCCGACCAGCCGGCAAGCGGCAGAACGGTCGCGCGCGCGCCGGGAGGGCGCGCGGTATCGACCAGCACGCGGCCGGACGGGTCCAGCAGCACGATCGCGGTGCCGGGCAGTGCCGTGGCGCGGGCCAACCGGTGCAGTTAGCCCAGCCGGCCGGCCCGCCGCGCCGCGGTTGGCGCCAAGGTGTGCAGCGGCACCTCGGGCTGGATGAACTCGCGGTCCAGCACCTGGTCCAGGCCATGCGCGGTCGCCAGCAGCGCCGCCTCCGCACCGTTCCGCGCGACCACGAACACGCGCCAGGTCAACAGGGCAGAGATCCCCAGGCACGGCAGCACCAGCAGCAGGGCCAGCCGCAGCAGGCGTGCGCGAACGCTGCTCCCCAGCCTCATGGGGGCGGAAGGGTTGGAGAAGGGGTCACTTCCCCTCCAATTTTGCTCTCCTTCAATGCGTTTGCAACTCGTTTCGCCAGGCGGCGGGCCACCTCGGCCTTGGGCAGGTCGGGCCAGTGCTCCTCACCGGCCGCGTCGATCACGTGAACGGTGTTGCGACCGCCGCCCATGATGCCCGTTTCTGCCCGCACGTCGTTGGCTACGATCCAGTCGCACCCCTTGCGCAGGCGCTTGGCCCGCGCGTGGGCCAGCAGGTCGTCCGTCTCGGCCGCGAACCCTACGGTCAGATGCGGCCGAAGCGGCCCGGGGCGCGACAGGGCCGCCAGCACATCGACGGTGGGCACCACGTCCAGCACCGGCGGGCCGGCCTGCTTCTTCAGCTTGGCCGCAGACGGTGCCGCCACCCGCCAGTCGGCCACCGCCGCGGCAAACACCGCCGCATCGGCCGGTAGCGCCGCCTGGCAGGCCGCCAACATCTCGGCCGCCGTCTCGACCGCGTGCACGCGCATGCCGGGCGGGTCGGGCAGCGCCACCGGGCCGCGCAC
>CAXUGD010000447.1:0-2699 GCA_964250355.1 uncultured Acetobacteraceae bacterium | reverse complement strand
CCCGCGTGCCGAGCAGGCCGATGTCGGCGATGTTGTGCTGCGCGCACGAGTTGGGGCAGCCGGTCAGGTGGATGTTGACCGGAGCGGGCAGGGTGAGTGCCGGATCCAGCGCTTCGACCAGGGCGGCGCCGCGGCTCTTGGTTTCCGCGTTGCCGAAGCGGCAGCCGGCCGAGCCGGTGCAGGCCACCAGCCCGGCGCGCAGGAGCGATGCCTCGGCCGACAGACCGAGCGCGGCGATCGCGGCCAGCGCGCCCGGCGGGTCGGCCACGTCGCTGACCAGCAGGTCCTGCCAGACGGTGAGCCGTATGGTGCCGGAGCCGAAGCGCTCGGCCACGTACGCCAAGCCGCGCATCTGTTGCGATGACATGCGCGCGCGGGGGAACAGGAGTCCGATCCAGTACAGGCCAGGCTGGCGCTGGGGATGCACGCCGACATGTGCCATGCGGTCGATCACGGGTGGCCGGGGCAGGATGCGCGCCGGGTCGATCCGTTCGAGGGGATGCCCGAGCTCCGACTCCACTCGCGCGAGAAAGGCTTCGATCCCCAAGCGGTCGAGCACGTATTTCAGTCGTGCACGGGCCCGCGCGGTGCGGTCGCCCTCGGCGATGAAGACGCGCAGGATCGCGTCGCACAGCTTCGTGGTCCGGCCGGGATCGACCACGACCGCCGTGGGATGCGCCAGGTCGCGATGGCCAGTGATGCCGCCCAGGCCGAGCCGGTAGCAGCGGCGCGGCGGCCCGCCCGCCTCCCCCGCGAGTTCGACGGCGGTGAACGCGATGTCGTTGGTCTCCTCCAGCACCGCGATCCGGCCGCCGCCGTCGAACGCGATGTTGAACTTGCGGGGCAGGCCGAAGAGCGCGCGGCGGTTGAGGATGTGGAAGTGGATTGCACGCGCGTCCTCCCGCGTGTCGATCAGCTCGTCCGGGTCGATGCCGGCGGTGGCGCTGCCGGTCACGTTGCGGACGTTGTCGGCGCCGGCGCCGCGCGACGTCAGGCCCAGCTCGGCCAGGCGGTTCAGCACCTCGGCGGCCCGGCCGGGTGGAATCTCGCGTATCTGCAGATTGGCGCGCGTGGTCAGGTCGGCATGGCCGGCCGCCAGCTCGTCCGCCAGGTCGGCCAGCCCGCGCAACTTGTGGGCAGGCAGGATGCCGCCCGGGATGCGCAGCCGGCACATGAAGCTGGTCTGCGCCGGCGCCACGTAGAATAACCCGTGATACTTGGTCAGGAACACGTCCATGCCGCGCGGCGGCGTGCCCGCCTCGGCCCGATGCGCTACTTCGTCCAGCCGGTCGAGCGGATGGCGCGCGCGCTTGGCCTCCTCCTCCGCGCAGAGTTTGTCCCCTCGCGCAAGCGTGCTGTCCTGGGCCGCGCGCATCAGGTCGGTGGGATCTGCAGGCGCCGCCGGCTGGGCGCCTGCGACGTCGCCGCGCTTGCCTCGACGTGCCTCCACCCCGGCAAAGAAGCCCTGAAGGTACTCCTGCTGCGTCGGCGCGAAGCCGTCGGTCCCGTCAGGCGGCATAGGCAGGCCCGAACGCGAGCGCCGACCGAATGGAGCCGACCTCGCGCTCCTCGGCGATCAGCGACTGCAGCCAGGCGCTGTCGCCGGTGTCGCCCACCAGCACCGCGCCGATCAGGCGGCCGTCACGCACCAGCAACCGGCGGTAGGCCTCCGCTCCGTCCTCGACGACGATGCTCTCGGCCGCCGCATCGTCGATCCTGCCGGCCGACCACACGTTAGCGCCCGCGACCTTGAGGGTTGTGGTGTCGGCAAAACGTCGGTACTGCCGGCCGGTCTCCAGGATCGTGCTTGCCGCCGTGTCCGCCTGAACCTTGGCCGGCGCCACTAGGCCCAGGCACTCGCCGTCGTGCTCGGCGCACTCGCCGACGGCCAGGATCGCCGGGTCGGAGGTGCGCATGGCCGCATCCACCACGATCCCGCGCCCTACCGTCAGGCCCGCCGCGCGGGCCAGCTCGACCCGTGGCCGTATGCCCACGGCCACGACCACCAGGTCGGCGGGAACGGACGTGCCGTCGTCGAGCAGCACCCGGTCCGGCTCGATAGCCACCGTACGCGCTTGGGTGCGGATGTCGATCGATCGGTCGTGGAAGCGTCGCTGCAACAGGCTGGCGCCCGCCTCGTCGAGCTGGCGGTCCATGATACGGCCCGTCGCGTGCAGTACGGTCGAGCGCATGCCGCGGCGGGCCAACCCCGAAGCTGCCTCTAACCCCAGCAGGCCGCCGCCGATCACGACTGCCGTCCCGCCCCTCGCGGCGGCGGCCATCATGCGGGAGACATCCTCGCGCGTGCGGTAGGTGACGACGTGCGGCAGCTCGGCGCCGGGCAGCGGGAGGCGCGCCGCCTCGGCCCCGGTCGCCAGCACCAGCCGGTCGTAGCCGTGCACCGACCCGCTGTCGGTCACCGCGCGGCGATTTGCGCGATCGATTTCGACCACCTGGCAGCCGGACACGAAGCGAGCTTCGCCGCAGGCCGGCGTGTGCAGAGCGTCTTCCTCCAGCTCGCACGCCAGCCACTGCGACAGGGCCACGCGGTTGTAGGGCACGCCAGGCTCTTCGCCGAACACGGTCGTTGCGTATACGGGGGCCACGCGTTCGGCCACGCGCAATCCCGCAGGCCCGCTGCCGACGACCACGATGCGCACCGTCCCGCCCCGCCTAGGCCGCGCCCGCGACCGCGAGAC
>CAXUGD010000446.1:780-2726 GCA_964250355.1 uncultured Acetobacteraceae bacterium | reverse complement strand
GGCTCGGCGCGTGGCACGCCGAAACCGCCAGGCAGATCGCCACTCCAACCACGAGCCTCGTCGAATGCTGGCCGATACCGTGCATGGTCACGCCTGCCCTCTGTTGCCGTTGCGTGCTACAGCAGGTTTGCGTTCACATCCAGCCGCGCCGGCGCATCTCCTCCAGCGTGCCGTCCAGTGCCTGGCGGGTGCGCGCCACTAGGGTGTCCGCCTCCGCCTCGCTCAGGACGAAGGGGGGGGCGGCCAGCATGCAGTCGCCCGTTGCGCGCAGGATCAGCCCGGCCCGATAGGCCGTGTCGCGGCAGACCGTGCCGGCCTCGCCTGCCTTGGGGAAGCGGGCGCGGGCGGCCTTGTCGGGCGTCAGCTCCAGCGCGCCCATCAGACCCACCATCCGCGCCTCGCCCACCAGGGGATGCTCCGCCAGCGCCAGCCATTGCCGGGCGAGGTAGGGACCGATCCCGTCGCGCACCCGCTCGACCAGCCCCTCGCGCTGCAGGATGCCGAGGTTGGCGACCGCGGCCGCGGCACAGGCGGGATGGCCGCTGGTGGTGTAGCCGTGGAAGAAATCGCCGCCGCCGGCCAGCACGTCGGCCACGTGGTCGGCCACCATCACGCCCCCCATCGGCAGGTAGCCGGAGGTGATGCCCTTGGCGATCGTCATCAGGTCGGGCGTGAACCCGTAATGCTGGCTGCCGAACCAGGTGCCCAGGCGCCCGAAGCCGCAGATCACCTCGTCGCTGACGATCAGCACGTCGCGTTCGCGGCAGAGACGCTCCACCTCCGGCCAGTAGGTGTCGGGCGGCATGATGACGCCGCCGGCGCCCTGCACCGGCTCGCCGATGAAGGCGGCGACGTTCTCGGCGCCCGCCGCTTCGATGGCGCGGCCCACCTCGCCCGCCGCCCACAGGCCGAACGCGTCCGGCGTCATGTCGCCGCCCTCGCCCCACCACCAGGGCTGCGCCACGTGGACCACACCCGGGATCGGCAGCCCGCCCTGCTTGTGCATCCAGTCCATGCCGCCCAGGCTGGCGCCGCCCACCGTGCTGCCGTGATAGCCGTTGCGCCGGGCGATGAAATGCGTCTTCGCGGGCTGCCCGCGGACCTGCCAATAGTGGCGCACCATGCGGATGATGGTGTCGTTGGCTTCGGAGCCGGAGTTGGTGAAGAAGGTGCGGGTGAAGCCGGGCGCCAGGTCGCCCAGCATCTCGGCCAATTCGATGACCGGGATCGTCGTCGATTTGAAGAACTTGTTGTAGAACGGCAGCTGCAGCATCTGCGCGTGGACGGCCTCGGCGATCTCGTGCCGTCCGTAGCCGACATTGACGTTCCACAGTCCGGAGAACCCGTCCAGGTAGCGCCGCCCCTCGATGTCGCGCAGCCACACGCCCTCGGCATGGGTGATGATGCGCACGCCCTCGGCATTCAGCGCGTCCATGTCGCTGAACGGGTGGATGTGGTGGCGCGCGTTGCGGGCGCGCAGCGAGATGGCGGTGTCGGCGTCGTTCATGGCGGTGGTCCGGAGCTGATGCGCCCCCGATAGCACGGGCGGCCAACAATGTGATCACATTTCCTGCGGTGCGGTTACGGCAGCCCGGAGCTGTTCAGGTCAGGGCAGGGGCGACATCCGGCGAAGCTGTATGGATGGGAACGCCCGGGTTTGTTGGTCTCCGTCCACCATGGCGGTGATGCTGCCCGACAATGACGGCGTCTGGCCTCCGGCGGCCGGAGGCGGCGGCGAGACGGTAAACATCGTTGCCAGATCCGATCCCTCCAGCGCCGCAGCCCCCACCACCGCCTGTCCGGCCACCGAGCCGTTCCACGATGGGTCGTTGTCGATCGTGACCGTCCAGCCGGCCGGCACGGTGCGGAACGCCGAAACCCGGCCGCCCTTGATCCTGAGGTCGAAAGCCATGAGCCGCCCGCCCGCCGGCAGCTTGGGCGGCACG
>CAXUGD010000446.1:0-770 GCA_964250355.1 uncultured Acetobacteraceae bacterium | reverse complement strand
GACGCCCTAACCCCGCCCGCCGTTTAGCGGGCGTCCCACCCCCTGGCGCCGCCCCCCCGCCGGCCGGTGGGGGGGCACGACGGCAAACTGCGCAGGCCGTCCCTGCGCGCAGGCCGGCCCCGCCGCTGCCCAGACCAGCCAAGTCGCGAACAGGGCGGCGCGCATGGCGCTCACGCCGCCACGCGCTGCTCGGCCTGCAGCAGGTGCCCGGCCCCGTCGCGTATGTCGGCTTCGATCGCGGCGGCCAGCGCACCCGCATCGCGCGCGGCCAGCGCCGCCAGCGCCTCGGCATGGCGGTCCACGCGGTAATACACCCCCGCCCCGGACAAAGCGGCGCGCATGAACGGGCCGATCTGAAGCCACAGGCTTTCGATCAGCGGCGTCAGCGCGTCGTGCGGCGCCAGGGTGTAGAGCCGGCGGTGGAACGCCATGTTGGTCTCGATCGTGCGCTCCACGTCGCCGCGCGCGAACGCCTCGTTCACCGCCTGGTCCAGCCGGCGCAACTCGGCCAGGCGGGCGGCATCCACATGGGGCAGGGCATGGCGCGCCGCCTGCGCCTCCAGCAGCACGCGCGCCTCGATCAGGGCGGAAAAGCGCGCGGCGTCCATTTCCGGCACGCGGGCGCGCCGGTTGTCCAGCAGCTCCAGCGCCCGCTCGGCCGCCAGCCGGCGCATCGCCTCGCGCACCGGCATGGCACTGGTGCCCAGCAGCCCGGCCAGCCCGCGTATGGTTACGGCCACGCCGGGCGGCAGGCGGCCGGTCATGATGGC
>CAXUGD010000445.1:0-2734 GCA_964250355.1 uncultured Acetobacteraceae bacterium | reverse complement strand
CAGCCCCAGGACCGAGGCGGCATAGGGCAGCGCGAAAATCATTGCGATAGCCCACAGCACGACGATGGAGATGACCACGGCCACGTCCTGCTTGCGGGCGCCCACGGCGGCGGCAATGGCGATAGCGGCCGAGACGCCGCATACGGCGCCGCCCACGCCCAGCACGGCGGCAAAGCGCGGCTCCAATCGGAGGGCGCGCGCCGCCGCGAAGATCGCCAGGAACGTGACGACCGAGACGACCGAGGCCTGGAGGAAGGCGGCGGGTCCGGCCCAGGCGATCAGGCTGAGCGGCAGGGTCGCGCCCAGCAGCACCACGCCGAGCTTGATGTAGAGCTCGACCCGGAAACCGTCGTTCCAGGCGCGCGGCAGCAAGCCGAAATTAGCGATGGCCAGCCCCAGCCCCAGCGCCAGCAACGGCGGCTCCAGGTTGTAGCGGACCGCACCCGCCCACTGTCCCACGGCGAAGATCGCCACGGACAGGGCGTAGATCAGGGCAAAGGACGGGACGACGGTGCGCAGCCGGTAGCCGAGCGCCCCGCAGGCCGCCGACACCGCCGCCAGCCACAGCAGGAACTGGGCGGCGTAGCGCGGCCAGCTTCCGGCGAAATGCGACCGCAGCTGAGCGGCGTCGTTCCATTTCGGCGGTGTTACGGCAAGCCAGGCGAGGCTGCCGCCCTGGGCAAACAGCAGGCAGGCGGCCACCACTAGCCCGAGCCCGACAGCCACCGCCCACCAATCGTCCTGACGCCAGAACGCGGGCGGCGCCGGCCGGGCCGGCACGGCCGCCTGGGGCGATGTGAGTTGCACGGGATCGGCCGACGACATGGCCGAAGGATATTCCACTTCGTTTCCAAGTGCAACGGCCTGAACAACAGCCCAAACGGTGCAGATGAGCCGAACCACGCCTGGACGATGCCGTATCCTGCCGGCGAAACTTGGCGGCAGCCGCAATCGATTGCGGCTGCCGCGCCGCCGTGTTTAGCTGCCCGCCAGCCAGGCGAAAACGCCGGACCGGGAGCGGCCTTGTCGGATCAGAATCACTGGATGGACTCGGCCTCCCGGATGGCCCCGATCGACTGGTGCGCCGTCGGCCTCTACCTCCTGGCCATCATCGCCTATGGCATGGCCGTGTCGCGCCGGCGGCAGGACGTGGGCGACTACTTCCTGGCCTCCCGCGGGTCGGGCTGGCCGACCGTGGGATTGGCCCTGCTCGCCTCCAACATATCGTCCACCACGCTGATCGGGCTGTCGGGCGCCGCCTACGCCTTCGGCATTGCGGTTTACGACTACGAGTGGATGGCCGGCGTGGTGCTGGCCTTTTTCTGCGTGTTCTTCCTGCCCTACCTCCTGCGGTCGGCGGTGTTCACCATGCCGGAATGGCTGGAACGGCGCTACGACCGGCCGACGCGGCTGTACTTCACCCTGCTGACGATCTTCCTCAACATCGTGGTGGATGCGTCGGGCACGCTGTTCGGCGGCGCGCTGATGCTGCGGCTGGTGCTGCCGGGCGTGAAGCTGGGCTGGATCGTGGCCGGGCTGGCCGTGCTGGCCGGCATATACACCGTGCTGGGCGGGCTGCGCGCGGTGATGCGCACGGAGGTGGTGCAGGCGGTGCTGCTGCTGACCGCGTCCGTGGTGATCTCCAGCTTCGCGTTTGCCCGCGCGGGCGGCTGGGCGCACGTGATGGCCAGCGTGCCCACCTCCAAGCTGCATCTGATCCTGCCCGCCGGCAATCCCGGCCTGCCCTGGACCGGGCTGGTGACCGGCGTTCCCCTGATCGGCTTCTATTTCTGGTGCACCAACCAGTTCATGGTGCAGCGCGTGCTCTCGGCGCGCGACGAGAATCATGGGCGGTGGGGCGTGCTGTTTGCCGGGGCGCTGAAGCTGCCCGTGCTGTTCCTGATGGTGCTGCCGGGCACCTGCGCGCTGCTGCTGTTCCCGCATCTCGAGCGCGCCGACGAGGTGTATCCCACGCTGGTGTTCTCGCTGCTGCCGCACGGGCTGATCGGCATCGTGGTGGCGGGCTTCCTGGCGGCCCTGATGTCGGCCGTGGCCTCCACCTTCAACTCCGCCTCCACCCTGGTGACGATGGACCTGGTGCGCACGGCCCTGCCGGCGCTGTCCGGACGCACGCTCGTGCGCGTGGGACAGGGCGCCACGCTGTCGATCATGGCGCTCACGGTCGCCTGGGCGCCCGAGATCGCCAGGTTCGCCAGCCTGTGGCAGTACCTGCAAAGCATCCTCGCCTACCTGGTGCCGCCGGTGGTGGCCATCTTCCTGGTGGGCCAGTTCTGGCCACGGGCCAACGCGCGCGGCGCGCATTGGGCGCTGGGTGCCGGGCTGCTGTTCGGCGCCGGCCTGTTCTACGGCAACGAGTTCGCCGCCCGGCCGCTGGGGCTGCACTTCCTGCTGGTCGCACCGGTCGTCTTCGGGGCCAGCGCGCTGGCCCTGGTTGCGGGCAGTATCGCGGCCGGGGGCGTGCCACAGCCCGGCATCGCCGACCTCGTCTGGACGGGCGCCCATTTCGCGGCCGAACGGCGGGCCATGGCCGGCACGGCGGTCTGGAAGGATTACCGGGTGCTGGCCCTGCTCCTGCTCGCGGCCACGGCCTGCATCGTCACCTGGTTCCGCTGAGTGCGGAACCCGCGCGCCTCACGGACGGGGCGGCAGGCTGGAGCCGCGCCCCACCAGCCTGGGCCCGATCTGCGACGACCTGGCGTGGGGGGCCGCGGTC
>CAXUGD010000444.1:0-2774 GCA_964250355.1 uncultured Acetobacteraceae bacterium | reverse complement strand
GAGGTGCAGGACGACGGGCTGCTCCGGGCCGAACATGGCGCCGGACGCGATGCGCCGCGGACCGGACAGGTTGGTGGCCACGATGCCGCCGAACGTCTGCCCACCCACCTCCGGCGCCGCCGGCCGGCCAGGGGCCAGCAGCGCCGCGTAGTCGGGCGGCTCGGCAATCAGCTGCTGGCCGTGCTCGGCCAGCCTGCGCTCCACCTCGGCCAGGGTGGTGCCGGCGCGGGCGGCAAACACCAGCTCCTTCGGCGCATACAGCGTCACGCCGGACAGGTGGTGCGTGGTCAGGCTGCGGGCCGCCTGCACCGGGCGCAGCATGCACAGCTTGGTGCCGGCGCCCTGCACCAGGATCGGCTCGCGCGCGTCATGGGCTTCGCTCACGAACGCGGCCAGCGCAGCCTCGTCGGCTGGTGCCCACATCAGGCGGCGGGCTGAAGCGGAAACACCTTGGCGGGGTTCAGCAGCCACGCCGGATCGAAGGCGCTCTTCAGCCGCCGCTGCCCGTCCAGCTCGGCCGGCGTGAACTGCACGGTCATCAAGTCGCGCTTCTCCACGCCCACGCCGTGCTCGCCGGTCAGGCACCCGCCCACCTCCACGCACAGCTTCAGGATGTCGGCGCCCAGCACCTCGGCGCGGGCGAAACTGTCCGGGTCGTTGGCGTCGAACATGATCAGCGGGTGCAGGTTGCCGTCGCCGGCGTGGAAGATGTTGCAAACCTTCAACCGCGCCGCCTCCGTCATCTCGCCGATGCGGCGCAGCGTCTCGGGCAGGCGGCTCGTGGGGATGGTGCCGTCCATGCAGAGGTAGTCGGGGCTGATGCGGCCCACGGCACCGAAGGCACCCTTGCGGCCTTTCCAGATCGCCATGCTTTCCTCGGCCGACTGCGAGATGCGCAGGCTGACCGGCTCGAACCGCCCGCAGATCTCGCCGATCCGGGCCAGCAGGCGATCCTGCTCCGCGACACTGCCCTCCACCTCGATGATCAGCATAGCCTCCGCGTCCAGCGGGTAGCCCGCATGGGCGAAGGCCTCGCAGGCGTGGATGGCCGGCTTGTCCATGAACTCCAGCGCCACGGGGATGATGCCCCCGCCGATGATGGCGTCCACACAGGCGCCGGCCACCTCGTTGGAGGCGAAGCCCGCCAGCATGGCGCGCGCCCCCTCCGGCGCGTGCAGGATGCGCACGGTCACCTCCGTCACCACGGCCAGCATGCCCTCGCTGCCCGTCAGCAACCCCAGCCAGTCGTAGCCCGCGGCGTCCAGGTGGGCGCCGCCGAGCTCGATGACCTCGCCCTCGACGGTGACGATCTTCAGGCCCAGCAGGTTGTTGGCGGTCACCCCGTATTTCAGGCAGTGCGCGCCGCCCGAGTTCATCCCCACGTTGCCGCCGATCATGCAGGCGAGCTGGCTCGACGGGTCGGGCGCGTAGAAGAAGCTCTCGGACTGCACCGCGCCGGTGATGGCCAGGTTCGTCACCCCGGCCTGCACGGTGGCGCAGCGGTCGGCGTAGTCGATGTCGAGGATGCGGTTCATCCGCATCATGCCCAGCACCACCGCGTCGGCCAGCGGCAGCGCGCCCCCGGCCAGCGACGTGCCGGCACCGCGCGGGACCACGCGAAGGCCCATGCTGCTGCAGTAACGCAGGATGGCGGCCACCTGCTCGGTCGTCTCCGGCAGCACCACGGCCAGCGGCACCTGCCGGTAGGCGGACAGCCCGTCCGTCTCGTAGGGCTGAAGCCGCTTGGCCTCGGCGATCACGCCGTCGCCCGGCACCAGCGTGTGCAGTGCGCCCACGATCTCGTCACGGCGGGCCAGGATGTGGGCTTTGGGGGGCAGAAGGTCGATCATGGGTGATCAGTTTGGCCTCCCGGCCCACCAACGCAAGCCGCTACCAGTTGGGCCACAGCCCCGGCGTCGCGACCTCCACGGAGTGTTCGTCCGGATCGCGGAAATACAGGCTGGTGCCGCCGGCGGGCCAGGTGATGCGGCTTTCGACGGCCACCTCCTGCGCGGCCAGGTGCGCGGCCCAGGCGTCCAGCTCGTTTCGCGGGATGGAGAACGCGAGGTGCAGCGTGCCGTGCCCGTCATGCGCGGGGATGGTGCCCTGCGGCGTGCGGCTGGGGCTGGCCGAACCGCCACGGCGGAACAGCAGCAGCACGCCGGCGCCGGGCACGCCCATCGCGCACATCCGCTCGTCGCGCAGGAACTGCTCGAAGCCCAGCACGCGGGCGTAGAAGTCGTGGGAGGCGTCGAGGTCGGCCACGTACAGCGCCGTCTCGAGGATCCCGCCCAGCCGGGGCACGGCCACGCTAGCGGCCCACCAGGGTGTAGGTGACCGAGCCGGTCGGCTCGCTGCCGTCCGAGCAGCAGCCGCGGTGGAAGCTGACCACGCTGAGCGTGCGGCCTTTCTGTTGCACCCCGATCAGCGCGCCCGAGCCGAACGTCTCGCCGCTGCCGGAGTCCGACGTGCCGTAGGCGTAGTCCTCCCCGGTCAGCCCGGCGCGCGCCAGCCGGCCGGAGCGCGGGTTCAGCCGTGGCGGGCCGGAGTAGAAGGTAGCGCTGCTGATGGCGCCCCCATCGGCGGTGATCGACCACATGGGCACCCCGTGGATCAGGTCGTTGCCGCGGTCCTGCAGCTGCAGGAGCGAGCCGTCGGGCGCGGTGTAGGTTCCGGCGGTGAAGTGCTGAAAGGTGATGGGCGGCGAGGCGCGCTGCGGCAACTCGATCGCGTGGGCGTCGGCCTGGGACGCGACGCTGGGCACTGCCTGCAGC
>CAXUGD010000443.1:0-2802 GCA_964250355.1 uncultured Acetobacteraceae bacterium | reverse complement strand
GACGCTGGCGCGCTGGTCCGACCTGCGGGCCCGCGCCCAGGCCGCGCTCGGCACGGCTGCCCGGTAACCCCGCCTAGAGGCCGCCGGCGGTTCAGCCCGTCGGTGCGCCGCCCGAGCGCTGGGCCAGCAAGCGCCGACCCAGCATACCGGCTACAGCACGATAACTTCTGGTAGCCGAGGCTATCGTGCTGTAACTTTTTGTTTTGGCGAGCATGTTCATCGCGGTTGAGGGTCAACCTGATGCGATCATGCCCTAGAAAATCTTGTAGGCCGGAAACGAAGAAAAGCCGTACGGCCAGGCGATCGCGTTCACTTCGCCCTTGTGCGGCATCTTGAACGGGCCGCTGAAGCCTGAGCCGCCCTGCAGGAACGGCGTCAGCGGCGCTACCGCATCGGACACGCGCGTGATCAGGGCAGATTCGATGATGCGGTTGTTCGGCGGGCTGAGGTTGGCCGCCACGCGCAACAGCGCTCGGTGTTCGCATTCGATGCCGCCGATCTGCACGGCAAGGCCTAACGCGTTGGGATCGGCCAGCTTGATGCCATGCGTGACCGCGCCGGAAAACTCGCGTGCCGCCGCGATGTAGGCGGAGATGAAGTAGTCTTCCAGCAAGCTCGCCGTCGGGAAGAACACGTTCTCGTCCGTGAACATGTTGTCCGGATAGTAGAACTCGGTTGCCAGCGGTGCGCCGCCCAGATGATCCAGGATGGCCAGGTGCTCGAACTCCTGCACCGTCGCTGCCTGGAAGTAATTGCGGTTCGCCTTGCTGTTCACATTAGGCAAGCTGCCGCTGCCCAGCGCGTTGAAGTAGAACGTGGTCGCCAACGATTCCGCAGTCGCTGCGATGTCCAGGATCGTCTTGACCGTGTCGGGCGTCGTGCCGGACGAGGCGGCCTGCGCCGCGATTGGCTGCATCAGGCTGTTGCCGGCGACACCCAAGGCAGTCGCACCGGCCAGGGCCGCCGTCTTGGCGAAGAAGCTGCGGCGCGACGCGCCAGCCTTTCGCGCATCGGCAGCCTCGCCGACCAGGCGCGTCATCACCGCCGTAGCTTGGCCGTATTGGTCCTCAAGCGCGTTTTGCATCGTGCTGCACCCCAGTGCGGGCGCCGGTTCCAGCACAGGCCGGGGGCGCCGCACTCATGTCTCGCGAGGCGGGGCGAGACTGGATGCGGCATCACGAAACTATGTTCAGCCGCTATACCGGGCAGTCGCAGCCGGGAGTCTTGCCGACCGCCGCACGGGTGATGTGGTGGTCGATCCATTCGGCCACCAGCGCCCGTGCCTCGCTCAGGCCGGCTTCCGGATGATGGATGCGGTAGAGCGTGGTGCAGCTTTGAAACGCCGCCATGTCGTCGGTGCCGCCACGCCGCAACTCGCGATAGGCGGTAACGACGGCGCGTTCGCAGCGGCGTCCGATCTCGACCAAGTTGCATCCTCCAATTGAGAATCGCTCTCAATACGTGGCCAGATTACTGGGATCAGCCGCGTGCTGCAACACCAACGGGCCGGGCCGGCCGGGGTTCGGGGCGCGCAGTGGCCTCGGCGATCAACGCGGCCTCCTCCTCTTGCAGGAACGCGTCCTCGTCGGCGCGGGTGCGCACCACTTCTCGGCCGATGTCCAGCATCACCGGCACGGCGAGGGGAGACACGCGGTCCAGCCGGCGCACCCGCAGCCGGCCCTGCGCGCGGTCCAGTAGCAGGGCGATGCGGCTGAGGTCGGTCAGCCCGCCCGCGGCGTCCGCCCGGGTCGCGCGCAGCAGTATGTGGTCGGGCTGGTGGCGGCGCAGCACGTCGTAGATCAGGTCGCTGTTCACCGTCACCTGCCGCCGATTCTTCTCCGCGCCCGGCTGGTGCCGCTCGATCAGCCCGGCAATCACGGCCACGTTGCGGAACGTGCGGCGCAACATGCTGCTCTCGGCCATCCAGGCTTCCAGGTCGTCGCCCAGCATGTCGTGGTCGAACAGGTCGGCCACGTCGCCGGGCTCGTTGGCCGACCAGGTGGCGATCACGTAGTCGGTGGCGACGAACCCCAGCGGCACGGTGCCCGCCCGCTCCATGCGGCGGGTCAGCAACATGCCAAGCGTCTGGTGCGCGTTGCGGCCCTCAAAGGTGTAGGCGACCAGGTACCAGCGGTCCTGCCGCGGGAAGATCTCCACCAGCAGGTCGTCCGGCCCGGGCAGTTCGGAGCGGTATTGCTGCAGCTCCAGCCACTCGCGCACCGGCTCCGGATAGGCGCTCCAGCCGGCAGGGTCGTGCAGCATGGCGCGCACGCGGGCGGCCAGGTTTGTGGTCAGCGGCATCTTGGTGCCGGCATAGGCGGGCACGGCGGGCCTCCCGCTGCCCCCGGCCCAGCCCAGCCACCAGGGCGGGTGGGAGGCGGGCACGGCCGGCATGCCGGTCCCGCCGTCCGCGCACACCAGCGTGGTCTCGTGGATGCGGTCGAAGCGGAGCAGGCGGCCGGCGAACATGAAGGTGTCGCCGGGGCGCAGCGTGTTGGCGAACATCTCCTCCAGCTCGCCCAGCGCCTGGCCCCGCAGGCCGCCCAGCCGCACGCGCAGCAGCGGGGCTTCCACGATGGTGCCCACGTTCATCCTGGCCTGGCGCGCGACGCGGGCGTGGCGCACGTGCACCCGGCCCTCCGAATCGCGGAACAGCTTGCGGTAGCGCTCGTAGCTGGCCAGCGCGTAGCCGCCGGTCTCCACGAACTCCAGCACGCTGTCGAAGGTCTCGCGATCGAGCGCCGCATAGGGGGCGGCGCGCGCCACCTCGGCGAACATGGCGTCCGGGGGGTAGGGCGTGCC
>CAXUGD010000442.1:0-2805 GCA_964250355.1 uncultured Acetobacteraceae bacterium | reverse complement strand
GGGCCCGGCAGGCGCAGGCGCAGGCCGCTGACGGCGAAGAACAGGGCGCCCAGCGCGTCGCCGCCACGGCGCAGCAGGCGGGTACGGCGCAGCAAGGCCAGCATCCACGGGTCGCGGCCCTGGTCCACCTGCGTCGTCTCGAACCGAAACTTGCCCGACCAGGCGACAAGCGGGCGGAACAGCAGCTGGTCGTAGGCCAGGATCACGCCCATCATCGCCGCAATGGCGTACAGCACGGCGCCGATGTTCTTGTTGATCAGGGCCACCGCGATGTAGCTGCCGATGCCCGGCAGCTGGAAGCTGGTGTCGCCCACGGTCACCGCCTCCGACGCGACCAGGCTGAACCAGCCGCCTGACATGGACATCATCATGTTCCACACGAGGCCAGGCGTCGCGAACGGGACCTCCAGACGCCAGAAGCGCTGCCAGGCCGACAGGCGAAAGCCGCGGCTGGCCTCGTCCAGGTCGGAGGGGATGGTGCGCAGCGACTGGTACATGCTGAACGCCATGTTCCAGGCCTGGCTGGTGAAGATCACGAAGATCACGGCCAGTTCGGCGCCGATTACCTGGCCCGGGAACAGGCCCAGGAAGAAGGTGACGGTGAAGGTCAGGAAGCCGAAGATCGGCAGGCTTTGCAGGATGTCCAGGATCGGCACCAGCACCAGCCCCGCCCGCCGGCTTTTGGCGGCGAAGGTCGCGTAGGTGAAGGTGAACAGCAGCGAGCAGGCGAGTGCGGCGAACATGCGCATCACCGTGCGCAGCGCGTAGCCGGGCAGCAGGGCGGGATCGAGGCTGATTGCCGCCGTGTGCGGGACGTCCAGCGGCGCGAAGGTGTGGCGGGCGGCGTGGGCCACCGCGATCAGCAGGGCGGCGATGAACAGCAGGGCGGCGAGGTCGAAGCCGTTGGGCAGCCGGCGCACGCTGGCCGTGGTGATGCCGTGCGGCTGATCGGGCAGCGCCGTGTCTGACATCGTTGGCCGCCCCTTCGCCTGCGCTCAGGCCCTCTGACCAGCCCTTCTGCCGCGGCGCAAGGGGTGGTGGCGCGGGAGCGGCGGCTTGACGCGACGGCGCCGGGCCGCGAGCGTACGGCCAAACTTGGAAGACCACGCACATGACCCTGGCCGGCAAGACCTTGTTCATCAGCGGCGCCTCACGCGGGATCGGCCTGGCCATCGCCCTGCGCGCGGCGCGCGACGGCGCTCGCGTGGCCATCGCCGCCAAAACCAGCGAGCTCAACCCCAAGCTGCCCGGCACCATCCACAGCGCGGCCGAAGAGATACGCGCTGCCGGCGGGCAGGCGCTGCCGATCGTCTGCGACATCCGGTTCGAGGACCAGGTGAACGAGGCAATCGCGGCCACCGTGCAGGCGTTCGGCGGCATCGATATCCTGGTCAACAACGCCAGCGCTATTTCGATGACCGGCACGCTCGCCACCGACATGAAGCGCTACGACCTGATGCAGTCGATCAACACGCGCGGCACCTTCATGGTGAGCCGCGCGGCCATCCCGCATCTGCTGCGGGGGGCGAACCCGCACATCCTGACGCTGTCGCCGCCGCTGGACATGAACCCCAAATGGTTCGGCCCGCATGTGGCCTACACGATCGCCAAATACGGCATGAGCCTGTGCACGCTGGGGCTGGCGGCCGAGTTCGGCGGCCGCATAGGCGTGAACGCGCTGTGGCCGCTGACCGCCATCGACACGGCCGCCGTGCGCAACGTGCTGGGCGGCGACGCGATGGCCAAGAGCAGCCGCAAGCCCGAGATCATGGCGGACGCGGCCCACGCGGTGCTGTGCCGCGACGCCCGGACCTGTACGGGCAACTTCTTCATCGACGAGGAGGTGCTGCTGGCCGAGGGCGTCACCGACCTGGGCCAGTACGCCCACGACCCGGACGCGGCCCTGGTGGCCGATTTCTTCGTGCCGGACGCGGTGTTCGCCCGCAGCCCCACCCAGGTCGTTCACGCGCTGGGCGGTTGATTTCTGACGATGTCAGTTTCGGTCGTGGCCGGAACAAGCCGGGCCGTCACGATGTGGTCCGAAATCTGCCCTGCACAGCACCACCCTCACTCGCCTTCGTCCGCCGCTGCCCATTCGGCCACCCGGGCCAGCTGCGCGTAATCCGAAAAACGCGGGGCGGCGCCCGGGGCGGGTTGCGAGAGGTAGGCGCGCGCCTGGTCGTCGAAGGCCGCCACCAGGGCACGCAGGCTGCTCTGGGCCAGCGCTGCGATCTCGGCTGTCTTGGCCGGCTCCTTCCTGAACAGGGGCAGCACCGCGCCGGGCTGGTAGCCGCCGGAGATGTGCCAGAACACCAGCTCGCCGACGTCGCCGGCGAGGTCAGGGCCGAACGCGCCCCCCTGTACCATCGCCGCCTCCAGCGGCAGTTGCGGAGCGCGGCCTTCTTCCACGTCGCGGCCGCTGGGCGGCGTGCCGGTCTTGTAGTCCAGGATGGCCATGCTGCCGTCGGCACGCTGCTCGATGCGGTCGGCGCGGCCGTGCAGAGTGAACGGGCCGGCGGGGGCCTGAAACACCCAGTCGCCCTTCAGCTCCGAGCGCAGCAGCTTCGGCCGGCTGCCCGCCCGGCGGTCACGCTCGGCCTCGGCCACCCAGGCGGTGATGCGGCGCAGGCGGGGGCGCCACCAGGCCGCCAGCGCCGGGCGCATGGCGGCTTCGTCGAGCGCCGCATCCATGTCGGCCGTAAGCTGTGCGGCCGCATCGGCCGGCCAGGCAACACCGACGCGGTCGAAGAAGCGGCGCAGGCCCTCATGCACGATCGTGCCGTAATCGGCCGCATCGGCCGACTC
>CAXUGD010000441.1:0-2808 GCA_964250355.1 uncultured Acetobacteraceae bacterium | reverse complement strand
AGCCCAACGAGTTCGCCTATGCCTGTGCGCGGCGGGTAGCCGAACACCCCGGCAGCAAGGAATTCAACCCGCTGTTCCTGTACGGCGGGGTGGGTCTGGGCAAGACGCACCTGATGCACGCGGTGGGGCTGGAACTGACGCGCCGCGGCGCGGCCCACCCGACCGTCGCCTACATGTCGGCCGAGAAATTCATGTACCGCTTCATCGCGGCCCTGCGCTCGCAGCAGACCATCGAGTTCAAGGACCAGTTGCGCTCCGTTGACGTGCTGATGATCGACGACCTGCAATTCCTGATCGGCAAGGACAACACGCAGGAGGAGTTTTTCCACACCTTCAACGCGCTGGTCGATGCCGGCAAGCAGATCGTGGTCAGTGCCGACAAGTCACCCTCCGACCTGTCGGGCCTGGAAGACCGGCTGCGCACCCGGCTCGGCTGCGGCATGGTGGCCGACCTGCACGCCACCACCTTCGAGCTGCGCATCAGCATCCTTGAAGCCAAGGTCACCCGCGCCGGCGCCACCGTGCCAGGCCGCGTGCTGGAGTTCCTGGCCCACAAGATCACCACCAACGTGCGCGAGCTGGAGGGATCGCTGAACCGGCTGATCGCGCATGCCAACCTGTTCAACCGGCCGATCACGCTAGAGACGACGCAGGAGGTGCTGCACGACGTGCTGCGCGCGCACGACAAGCGCGTGACGATCGACGAGATCCAGCGCCGGGTGGCCGAGCACTACAACATGCGGATCGGCGACATGGTCAGCGCGCGCCGCGCCCGCGCCGTGGCCCGGCCGCGTCAGGTGGCAATGTTCCTGGCCAAGCAACTGACGAGCCGCTCGCTGCCGGAAATCGGCAAGAAGTTCGGCAACCGGGACCACACCACCGTCATGCACGCCTGCTCGCGCGTGGCCGAGTTAATGGGTGCCGATAGCGGGTTTGCCGAGGATGTCGATCTGCTGAGAAAGATGCTGGAGAGCTGAGCAGGGCGTCAGCGCTGGGTGGCAGTCTCAGGCTGGAAGAACGGCGACGGAGAGGTAAGCTCCGTCGCCGGTTTCAGTTACTGCGCCGGGATGTAGTTGGCGCCCTGCTTTGCCGAAGAGCTGCCGCTGCAAGCGGATACCGCGGTACCCTCGACCTTGTAGCTGTCACGATAGCTGTTATCGCCCACGGCGTGCAACGAGCCGTCGGTCGAGTTGCCCTTGTGGAAGCCTGCAAAGGCGATCGTGAAGCCGATCGCGTTGGCGTCGGCCAGGGTGATCGTTGCGGTGTAGTAGAACTTCGTGATCGTTGGCGCTGCCTTGTACTTTAACGTGCCCAGGCTTGCGACGGTCAGGTTGCCACCATCGAACGTGAAGCAGTCCTTGAACGTCGTTCCAAAGCTGGTCTTGACCGTGACGTCGTAGATGAACGGCTTGGCCATCGCTTGCGTGGCAAAGCCCATGCTGCCGGCCAAAAGGGTGCCGGTGAAAATCTTAGTTGCGAGTGCGCGCATCGAATAAACTCCAGGTTGCGAACAGGACTGAAAGACAGTGTCAGGGCGAAAGGCCGATATTGGTTCTTTCGCGGCGAACGGTAAGCAAATACGCTACATAGTCAACATATTTCTGTTCTTTTAAGACAAATCCCGATGAATTGCGAATTCATACTGAACAAGTCTAAATTAATGGCGCGTCTCTGTCGGACCGCTAGTCGCCGTCGCGGAACATTGCAGCGCTGTAGCCCTGGGCGAACAGCACGGCCCGCAGGTCGGCGAAGTCAATCCGGTTGGCCATCTCTGCCGCCACCACCGGCCTGGCCCGGAACGCCACCCCCAGGCCGGCCGCCTTCAGCATGGCTAGGTCGTTCGCACCGTCGCCCACCGCCAGGCAGGATGCCAAGCGCAGGCCAGCCGTCCGGCCCAGCGCGCGCAAGGTGGCCAGCTTGGCGTCCCGGTCGAGGATCGGCTCTGCCACCGCGCCGGTCAGCCGCTCACCATCATCCAGCAACACGTTAGCGTTCCACTCGTCGAAACCGCATTGCCCGGCCACCCGGGAAGTAAAATAGGTGAAGCCGCCCGAGACCAAGGCCGTCCGCGCCTGGTGTGCCCGCATGGTCGCCACCAGCGTCCGGGCGCCGGGCGTCAGGTGCACGCGGTGCCATACCGCTTCCAGGGCGGACAGCTCCACGCCGCGGAGCATGGCAACGCGGGCGCGCAGGGCCTCGCGGAAATCTATCTCCCCGTTCATGCTCCGCCGCGTGATCGCAGCTACCTCTTCCCCGGCCCCGGCCAGCGCGGCCAGTTCGTCCAGCGTCTCGCCGGTCACGATCGTGCTGTCCATGTCGGCGACCAGCAGGCGCTTGCGGCGGCCGTGCTCGCGCGTCACCAGCACATCGACCGGCGCGCCCTCCAGCGCAGCACGTGCCGGCTCCAGCGACTCGGCCGCCACACCCGGTATGTCGGCCGCCTCGCCGGGCGACAGGACGACCGGCGTCCGCCCGCCACCCACGGCGTCGCGCACCCGGTCGATGGTTTGGGGGGTCAGCGTCACCGCTTCGCGCGCCGCAACGAGTGTCAGGACGGTGCTCATGGCGGGCTCTCGAGACGACTGCGCCGGGTCTAGGCGATGACCCGGCCTGGCCACAAGGCGCCAGCGGTCGCGGTGGCCGGCCCCACCTGCAGCGGCAAGTCCGCCATGGCACTCGATCTGGCCGAGCGCATCGGCGGCACGGTGATCAACGCCGATTCCATGCAGCTATACCGCGAACTGCGCGTGCTGACCGCGCGGCCCAGCCCGGCCGACGAGGCGCGCGTGCCGCACGCGCTGTACGGGG
>CAXUGD010000440.1:0-2813 GCA_964250355.1 uncultured Acetobacteraceae bacterium | reverse complement strand
ACCACCAGCGGCGCGGTGCGGACCTGGCCGCCGACGCTCAGCCGCACCTGGTAGGTGCCCGGAGCCACCACGGGGCCGCGCGGCGCCTGGTCGGAGTAGAAGGCGCCCGGGATCTGCACCGGGTCGTCCATGCGCAGGTCCCACACCAGCCGGTTCATGCCGGGCTTGGCCGGGATCAGGCCGCTTTCCACGATGCGGTCCGGCCATTCGGCGGGCTGCGCCTCCTTGTCGGTGCGGCTGCTGGACATGTGGCGGACCGGCCTGCCCTGCGCGTCCAGTATGTCCACCGTCAGTTCGCCGGCCGGGGCCGCCTTCAGCGTGTAGTCGATGATGGCGCCGGAGGGCGGGTTCTCTCCCACCGGATGGCGGGAATCGACGTCGTCGGGATATTGCAGGCGCAGCGCGTGCTGGGGCGTGTACAGCACCACGTCGCCGGGCGCCCCCCGGCCCACCTGGCGCAGCGGTGTGATGTCGTCCAGGATCCAGAACGCACGGCCATGCGTCGCCACGGCCAGGTCGTCGCCTTTCACCACCAGGTCGTGAACCGGCGTGGTCGGCAGGTTCAGCTGCAGCGGCTGCCAGTGCCCGCCATCGTCGAACGAGACGAACACGCCCAGCTCGGTGCCGGCGTAGAGCAGGCCGCGCCGGACCGGGTCTTCGCGCACGGCGTGTACAAAGGCGCCGGCCGGCAGCCCGGCCACGATCGGCGTCCAGCTGCGGCCGGCATCGGCCGTCTTCCACGCGTAGGGTGCCAGATCGTCCAGCTTGTGGCGGTCCACCGCGATGTAGGCCACGTCCGCCTCGTGCGGGGACGGCTCGATCATGCTGACCGTGCTCCAGGGCTGGAGGTCGTGCGGCGCCACCTGCGACCAGTGCGCGCCGCCATCGGTGGTCAGCTGCACCAGCCCGTCATCGGTGCCGGCCCAGATGGTGCCCTTCCTCAGCGGCGATTCGGCCAGCGCGAAGACGGTGTCGTAATATTCGACGCTGGTGATATCCTTGGTCAGCGGCCCGCCGGAGGCCTGCTGCTTCGACTTGTCGTTGCGTGTCAGGTCGGGGCTGATCGTGTGCCAGCTCATCCCATGGTCCGTCGATTTCCACACCGCTTCAGAGGCGGCGTACAGCGTATCCGCATCGTGCGGCGAGAGCATCAGCGGCGAGGTCCAGTTGAACCGGTGTGCGAGCTCGCCCGCCGGGTGGCCCGAATTATCGACCGGGAAGGCGCTGATGTCCTGCGTCTGCTCGCGATGCTTGTCGTAGCGGCCGATCTGGTTCTCGGCATCGGAGTAGATGATGCCGGCGTCGCGCGGGTCGGGCACCACGAAGCCCGATTCGCCGCCGCCTGCGGGATACCAGTCGCGCGGGCCGATCACGCCGGCGTCGCTGTAGCTGGCCACGGCGAGGTTCGAGTTGTCCTGCTGCGCGCCGTACAGCCAGTAGGGAAAGCGGTTGTCGGCGGCCACGTGGTAGAACTGCGCGGTGGGCTGGTTGTCCTGCGTGCTCCAATGCGCGCCGCCGTCGAGCGAGATGCTGGCGCCACCGTCATTGGCGTTGATCAGGTGCTTGGGGTCGGCGGGATCGATCCACAGCGCGTGGTGGTCGCCATGGGTGGCCGAAACGAGGTTGAACGACTTGCCGCCGTCGGTGGAGCGCAACATGCCGGTGTTGAGCGCATAAACCGTGTCCACCGCCTTGGGGTCCGCGTAGATCTTTGAGAAATACCAGGCGCGCTGCCGTATCCGGCCGTCCTGGCTGACGCGCTCCCACGTCTCGCCACGGTCGTCGGAGCGGTACAGCCCGCCATCCTTGGCCTCGATCATGGCATAGACGCGCTTGGAGTCGGCGGCCGAGACCGACACGTCGATGCGGCCCAGGATGCCGCCCGGCAGGCCGTGGCCGTGCAGTTCGGTCCAGGTGACGCCGCCATCGGTGGAGCGGAACAGCCCGCTGCCCGGGCCGCCGCTGGAGAAGTTCCACGGCTGGCGCCGCACCTGCCACAGCGCCGCGTACAAGATGCGCGAGTCGTGCGGGTCGGCGGCCAGGTCGATGGCGCCGGTCTGGTCGTCGCGGAACAGCACGCGCGTCCACGTCTTGCCGGCGTCCGTCGTGCGGAACACGCCCCGCTCGCCGTTGGGGCCGAAGGCGTGGCCGATGGCAGCGACCAGCAGGGTGTCGGGGTTGGCCGGATCGACGACCAACGCGCCGATCTGACGGGTGTCGCGCAGGCCGATATTGGCCCAGGTCTTGCCCGCATCGGCCGAGCGATAGACGCCGTCGCCGAAGGTGATGTCGCCGCGCAGCGCGCCCTCGCCGGTGCCCGCGTAGACGATGCTGGGGTTGGAGGGTGCAACCGCGATGGCGCCAATGGAGGCGATCTTCTGCGCGTCGAAGATCGGCACCCAGGTGGCGCCGAAATCCTGCGTCTTCCACACGCCGCCGGCGGCAGCCCCGAAGTAGAAGGTGCCCGGCTCGCCCGGCACCCCGGCCACGGCCAGCGCGCGTCCGCCGCGGAACGGCCCGATGTTGCGCCACTTCATGGCGCCGAACAGGGCCGGATCCACCTGTGGCGGCGTCAGCGAAGCGGCCCATGTGGGCAGGGACGCCGCGCCGGCCAGTCCGGCCAGCACGCCCAAAGCGCAGAGGAGGCGGGCGGCGGGTGCGTGGGTCATCGGGGATCTCCTGTCGGCTGCGGTCCGTGCCCCTATCGGAGCAGCGCGGCGGCCAATCCGCAAGCACCCGGGCGGGCTTTGGCGTGGCTGTGGCAGTGCCCCGTGCTACACCCTGCCCGCCATGAGCGCCGCCACCCATACGAG
>CAXUGD010000439.1:0-2826 GCA_964250355.1 uncultured Acetobacteraceae bacterium | reverse complement strand
GCGTTCTGCGGCCGGGGGGTTACGGGGCGGGGGTTCAGCCGCCAGGTGGAGCGGCTGCGCAAGGCGCGTGGGGGGCACATGGCGGAGGGTTGGGCGGCGTTCACGGCGTGAGGCCGGTCAGGCGCCGTTTTTGTGGGAGGCACGTCTGTTGGACCGTCGGGTCGTGCGGCGGGTGGTGGGCGAGCGAGTGGCTCCGTATCGAGCGGCGGACTGCGTCCGCCCTACAGGTTCGGTTTTTGGACATATGCCAATTTTCGACGTCGTGATTTCGAGCCTAGCCAACCAATCCACGGTGCCCCACGCGATACGCCCGCCGTTTGAACCGTGGATTGCTTCACTGCGCTCGCAATGACGGGAGAGGGGCGCTCGCACCGACGGGAGAGGGGCGCTCGCACCGACGGGAGAGGGTTGCTCGCAATGACGGGAGTGGACGGTTCAGTCCGGCTTGTGGAGCAGGGCTGCGCGGTCCAGCTTTTCGCCGGACAGGTACACGCTGTCGATCTCGTCGGCGTTTGCCACGTCCAGGGTGGGATCGGCGTTCAATACGACTAGGTCGGCGCGCCGGCCGGGCGCTACGCGGCCGAGTTCGGACCAGCCTAGGATGGTGGCGTAGTTGTCGGTGGCCGCGGCGAGGGCGGCGCGGGGGGTCATCCCGGCGCGCACCAGCAGCTCGAGTTCCGTGTGCAGCGAGAGGCCGGGGAGTGCGCCCTGCCAAGAGGCGCCGCTGGCGGCCAGGACGGGCACGTGGTGGGCGACCAGCACGCGGTCGAGCGCGAAGCTGTGCTCGGCGAAGCGCTGCGCGGAGGCACGCACGGCCGGATCGGCGAACGGCACCTCGCCCGTGGCCGGGTCGGAGGGCCGAGTCATCGTCTTGGGGTCCAGGATGGAGGCGGCCGGCTCACGCCATAGATTTCGGTGCCCGGGTAGCAGGGCGTAGAACAGGCTGAAGGTGGGCATGATGGCCACGTGGCTGGCCGCGATCAGGTCGGCGTACTGCGCCACGAGCGGGTCGTTCGGGTCGATGGCGTCCACCACGCCGTAGGCGGGCGAGGCACCGCGCCCCTCCGGGTCGGTGGCCGCCTGGCGTTGGAAGGGCAGGGGTGCCAGGCCCAGCTCCAGTCGGCTCATGTGCAGCAGAACGGTCACTCCGTCGGCAATGCCGGCCTGGTACGGGGTGGCCACGAACTCGCCATAGGTGGCCACGTGCTGGCGGCTGGCCTGGGCGACGATGGCCGCGGTGTTCTCGGTGGTGATGTTGTGGCCGATCCAGATCACCCGCGTGCCGCGGCGCAGCGTCTCGTCGATCTGGTCGGCGGTCTGCTCGGGAGTGAGCTCGTGCGTGTCGCGGCCATCGGCCAGGACGTCGCGCCAGGCCGGGTCGCCGCGCAGCAGGCTCCAATCGTCGGTGGTGCCGGCGCTATCGACCGGATAGACGTGCGGGCTGGGGTCGGCGGCCAGGAACAGCGCGCCGCGCCGGTCGTCGCCGGTGGCGCCGATGGTGGTGACGCCCTCGTAGAGCGCGGCGTCGGCTTCGGCCTGGTTGCGCAAGCCGGCGAACCCATCGACCAGGCCGGGGATCACGAACTTGCCCTCGATATGCACCACGGTGGCGCCGGGCGGGATGGCGACCGTGTTGCCGGTGCCCACGGCCGCGATGCGCGCGCCCTGCAGCAGGACCACGGCACCTGCGATGTCGTGGGTGCCGGCGCCGCCATGGGACACGTCGATGACCGTGCCGCCGACCAGCGCCGTCATCCCCGGTTCCGCACATCGCGCGGGGGAAGCAGCCAGGCTCGCGGCCAGCGCTGCTGCGGATGCGGCGCATGCGAGGCGGCCGTGTTTTGCGGGTTTGATCGGCATTGTTGCGCGCGAGCCTAGGTGCTTGCTGCCCCCGCAGCTAGCCCTCCTTGGCCCGGCGCCGGGCGATCTCGCGGTAGAACGCCTGCTTGCGCTCCTCCTGCTCCGGCGTGCGGAAGCGGCGTACCAGATGGTGAATGTGGGGGCCGCCGCGCGCGCACCCCATGGCAGAGGCGTCCAGCGGCGGCTGGCCGGCCGCCACGTCGCGCACCGTCTCGTGCACCGCGCCGCTGTAGCCGATGCGGCCGTCCGGCGTGTGGCGCAGCAGCCTGACCTGCCGGTCGGGGTAGGACAGCACCAGGCCCTGCTTGTCCGCGCCCGGGAAGTTGTAGCGCGGCAGGGCGTAAGCCTCGTGCGTGCTACCAGCAATCAGCTTCAGCAGGGGTGCCGCGTCCTCGGGCACCAGTTCCTCGTCGGCGTCCAGCATCAGCACCCAGTCCACCCAGTCCGGCACCATGGCCAGGGCAGCGTTGCGCATGGCCGCGAAATCGTCGCCGAACGCGGTGTGGTCGCGCTGGGCAAAGGCGAAGGGGACGCCGCAACCGGCCAGGAAGGCCTGCGCCTGCTCCGGCGTGCCGTCGGCCGATCCGGTGTCCAGCACGGCGTAGAAGCTGGCGACCGGCTGCGCGCTGCGCAGCATGTTGCCCACGCAGGCTGCCTCGTCGCGCACGATGGCGGCCACGGCCAGGGTCGGGTAGGCGGCCCGGTCGGGTGGCGGCGGCTGGCTTGCCGGAGGGGCGTAATCGACCGGCAGCAGCCAGGCGCCCGCGTGGTGCAGGTGCAGGCCGTAGAAATCCTGCCGCGGCTCGGCGATCTGCGCCCGATCGACGGCGGCGCTGATCGCGGCGGCATCCGGGCCGCCTGCGACGATGAGGGTGCGCGGGGCGAAATAGGGCCGCAGCGCGTCCAGCCAATCGGGGCCGGCCGGGGGCGCCAGCAGGCACAGCGCATCGAGCGGCCGGCCGAACC
>CAXUGD010000438.1:0-2826 GCA_964250355.1 uncultured Acetobacteraceae bacterium | reverse complement strand
GTGCGCCACCATACGGGACCCCCGTGGCGCACACCATTCCCGGCAGCCGCGATGAGCGCGCCCTGCTTTTTTGACGAGCAATCGCAGTACGGATTATCCCGCCATCCCAGCCCCCGCCGCATGAGAGCCGGACAAGGCAGCGGGGGCGGTAACGTCTTCACCGCGCTGCAGGTGTGACCAAAGTCGGGCGCTGCAATCCGCTCAGTTCAATTCCTTCCAAGTGGGAAGCGACGCGCTAGTTTTAGTCTGAGTTAGGTTTCGCTTCGTCCACTTCTCCCGGCTCGTAGCGTTGAAAAACCCATGAAGTACTCCCTGAACAAATACACCAACAAAGTTATCGGTAGTATCCCATTTGATCGCAAAATCGCCTCGAGTTAATTTTGGAAAGTCAGCTTCGATTTTTATATGACCGAGAATTTTGTTCCCGACTTCTCCAGAATTGTTAAATAAGTAGAAATACCCAGTTGAAAAGTCACACTCCACGAACGCACCTACGTCCTGAGAGGGCCGGACAGAGCTTTGGTAGATTTCCTCTGTCATTTACACAGCCACGGGTGATTCTTACGGAAATTTTCACCTAGACGATGAAGCGTATGTGTCATGCGTGTCAAACCTCCCTGATGAGTTCCGTCATTGTGATGGAGTTCCATTGGGTGTCCATCGCTCCCAACTGGGGTTTCCCTTGCTGCATTCGCTGCAAATCTTCCGGACTATACTCGTCAGGATTATCTTGCGCCTCATTTTCCAGTAGGATTGACGTTCAGAGGCGGCCACATTTCGGTCTATTTGCGAGCCGGTTTGAGTCGCCGCAGTATCGCCCGCTTCAGTAACCGCAGCGGTGTCAGCAGTTTTCTTACTTCGACGGTTCCGGTCTGCATGAGATTGCTCTTAGCTCCAGGCCGGTGCGGCCAAGGTTCCGGTGTTGACGTAGCGGCGCCCGGCGCCGCTCGCCGTGTCCACGTAGCTCGATCCCGGCATCGCCAGCCCAGCCCCGGTGCCGCCGGTGCCGCTCACCGGGGCTGCGGCTCCGAACATCTCGACAACCCCGAACGGCCCCACCCAGGAACCATGCAGCCCGTCCCACACCCGCAGCGCGCAGCCGGGGAAGGCGTGGCCGGCCGTGGAGGTGACCAGCTGGGCGGGCGGGGCCGTGCCGTCGATCGTGGGCACCGTGTCGATCGCGCCCTCGATCACGTTGCCGGAATCCACGCCCTGGCCGAACTGGCAGAAGCCGGCCGTGGGCAGGATGGTGGGCAGCCCGCCCTGCTCGCCGATATTGCTCACCTTCACGCGGATCACGCTGCTGTACAACCAGGCAAGGCTGATGCTGGCGGCCATGGGGCGTGGCGTCTGGCCGCCGACGGCGGTGCCGGGGTGTGCGGCGATCGTGCTGGCCGGCAGACCGCCCATGTTCACCAGGGTGCCGTCCAGGTGGATGTCGGCGCAGGGAAAGCTGGCGGTGCTGGCGCTGCCGATGGTGACCGCGTAGCCCAGGCTGTTCGGATAGGCGTTGGTCAGACCGATATTGTTCTGCTCGAAGAACGCCCGGAAGCCCATGCGAACCCCCTGCGTCTCGTTGATCAGGAACGCGGCACCGCAGGTGTCCAGCACGACCAGGGGGCAGTGCCACGAGCCGCAGCCGAACAGCTCCACGCCCACGCCGGCTTCCACCACGTTGAGGATGCCGATGCGCACGTCCTGCGCGAAGTAGCCG
Organism: uncultured Acetobacteraceae bacterium; assembly: GCA_964250355.1. Taxonomy (GTDB): domain Bacteria; phylum Pseudomonadota; class Alphaproteobacteria; order Acetobacterales; family Acetobacteraceae; genus BOG-908. The sequence goes on along the minus strand of CAXUGD010000438.1, from coordinate 1,112 downwards.
TAGATGCCGGCGTTGCCGCCCAGCAGCTGTATCTCGCCGATCACCGTCTCCAACCCCGTCACCATCACGCCGAAGGTGGGGCCGTGCGTGGCGTCGATGGCCACCGGGATGCCGCCGGTGATCTGCAGCTTGCCGATCTGGCTGCCGTTGGTGATGGCCGAGCCGATGTTGTAGGCGGCGGTGCCCGACACGAAGTCGGGCTGCCAGACAGGGGCGAGCGTGGCGCCGGTGCCGGCCGACGGCGTGCTGGCGTCGCTTCCATAGGCCGCGTGTACCGTGAAGCAGCCGGGATTGGCCGGATCGAACACCGCAAACCCGTTGGCCGCACTCCATTGCTGCTGCTGCAAGGACGGACCGCCATTATAGGTGGCGGGCGGCAACGCGTAGGCACCGGCGGCATACACCTTGGCGGCGGCGACCGGGCCGGTGGCGCCACCGCCGGCGATGGCGGTGACCTGTGCCGCCCAATTGAAATACGGCCCCGCGCTGGGCTGCGTCATGTAGAGCAGGTCGCCCACCGCGTAGCCGCTGCCGGCACTGCCCAGCGTGCAGGGCTGCCCCACCTGCGCTGCCCAGGTCTTACCGATGCATACGCCGCTGCCGCGATGGGCGATGTTGCCGTCCGTGTTGACATACAGGTTCAGCGTTGCGGCGTGGGCGCGCGGGGTGACGACAACCATCGGCAGGAACTGGTTGGTGGCGAAGATGCCGGGCACCGAGTTCACGCCGTCGTTGCTCTGGTTGCCGGTATACGCGGCGCGATACAGCGTGCCGCGGCAATCGAGATCGACGTATTCCGGCACAATCAGCGGCTGGCTGATCAGGTAGGCGCCGCGCGGCAGGACGGCGCGCACGCAGTTGCGCTCGGTCAGGTTGTCGATGCTGCTGGTCTTCATCGCCAGCGCCATGAGTTGGCAATACAGCAGGAAGTTCTGCAGCGTCGGCCAGGCATCGGCGTTGGCCTGCGTGTCCCAGACCTCGGCGAAGTCGTATTCGGCCGCCAGCTTGAACCGGTCGGCCAGCAGCAGCCCAGCGCGGGCGGCGGGCGGCGCCGGCACCGGCCCGCGATGGAAGATGCCGGCGCTGCCCGCCGTGTCGGTCCAGCCCAGGCC
>CAXUGD010000437.1:0-2829 GCA_964250355.1 uncultured Acetobacteraceae bacterium | reverse complement strand
GCCCGCGCCGCGTGGTCGATATGGGCTGCGGCTCGGGCATCCTGGCGATGGCGGCGGCCGGCTTGCTGCACCGGCGCGTGCTGGCGGTCGATCACGACCCGTGGTCGGTGCGGGTGACGGCGCAGAACGCGGCGCAGAACGGCCTGCGCTCCTGGGTGGCGCCGCGTCTGGGAAACGGCTGGCTGGGCGTGCGTCGGGCCGAAAAGTTCGACCTGGTGCTGGCGAACATCCTGGCGCGGCCGCTGTGCCTGATGGCGCGCGGGCTTGCGGCCCACCTCGCGCCGGGCGGCACGGCCATCCTGGCGGGGTTGCTGGCGGGTCAGGTGCCGATGGTGCTGGCCGCGCACCGGCGGCAGGGGCTGCGGCTCCAACGGGTTTTGCGCGAAGGGGTTTGGGCCACGATGGTGCTGCGATCATGAGTTTTGCCGAACGGCTGGCCGCCGTGCGGGCGGCAATGGCGCGCGAGGGATTGGCCGCCTTCCTCCAGCCGCGGTCCGACGAGCATTTGGGCGAGTACGTGCCACCCTCGGCCGAGCGCTTGGCCTGGCTGACGGGGTTCACCGGCAGCGCCGGGCTGGCCGCGGTGCTGCCCGACCGCGCCGCGGTGTGGAGCGACGGGCGCTACGTGCTGCAGCTGGCGGCCGAGACGGACGGGGCGCTGTGGGAGCGTCTGCACCTGACGGAGCAGCCGCCGCCGAAATACGTGGCGGCGCATGTGGGCGAGGGCGCGCGCGTCGGCTACGATCCGTGGCTGATGAGCGAGGATGCGCTGCAGCGGTTCCGCGAGGCGGGGCTGACCCTGGTGGCCGTGCAGCACAACCCGGTGGATGCGGCGTGGGTGGATGGCCGGCCCGCGCCGCCCACCGCCCCCGCCCGGCCCTACGACCACGCCGAAGCGGGCGAGACGTCCGAGCAGAAGCGCGGCCGGGTGGCCGCCGTGCTGCAGGCGGAGAAGTGCGATGCCGCCGTGCTGAGCGATCCGGCCTCGATCGCCTGGCTGCTGAACGTGCGCGGTGCGGATATCGGCTTCCTGCCGGTGGCCCTGGGCTTCGCCATCGTGCACGCGGATGGCGGCACGGAGCTGTTCATGGAGCCCGGCAAGCTGCCGGCGGAGACGCGCGCGTGGCTGGGCAATGCGGTGGCGTGTGCGCCGCGCGCAGCGCTGCCCGGTGCGCTGTCGGCGCTACGCGGCAAGCGCGTGCGTGTGGACGGCGTCGGTGCGCCGGCGTGGTTTGCCGAAACGTTGAAGGCGGCGGGTGCTACGCCCGTGCCTGGGCAAGATCCCTGCCTGCCGCTGAAAGCGTCTAAGAACTTCGTGGAGCAGCAGGGTGCGCGCGCGGCGCAGGCGCGCGATGCGGTGGCGCTATGCCGGTTCCTGCACTGGGTGGAGGACGCGGCCGGCCACGAAACGGAGATGTCGGCGGCCGCCCAGCTGCTGCGGTTCCGGGCGGAGGGCGCGCTGTTCCGTGGCGAGAGCTTTCCCGCCATCTCGGCCGCCGGCGAGCACGGCGCCATCATGCATTACCGTGTGTCCGAGGCGACCGACCGCGCGATCCTGCCGGACGAAGTCTATCTGATCGACAGCGGCGCCCAGTACCTGGACGGCACCACGGATGTGACGCGAACGGTCTGGACGGGGCCCAGCCTGCCCACGGCAGCCTTGCGCGAACGGTTCACGCGCGTGCTGAAGGGCCACATCGCCGTGGCCCAGCTGGTGTTCCCCGAAGGGGTCGCCGGCGTGCGGCTGGACGCGTTCTCGCGCGCGGCCCTGTGGCAGGCAGGGCTCGATTTCGACCACGGCACGGGCCACGGCGTGGGCAGCTACCTGTCGGTGCACGAGGGTCCGGCCTCCATCTCGCCGCATTTGCGCGCCGCACCGCTGACGCAAGGCATGATCCTGTCGAACGAGCCGGGTTTCTACCTGCCCGGGGAATACGGGATACGGCTGGAAAACCTGCTGCTGGTGCAGGATGCGGAATTACCCGGCACGGCAAAGACGTTTTTCCGGTTCGAAACGCTGACCTACGCGCCGTTCGACCGCGTGCTGATCGAACCTGCGCTGCTGACCGATGACGAACGCGCCTGGCTGGACGCCTATCATGCGCGCGTGTTCGAGCAGGTGGCGCCGCATGTGGACGTGCCGGTGCGCGATTGGCTACGCCGGGCCTGCGCGCCGTTGCCGGACGCCGCAGCGTGAGCGAAGCGATCGACCTGACCGACCGCAGCGTTTTCCAACACTGGTATCAGGAGAAACTGCGGTTCTCCGACACCGACATGATCGGCCACGTGAACAACGTCGCTTTCGCCGCACTGTGCGAAAGCGGGCGCGTGAACTTCACCCGCAGCGGCGTGATCCGGAACATGCCGGACGGCGTGCTGGTGGTCATGCGCCGGCTGGAGCTGGACTACCGCGCCGAACTGCACTGGCCGGCGGAGGTGGATATCGGGTCGCGGCTGCTGCGGCTCGGGCGCAGCTCGTTTGCGATCGGCAACGGGGTGTTCCACCGCGAACGCTGTGCGGCCACGGCCGTGACCACGCTGGTGGTGATCGACCGCGAGACGCGGCGCGCGGCACCGATCCCGGACTCCGTGCGGACGGGCATGGAGACCTACCTGTTCGATTGACCGGTCAAGGCCGGCGCCACCCGGCCGCGATCTGGTGGAACAGCACGGCCGGCAGCCCGCCCCCCATCACCCCCTGCATCGGCGTGCCGTCGTCGTTGCCGATCCACACACCCATCAGGTGGCCGTCCACCGCACCGATGAACCAGGCGTCGCGGTTGTCCTGGGTGGTGCCGGTCTTGCCGGCCACCGCGTGGCCGGCAACGG
>CAXUGD010000436.1:0-2840 GCA_964250355.1 uncultured Acetobacteraceae bacterium | reverse complement strand
CAATCGGCACCCGCGAGTGGGCGTGTGTCAGTCTTTAGGCGGGTTGGTATAAGGCAATGTTTCCCAGGCAGGGACGCCGTCCGGGATAGCGACCCAGGGGTGTTTGCTGCGTACAAAATAATGGGCGTCGGGTCTAAGGCTCTCGCCTCTATCCAGAGTGCCCACGCGCACGAACCACACGGCGTCTCCGAAAGCAGGGTGCTCGGCGAACAGCAACACTTCGCATTTCGAGCAACGCCAGGATCTGGCTCCTTCGGGGTCGGTCACCACGTCTTGCTCGCTCCAATCACTGCCGAGCCGCTCTACTTGTGGCGTCGGATAAACTGCATTGATAGCGAACGCGGAGCCCGAGAGTCTTTGGCATTCACGGCAATGACAGCAATTGACCGCCCTTGGGTTGCCAACAACCCGATAGCGCAAACGTCCACAGCGACATCCACCAAAAAGAGGGTCGTCGCCGACGAGGGCCGCAGCTTCTTCAATCATCCATACGAACTCCCTTAGCTGCCTCACATCCGACACCGATGGGCAAGCATACGTAGTGAATACCTAAAATCGTCTAGATTGAGCATCGGCAACGCCTTGGCTATGTCGGCATGGGTCTCCCGCCAGGTAGGCAGAGCGTTCAACAGGAGCCTGTGACCAGCCGCCGTCAACCTCAGCAGGCGACTGCGTCTGTCCTCTGGATCAGCTTCGACCTTTATTAGCTTTCGGCGTTCAAGAGGCTTGAGTGCCGCCGTCAACGTCGTTCGATCCATGGCAAGGAGTCGAGCAACAGGAGCCATCGTGGGCGGCTCCGGGCGGTTCAAAGCCATAAGCAACGAGAACTGCTGGTTCGTAAGCCCAAGCGGGCGCAGGGCATCATCAAAGCGTCGTGCGAGCGCTCGCGCTGCCCGTTGCGTATGCAGGCACAGGCACCCGTCGCGGACTTCAAGCGTCGTTTCAAACGGAACCGTCTTTGACATGCCGGGGTAGAGTTGGTATCAACTTAATAAGGTCAAGCGAAGGTTTGGCCGCTCAAGCGAGCAGAAGGGGTAACTATGGCCGCTTTTCACAAGGTCTTGCCGACTTGGTTTCCGGGCTGGCTCACCCAAGCGCGCGGAATGAGATTGGTAACGGCGACAACGATAGCTGCTATAAGCATGGGTCTGTCCGGGCCCGTGAGGGGAGCCGATCAAGACGCAACATACACACGCATGGCGCCTATCGACGCCTACCTGATGGACCACACGGAGGAGATCGCCCTGGCTAAAAGTGCGGCGCCGAACTCTGTTTCTGAGCACGCCACCGTGATGGTCCTGACCCGCACCGGCTACGAAACCGCCATCAAAGGCTCTAACGGCTTCGTCTGCTGGGTAGGCCGGGGCTTCGTCGGCGCCTTCGATGCGCCCGAGCGTTGGAATCCAAAGATCCGCGCGGCCGATTGTGAAAACCCACCGGCCGCACGCTCCGTCATTCCCATCGTCAAACTCCGCACCGCCATGGTCCTTGGCGGCCATACCGACGTGGAAACCATCGATCGCATCAAAAACGCCCTACGTACGAAGGAGATCCCGTCTCTCGAAGCCGGCTCCATGAGCTACATGATGTCGAAATCCTCCTACCTGACGGACCAGGGCGAGCACGACATGCCTCACCTCATGTTCTTCGTTCCGGCGAGGGACGTTACGGAATGGGGCGCGAACGCGCCCAACAGCCCGCTCATCGGCGGCAACTACTGGTTTTTCACGCCAGAACACCAAGCTGAAGCCGCCAGCCTACCGCCTATGTTCGTCTTCATTACCGAGGTTGGCACTTGGTCGGACGGCACACCTGCCCCGGCACACCGGATGTAGACCACGCCGTCGTTTCTTGATGTTACCCGCGCTGACACTGCGCTGATCGTTAGCTGGAGGTTTAACTCCAGTGCGAAGGATCGCCTAGCGTAGTAGAATTGCTTGTGGCGGCACGTGGGAGAAGTTATGGCGAAGCTGATATTCGGGCTGCAGCAATCCCTGGATGGCTTCGTCGACCATATGATGCTTGGTCCGCCAGGCCCTGCAGTGTTTCGTCACTTCGTAGAGCACGTGCGCGACCTGGCTGGCTGCCTATATGGTCGCCGCACATATGAGATCATGCGCTACTGGGACGAGGATCAGGCTGATTGGAACGCCGAGGAGCTCGACTTCGCGGCGGCATGGAGAAGCCGACCGAAGTGGGTCGTGTCGCGCTCGCTAATGTCAGTCGGACTCAACGCCACGCTGGTCAAAAATGATGTCGAGAACGTGGTGCGCGAACTCAAGACTCGCCTTGTCGGCGAGGTTGACGTCGCCGGACCAGACTTGGCGCGCAGCCTCGCGGATCTCGGTCTTATCGATGAGTATCGGCTTTACTTTCGCCCGGTCGTGCTTGGTAGTGGCACGCCATTCTTCGTAGGGCCTCGGCCTCCGCTCCGCCTGGTGGCCAGCGACCGGGTTGGCGAAGATATTGTCAGTTTGACCTACGCTCCTGCCTAATTTGCTCGGCTTGTCGAAGGAGTGCGCCGACGCGTCAGGTCCGCTTTGGCGCTCCACTCGGCCCAGTTTGCCAGCCCGGCTTCAGTCAAGCCTGCCGTCACCATTCAGGCAACCGCCCAAGACCTGTCCATCACCCGTGCCACCGTCGTGTGCGTCCACGCAGATCCTCGCCGCGGTGTCGGAACACCCAGCGCCGTCAGCTCACGTGCAAGACCCACAAGCGTCCTCGTGCCCCCTTGCTGCAGCCGCTCAATCTCAATCCGAACCCTGTGCGCCGTGCGGTCCGCCTGGTCCGCTCGGGCAACGGCCGCAGCAGCCGCGCGCGGCGCCGCTAAGGGCCGGTAC
>CAXUGD010000435.1:0-2844 GCA_964250355.1 uncultured Acetobacteraceae bacterium | reverse complement strand
GCCACCAACGACGCAACCTGATGGAGGTGGGGTGCTGATCTGACGTTCAAATTCAAGCTGGCGTAGCGAGTCCAATCTCGATAGCGGCTGAGACGGGAAGAATGGAACACGAAGAACAGTAAGAAAAAGGAAAGAACACAAAGAAGATAACATCCTTATTTTCAATTTGCGTTCTTAAGCATGGAGCTCCGGCTTAGAATTTTTAGTAGAAGCTAATAATAAATAAACTCAAGAGTCCATTCCATGACCGGTTTTACATCATCTGATTCTCGTTGAAATAATCAAATCTTCAGTTACATTCCTGGTGGTGATGTAACATGATATTCATTGCAAACCGGCCAATGAAGTCTGAACGTTCTGCCCTTCCCTTTATCCTCTTCGTGCCCTTGCTGCCCTTAGTGATCTTCGTGTTCCATTCTTTCTTGCCGGTCGCAGTCGGAGCACTGGGTCACTAAGCCAAGCGCCTCAGACCTCCAGCTCCCATCGAGGCAGACATCTTGCGGCAGCATCGACGGGCAACCTCCTAGACACCAGGGCCGGCAATCATCAGAACACCCACCGACACGGTCCGCCGCGCGCGGACCCAAACCGAGACTGGGGAGCAGACGACCATGGCCGTGAAGATCGCGATAAACGGGTTCGGCCGTATCGGCCGCCTGGTGCTTCGCGCCATGGTGCAGAGCGGCCGCACCGATGTGGAGCCGGTGGCCATCAACGACCTGGGCAGCGTGGAGGCCAACGCCCACCTGTTCCGCTACGACAGCGTGCACGGCCGCTTCCCCGGCGAGGTCACGGTGGAGGGCGACAGCATCACCATCCGCCACGGGGGCCGCAGCTGGGGCCCCATCCGCGTCTCGGCCGAACGCGACCCGTCCCGCGTCCCCTACCAGGGAATCGACGTGGCCATGGAGTGCACCGGGCTGTTCACCGACAAGGAGCGCGCGGCACCGCTGCTGGCCGCCGGCGCCCGGCGCGTGCTGATCTCCGCCCCCGCCGACAACGTGGATGCCACGGTGGTGTTCGGCGTGAACCAGGCGGTGCTGACCGGGGACATGACGGTCGTCAGCAACGCGTCCTGCACCACGAACTGCCTGGCGCCGATGGCCAAGGTCCTGCACGAGGCGCTGGGCATCGAGCGCGGCTACATGGTCACCATCCACAGCTACACCGGCGACCAGAAGACCGTCGATACGCTGCACCGCGACCTGCACAGGGCGCGCGCGGCCGCCCTGTCGATGATCCCCACCAGCACGGGCGCGGCCAAGGCGCTGGGACTGGTGCTGCCGGAGCTGGCCGGCAAGCTCGACGGCACCTCCATCCGGGTGCCCACGCCCAACGTGTCGCTGGTGTCGTTCGACGTAAACCTGCGCCGTCCCGCCACGGCCGCCGAGGTCAACGCGCTGTTCCGCGCCGCCGCCGGGGGCCCGATGCGCGGCATCCTCGAATACAACACGGAGAAGCTGGTCAGCAGCGACTTCAACGGCGTCGCCGCCTCCTGCACCTTCGACGCCACGCAGACGGCCAGCGTGGATGGCGGCCGCATGGTGCGCGTGGCCGGCTGGTACGACAACGAGTGGGGCTTTTCGTCCCGCATGTCCGACACGGCTGCGCTATGGGGCGCAATGTAGGGCGGACGCCAGTCCGCCGCTTAAACGGCGGCGGCGCTTTAGGAGGCACCATGTTCAAGACCATCGACGGCATCGACGTCCGCGGCAAACGCGTGCTGCTGCGCGCCGACCTGAACGTGCCGGTGCGTGACGGCCGGATCACCGACCTGTCCCGGATCGAGCGCCTCTCGCCCACCATCCGCGAGCTGGCCCAGTCGGGCGCCCGCGTGGTCGTGGTCAGCCATTTCGACCGCCCGCGCGGCCAGCGTGTGGACAGCATGTCGCTGCGCCCCGTCTCCGCCGCCCTGCGCGACGTGCTGGGGCTGGACGTGTTCTTCGCCGACGACTGCCTGGGCCCCATCGCCCAGGACGCGGTGGCCAGGCTGGAAGACGGCCAGGTGCTGGTGCTGGAAAACACGCGGTTCCACCCCGGCGAGGAGGACAACGACCCCGAGATGGCGCGCAACCTGGCGGCGCTCGCCGACATCTACGTGAACGATGCGTTCTCCGCCGCACACCGCGCCCATGCCAGCACCGAAGGTGTCGCGCGCCACCTGCCCGCCCATGCCGGCCGTCTGATGCAGCGCGAGCTGGAAGCGTTGACCGCGGCGCTGGAGCATCCGGACCGGCCGGTCTGCGCAATCGTGGGCGGCGCCAAGGTATCAACCAAGCTGGCGTTGATCGGCAACCTGCTCGGCCGCGTGGAAGTGCTGGTCATCGGCGGCGCCATGGCCAACACCTTCCTGGCCGCCCAGGGCATCCCCATCGGCCGCTCGCTGCAGGAATCTGACATGCACCAGACGGCGCGCGACATCCTGGCGGAGGCGCGCGCCGGCGGCTGCGAGATCGTCTTGCCGGTCGATGTGGTCACCGCCCTGGAGTTCCGCGCCGATCCGCCCACCCGCGTGGTGTCGGTCGGCGAGGTTGCCGCGGACGCGATGATCCTGGACGTGGGGCCGGCCACCGTGGCGCTGATCACCGGCAAGCTGGCCGGCCTGCGCACGCTCGTCTGGAACGGCCCGCTCGGCGCCTTCGAGACCCCGCCCTTCGACGCGGCCACTGTGGCGCTGGCCCGGGCGGTGGCTGCCGCCACCCAGGGCGGGCAGCTGCGGTCGGTCGCCGGCGGGGGCGACACGGTCGCCGCCCTGAAACACGCGGGCGTGGCCGACCAGATCAGCTACGTCTCCACCGCCGGCGGCGCCTTTCTCGAATGGCTGGAAGGCAAGATGCTTCCCGG
>CAXUGD010000434.1:0-2852 GCA_964250355.1 uncultured Acetobacteraceae bacterium | reverse complement strand
GGATCGAGCTCGCGCCGCTCCAGGTCGCGCTGATCCCGCGCGGGGTGCGCTTCCGCGTCGCGCTGCCGGACGGGAGCGCGCGCGGCTACGTGCTGGCCGGCCACCTGCATCGCAGCTACGCGCGGCTGAGCGCGCCGGACGGGCCGGCGCCGCTGATCCTGCAGGGCGGCTCGGCGACCTCCGTCCGCCTGCGCGGCGAGGCCAACGCCTACAACCGCATCGCCGTAGCCGCCGATGGCGGCGCGCTGATCGAGGGGCGCGTGTGGGACGGCGGAGCTTGGGTGATCGCGGCAGAGCACAGCGTCACGCTCGACCCGCCAGGCGGGTCTGCGGTGCCCGCCTCCAGCCTGGCCAGCGCGCGTTGATAGATGGCCGCGTCGTAGCGGGTAAGACGGTCGAGCTCGGCCTCTACCGCCGGGGTGACCGGCTCGCGCACGATCTTGCGGTAACCGGGAGAGCTGCCCCGGTGGTTGCTGTCGGCCGTGTTACGGCGGGGCAGCGCGTCAGGCAGCGTGGCGCCGATGGCGATCCCCAGCTTCGGCAGGATGCGTCCGGTATGCTCCGCGGCGCCGGCGAAAGCGAGGCTGTCGAGCGCGCGGCTGGCCTCGTCCAGCACCGCACCTCCATCGTGTTCAAGCCGGTCGGATTGCACGCCGGTGATGTAGGCGCCGGTAAGCCGGCGTGCATAAATGTTGTCGATGTAGTTGCGGATCAGCGGATCGTCCGATTGCAGGAACGCGAGCAGCCCAAGCCGCTGCGCAGCCGCCACGTCCAAGCCAAACAAGCCGCCCGCCACCAGCTCGGGATCGACGGACCGCCAGAAATAGTAGAGCGAGAGGATGCGTGACCGCGGCTCGCGGAACATTGCTACGACGGGGCGGGCGGGGTCGAGCCGGCGCAGGGCTGGCAGGTCGTAATGGCCCCAGACGAACGCGCATCGCCGGCGCCGCTCGGCCTGCCCGGGCAGGAAGGCCGAGAGGATGTGCGGCGCCACGGCGCGCTCCGGGTCGTCATCGATCTGCAGCGGGTGGAACAGCTCGGTCAGCAAGCTGGCCAACGAGATGCCGGCACATTTCTCGAAGTGCAGGAAGGAGAACGGCCGCCCGCGCCACCAGCCGAGCGGATTGCCCGCCTGCGGCGGTATGGCAATGCGGTGCGGCCCCAAATCGGGCGGTTTGCGCAACACGCCTTCCCGCACCAGGCTTAGCACGGCGAGCTGGCCCAGCCGCTCGCGGGCGGCAGGCACTTCGGCCAGGCCGCGCAAGACCGGCGGCAGCACGTGTTCGCCTCCCGTGAACCCGAAGGCGAACTGCCGGACTTCCTCCCCGTCGGGCCAGCGGCCCAGGCTCAGCCGCAGCATGGGCGCGGCGAAAGCCCCCGCTAGCTGACCGAGCACAAGCTTGCGCCACCCCGTCATCGCCGCGCCTCCCTCATCGGACGGCGCGCCGCAGCAACTCGGTCAGTTCCGCGATCTTAACCCGCGCCGCTTCCGCGTCGCCGCCGGCTGCGGCGTCGGCCACGCAGGCGCCCACATGCTCGTCCAGGATCTCACGCTCGACCCGCGCCAGCGCCGCCCGTGCCGCCTGAAGCTGCGTCAGGATGTCCACGCAGTAGCGGCCATCCTCGACCATGGCGGCGATGCCGCGCACCTGGCCTTCGATCCGGCGCAGCCGCGGCAACTGCCGCGCGTGATCGGGGCCGTGCGGCGTGTGATCGTTCAGCCAAGCCTCCACAGCATCCACCCCGCCATGAACACCATCATCACGTTCTCCACCAGGGAGACGAAGCCGAGCGGCACACGACTTGAGCCGCCGACGCAGGCGCATTTCAGCGCGCGCCTGTCGACATACACCGCCTTGACGACCGACACGGCGCCGACCGTGCCGATGAAGGCAGCCACCGGGACCGACACCCAGGGGAGCACGCCCGCGATCATCAGCACGCCGGCCAGCAACTCGGCGAAGGGATAGACGTACCCGTAGCGGACGGCGCGGCGGGCGAGCAGGTCGTAGTTGAGGAACATCGTGGCGAAGCTCTCGATGTCCTGCAGCTTGAGCAGGGCCAGCACGCACTGGCTGAACGCGATGAACCATTGGCCCGTGCGCCAGGACAGGACGGTGCCGTCGGCGGCGTAGCCTGCTGCGAGCGCCATCAGCGCGCTGACGCCAAAAACCGCCAGGACAGGGCGGTACGAGACCTCGCCCGGGTTGCGCACGGACAGGCCGAAAAAGCGGCGCAGATCGTCGTAGCCGCCCACGCGCCGGCCGCCGATGAAGGTTTGCGGCGTGGACGTCACGTGCTGCTCGGCCTTGAACGCATCGACCTCGTCGCGCGTCTTCAGCAAGCGGTCTTCCACCGCGTAACCGCGGCGCTGAAGCAAGTCGCGGGCCTTCAGGCCGTAGGGGCAGACATGGTCCGGCATCACCATGCGGACCAGAACCGCATCCCTGACCGTGTCCACCATCGTACCACCTCGCAATTCTTACCTGCGAATATACCCCGTAAGGGTATCCAAGCAAGGGTTGCCGTCGCGGATACAGGCGGTTCGAGCGGACTCGGCCAACGGCCGAGGGCGGCAAGTTTGTGGATGACGGTAGCCGTTACGGCGATTGCGTTGCTGGCAGCGATCAGGCCGCTCCGGACTGGAACATTCTTGTCAGGCTGCCTTCACACGCGGCCAGGCGCTGCTCGGCCGCGGGCAGGTCCAGGCCCTGCACCAGCAGCACGGCCAGCTTGGTCTGGCCGCCCGCCCGCGACAGGGCGGCCCGGGCGGCGTCCTCGGCGCCGCCCGTCAGCCCGCACCCCAAGCCCCGGGCGCCGCGGCGCCGCATGTCCTTGCCGGCCCCCCAGTC
>CAXUGD010000433.1:0-2857 GCA_964250355.1 uncultured Acetobacteraceae bacterium | reverse complement strand
GCGCAGATGCGGGGCGCCATCGCCGTACGCCCAGCCCGGCGCATCCAGGTCGAGGGCCGGCGCGTTGTGCTGATCGACGACGTGCTGACCTCGGGGGCGACCGCACGCGCCTGTGCCGCCACCTTGCTGGAGGCGGGCGCGGCCGGCGTGGATGTGCTGGTGGCCAGCAGGGTCGCCGACCCGCGGCACGACCGTGCACGGGACCTCTCAGGAGACGAGCTTGAAGACGATTGAGATCTACACCCAGCCGTTCTGCCCCTACTGCGCGCGGGCCATCAGCCTGCTGACGAAGAAAGGGGCGGCTTTCCACGAAATCGATGCGCCGGCCGGTTCACCGGCGCGGGCGGAGGCCCGCACCCGCTCGGGCGGCCGCACCTCCGTACCGCAGATCTTTATCGGCGGCACGCATGTAGGGGGCAGCGACGACCTGGCTGCCCTGGACCGGGCGGGCAAGCTGGACGCGCTCCTGGCCGCCTGAACCGCGCTATGGCGGCCCTGCTGCCGCGCGCATATATGACCGTCGGCTTGCGAGGTGCCGGACCCGAATGATTCATTACGACCTGCGCTGTGCCGCCGGCCACGGTTTCGACGGCTGGTTCCGCAACAGCGCGGCCTTCGACCAGCAGGCCCGCGCGGGGCTGCTGGAATGTCCCGTCTGCGCCAGCGCCGCCGTCTCGCGCGCCATCATGGCGCCGCGCCTATCCCGCGGCGCCATGCCACCGGCACTGCCGGCACCCGCCATCAAACCCGCCCCTGGCGAAGCCGGGGCTGGCAAGAGGGGTGCCGACCCGGTGGTCAGCAACAAGGGCGGCACGGACAAGACGAGCACTCCCGCGCCGGCCGATACTGCGGTGGGTGGGCCGCCGCCCATGCCGGACCGGGTGCGGGCCCTGTTGCAGCGTATCCGGGCCGAGGTGGAGCAGAAATGCGACTATGTCGGCCCGCGCTTTGCTGAGGCTGCCCGGGCTATGCATGACGGCCAGGTGTCCGCACGGCCGATCTATGGCGAGACCACGCCGGACGAGGCGGAGGCGCTGGCCGAGGACGGCATCGAGGTCGCCAGCATCCCTTGGGTGCCCCGCGCCGATGGCTAGGACCTCGATCGCGGCGCTATTACTGGCCTGCGCCGCCGCAGTGCCGGCCCAAGCGCAGGCGCTGGCCCCGCTGGGGCTGTGGAAGACCGAAGACGGCGGCGGCGTGATACGGGTGCAGCCCTGCGGACCTGTGCTGTGCGGCGTGATCGTCGGGTTGTCGGACTGGCCCGCCAATGGCGACGTGAAGCGCGACTGGCTTGGCCGGCCGCAATGCCACTCGGTGCTGCTGGCCAGGCTGGTACGCCGGGATGACGGGCGTTGGCACGGCACGGTGACCAATCCCGAGAACGGCCGGGTGTACAGCGCGGAAGTCTGGGTTCCGGCGGACGGGCGGTTGCGGCTGCGCGGCTACATAGGCCTGCCTCTGCTGGGCAGCACGCAGGCCTGGCCGCCCTACCACGCCGCCGTGCAGGCCGACTGTCACTTCGGACTTCCCTAACCGCAGCCTGCGACCATGCGAAGACAGCATGGCGGCCAATCAGTAAGCAGGCTTATAATCAGCCGGCTTTCGTCGCATGTTGCTGGGCAATGCCACAGCAGGACGCAACACCGATGATCGCCGCCCGCCCTTGGATCAGCGCCGTTTCCATTCCCTGGACTGCCTTTGTGGGAGTTTTCCTGTACTACACCGCGCTCACCCTTGCCGTGCTGGGCGGGGCCGACCTGTCTGCTCGAATGGTGGCGCTGGCCTACCTGCTGCCGGTGCTCTTCTATCTCGTGCTGCTGACCACGCGCGCGCTGCGGGCCCTGGCCGCCCTGCAGATCGACATCGGCCATACCCCGCAAACGCTGCTCCGCTGAGCGAGACCGCCCCGCTCCGGCCCGCCTCGGCGGTTCACTCGGAAGCGGACGTGCTCTTAACAGCACGTGGGCGCGCCCTGCTCCGCGCTATCGGTACAATCGCGGACTGACGCGCGCGACCTCAGTGAGCAGGTGAGCCGAGCGAAAGTCACGCTGTAGAACAGGCAGCACGTTCCGCAACCGGCACACCGCTAGGCACGGCCTGCGCCACCCTAGTCCCGCGTAAGCTGCGCGATGTAGTTGATCGCAGTGTCGCGGCTGGCCACCCAACCCCCGGCCGGGCTCCACACCATGCCCGACAGGTCGGCGAGCCGCAGCCCCACTGCCCGGCCCATCGACGCCAGCTCCTCCGGGCGGACGAAGCGCCGCCAATCGTGGGTTCCGGCCGGCAGCATCCGCACCACGTACTCGGCGCCGATCACCGCCACCGCCAGCGACCGCACCGTACGGTTCAGGGTCGAGACGAACAGCGATCCCCCGGGCTGCAGCAGGCCTGCCAGCGTCGCCAGGAACGCCCGCTGGTCCGGCACATGCTCGATGATCTCAAGCGCGGTCACAGCCGCGAAACGGGCGCCCTCCGCCAGCAGGTCGTCCGCCAGGCCGGTGCGGTAGCCGATGGCCAGCCCGGCCGCGGCCGCATGGGCGCGCGCCACGCCCACCGCCTCGTCCGAAGCGTCCACCCCGGTCACAGCAAGCCCGGCGCGCGCCAGCGCCTCGGAGGCGATGCCGCCGCCGCAGCCCAGGTCGAGCACCGGCACGGATGCCGCCCCGTGCTGCGCGCGCACCCGCTGCTCCACCCAGCCCACGCGCAGCCCGTTCATCCGGTGCAGCGCCCGCATCGGCCCGCGCTCGTCCCACCAGCGCGGGGCCAGCGCGCCGAACCGGGCCACCTCCTCGGCCGAGACCGGGCCGCCCCCCCCCCCCCAAACCCCCAAAAAAAAACAGCACCACCCGCCAACCCC
>CAXUGD010000432.1:0-2863 GCA_964250355.1 uncultured Acetobacteraceae bacterium | reverse complement strand
CGGCACCCGCGAGTGGGCGTGTGTCAGTCTTTAGGCGGGTTGGTATAAGTCCACCTCTGACAAGGATGCATTGTGATGCAAATTCATCGGCGCTCGATCTTAACCGTAGGTGCGGTCTTGATAGTGGGCGGCAGGTCTACTTCGGCTCAAACAAACTCTACGCGCGGGCCGTTTGGCTTAGTTTATGGATCATCGTCCGACGATGTCGTGCGAAGCGGTGTTCATCTCCAACCCGTAGAGAACTCGGACTGGGGGCGAAGTTTCACTGCGACTGGTCTTTCCAAGGTTTTGAGCGACATGGAATCGCCCATCCTGTCATTTGGTTTCAAAAACCGGCTCTGGAGGATTGCGGCGCCGGGTCGGACCTTTGCATCTGACCCTTACGGCAGTGGCGTGCTCGCCCGATATGAGGAACTCAAAACGTCCTTGGTGCAACGGTATGGCCACGGCGTCGAGACGAACATGCGCGACCATGAGATATGAAAGGATTCGAACGAATATGTAATGTCATTAAAGCAGGGACGAGCAAATCTATTCACAGTTTTTGAGACACCGGATGCGAGTATCGAGTTGTCCGTACGTGCCGTCGACAGTGATAGTGCATATTACCTCATTATATATGCCTCCAAACCCGAACAGCGGGCGTTTGACTTGGATAAAAAAGATCATGAGAAAAGCGCTTTGTGATCCGCATCATCACTGCGCGAAACAAGCACGTAGCAGCGCGTTGGCCGCAACTCGTAGGGCGGATAAGCGAAGCGCCGCCATCCGCCACCACCCGTCAGCCGCACTCTCCCGCTTCTACCACCTGAATACCATCATACGCTCGACCCGCCGAATATAACACCTGCCGCGTGCACAGTCGGACAGACGAGATCGGCCCTGGGCCTGATCTCCCCGCCGCCCACGCTTCACCGGGTAGAAGGCAAGCTTGTGACGGCGTGGGCGAGGGCGGAAGGCGCTTCGCTTTTCCGCCCTACAGCCGCGGCGGTGAAGACGGGCTGCAGTCCACACCTACCCTGTCGGCTCGCACCGCAGCGCGCCGCGGGAGAGCACCGTCGCGTCGCCGTCGGCGGTCAACGTCATGTCAACAACGTAGATCAGGGTGCTCTTGTCCTCCGGCTTACTGCCGCCTCGACTATACGGTTCGGCGCAGGCCACAATCGGCGGTGGCTGTGACGCGACCGCGCGGGCGAACCGACCGGCCTTCATCGCCTTGGCCCAGCAGGCCGCGCCGTCCTTCGGCAAGGAACAGCCCAAACCGTAAGCGCGGTCGTATGTCAGGTGCAGCACGCCGCTGGCAACCGACATCGACTTCAACTCGGCTATGGTGTCCGTGTAGATTTGCTTGCCGTCGCGCGCGCGGACGATCGCAAACGGTACAATGACGGGCCCCTCGGCACTGTCGTAGAACAGGTAGTCGCCCCGGCGACCCTCATAAATCATGTTCGCGTCGAAGACCCGCAAGTCGCTCGCGGCACGTGGAGCGGCGCATGGCGGGGGCGGCGCACCGGGCTGCCGATGGACGATGTACGAGGCGCCCCAATGCGGTCCTTCGATGTCGGTCTCGCGCACCATCAGATCGGGGTACCAGGTGCAAGCGACCGATGACCTGTCATCCGCCGTATCATGCCGCTGTACCCGCTCCGGCGCGTCGTACAACCCTTTCGGTTGCGTCTTGTCCGGCTCGGCCCGCGCCTGGACCGCGCACAACACGATAATCAACGCCAGCAGACGTCCCATTGCGAGACCCTCCCAACCCGGTCGAGACGCCTCACCCAACCATGTGCCGCCACAGGTGACCATAGCGGTTCGGGTGCACACGGTTACGATGGACGACGAGCAACGCTTCACCATAGTCGCGCCGGCCGCGTCCCAGCCCCGACACGTGAGCACGGTGCACGCCGCCGCGCTAAAAAATCGTGTAGCCGCCATCAATCAGAAAACTATCGCCGGTGTGCCAGGATGAGGCGCTGCTCATCAGGTACAGCGCAATGCCGCCGAAATCGGCCGGCTGCCCCCAGCGGCGCATCGGGATCCGTGGCTTCACGTTGCCCACGAAGCGCTCGCTGGCAAAGGCGTCGGCCGTCATCTCCGTCTCCACCCAGCCGGGCAGCACCGCATGCGCCCGCACCCCGTGCCGGGCGTATTCCACGGCCAGCGCGCGGATCATGGAGATCACCGCACCCTTACTTGCCCCGTAATGCTCGTTCCAGGCCGCCCCCATCACGGCGGCCATCGACGAGGTGCCCACCAGCACGCCGCCGCGCGCCGGCCGGGCCGCTGCCCGGAACGTCAGGAACACGCCGTCCATGTTGACGCGCATCACCCGCCGCCACTCCGCGCGGCCGTCATCACGTCGAAGGACGGCGTGCCGCGCCCGCCCACGCCGGCATTGGCGAAACAGCAATCCACGCGCCCGAAGCGCTCCAGCGTCTGGGCGAACGCCGCATCCACCGCCGCCTCGTCACCCACGTCGCACGGAAAAGCCGCGACCTCCGTGCCGTGCGCGGCGAGTTGGGCCACGGCGGCCGCGTTCTTGGCTTCGTTCGTGCCCCAGATGGCCACGTCCGCGCCGGCCAGCGCCAGCCCCTCGGCAAAGCCCAGCCCGATGCCGCCCTTGCCCCCGGTGACCAGCGCCACCTTGCCCGTCAGGTCGAATGCCGGATGCCCCATGCCTGCCGCTCCCTCGCTCGCGCGCCGAACCTGCGCTGGCGCAACCAGCCACGTTCCTGACGCCAGGCCAAGTCAGCCCGGCACGGTGCCGCCGGAGGGGGCGATCGCGGAACTGCGCACGGCCGCCTGCGCCGCACCGAGGGAGCGCTTGGCTGCCGGGTCCCCCGGCTGCAAATCCGCCCAGGCC
>CAXUGD010000431.1:0-2870 GCA_964250355.1 uncultured Acetobacteraceae bacterium | reverse complement strand
ATCGCCAGCAGCTGGGCCGCGCGCGGCGACAGCGCGATCAGGCGCGCGGGCGAGGCCGGGCCGCGGTCGTTCACCCGCACCAGCAGCTGTCGCCCGTTCTCGAGGTCCGTCACCTGCACGACCGCGGGCAACTGAATCGTCTGCATCGCCGCGGTGAGCAGGCCGGGGTCGGCCCGCTCGCCGTCAGCGGTCAGGCCCGGGTGGCTATCCACGGCGGCAAGGCCGGTGGCATCCAGACCGTACTCCTCGGCCGGGTAGTACCAGTGCCCGGCGGCCCGGTAGGCGCCACCCAGCACGTAATGCGGCGAGGCCGCCGGCTGCGGCGGCCGGGGCGGCGGGCGGTGCACGCATCCCGACACGGCCAGCAGCAGCCCGGCCCAGAGTGTGGCCAGGCGCACCAGGAAATCCGGGTCAGACGGTAGCGTTGGCAAGCAGCCCCACGGCGAGGGCGTAATAGTCCGAGGGGTTGTAGCGGCGGATCACGTTGAAGTTGGCGTAAACCATGAACGCCTCGCCGCCCTCGCCGTCCGGCATCAACACCGCGCCGCGCACGTCGGCGCGGGAAAAGCGCGTGCCGTCGATCCGGCGCACGCCGTCCGCCTGCCATTCGCCCAGGCTGCGCACCACCTCGCGGCCGGTGCGGCCCGCCAGGCCCTGCGGCACGCGAACCGGCTGGCCCCAGGGCTCGCCCGCGCGCCAGCCGCATTTGGCCAGGTAGTTGGCGACCGAGCCGAAGATGTCGGCGCGGTCGGTCCAGATGTCGCGCCGCCCGTCGCCATCGGCATCGACCGCGTAGCGCAGGTATGAGCTGGGCATGAATTGCGGCTGGCCCATGGCACCGGCCCAGCTTCCGGTCATGGCGCGCGCCCCGATGTCGCCGCTGTTCAGGATGCGCAACGCGTTGATCAGTTCACCGCGGAAATAGCCGGCGCGGCGGCCGTCATAGGCGAGCGTCGCCAGGGCTTCCACGATGCGGTAGGTGCCCGTCTTCGCGCCGAACGCCGATTCCAGCCCCCAGATGCCGACCACGATGCGTGGGTCGGCGCGGTAGGTGCCCGCCACCGGCACCAGTTGGGCCGCCTCGCGCGCATAGGCGGCACGGCCCTCGTCCAGGCGCGACTGCGGCAGCACGCGGTCGCGATACTGCGCCCAGGTCAGGGAGAACTCGGGTTGGTGGTGGTCCAGCTCCAGCACGTGGGCCAAGGGCTGCACGCCCTCGAACGCCTCGTCTATCACGGCCGGCCGGATGCCCGCGCGCACCGCTTCGGCGCGCAGGCCGGCGACGAAGCCCCCGAAACTGCCCGCGGCCCGCGCGGCGTAGGGGAGCACCGCGAAGGGTGCGGCCAGGCAGGCTCTGCGTGTCAGCATGGCGGCTGTGTCGCACGAAGCGCGCCCGGTGGAGAAGAGGCTTGCCGCCCGGCTTGCCTTAAACTTTCTAGAACTTTGCCGAGATGGCGAAGGAGCCGAAGTTGAACAGCCCGGATTTCGCGTGCCGGAACTCCTGCGTCTGCCAAGTCTGGGTGTAGGTCAGCCGCAGCCCGTAGAACAGGAAGGCGGCCCCTGCCTCGAACTCGCCCACGTCCCACAGGTGGTGGACGTTGCGCGAGTCGCTGCGAAAGGTGCTGCCGTCCAGAGTTACGTCGTAGCCCACGGCCTGGCCGTCCACGCCGGCGAAGCCGTACCAGGCGAAGGGCCGTGTGGCGGTGTAGGCGTCCGAGCCGTTCAGACCCGGCTCGATGCGCGGGGTGCCGAAATCGCTGCCCAGGCCCTGGCCGAAGCGGACCACGCCGCCCAGTTGCACGTAGTCGCGTATGTCGCCGACGCCCGCGGTGGCCGAGGGCAGCACGTCCGTCTCGAC
Organism: uncultured Acetobacteraceae bacterium; assembly: GCA_964250355.1. Taxonomy (GTDB): domain Bacteria; phylum Pseudomonadota; class Alphaproteobacteria; order Acetobacterales; family Acetobacteraceae; genus BOG-908. Next base: position 1,012 of record CAXUGD010000431.1, on the reverse strand, counting down.
CGGGCCGAGCGAGACGATCGGCAGCCGGTAGGTGCGCTGGCCCAGGACCTGGAAGGCGGGCTGGTCGCCCAGCTGATAGTGCCAGCCCACGTTCTCGCGGTCGCCGATCAGGTTGTGGAAGCCGTTCTGCACCTGCCGCCCCAGTGCGGACGGCCCCACCACGCCCAGCGTGAGGGAGACCAGGTCGCGGGCGAGATCGGTGTCGTGCACCAGGCCGGCCGTGGCGATCAGCTCGCCGGCATAGGGCCGGTCGAAGGGCAGCGGCGGGCTGATCTGGGTGTAGCGCGGGGTAAAGATGCTTTGGCTGATCTCGACGGACAGCCGCGTGGTGCCGTCGCCCCAGATGCTGTGGCCGAGAGCCGCCACCGGCCCCACCACGTCCTGCCCGGAGATCCAGCCCAGGCGCAGGCCGCTGGTGTAGTACTGGTCGGACGTGCCCTTCAGCGTGGAGACCGCGTCGTTCTCCACCTGGATGGTCCAGATGCTGTCCTGGTCCAGCGTCGCATGCGTGGCGTCCCATCGGTTGTCGCCCGCTTCTACGGCTTTGGTCCGGCGGGTGGAAGACGCGATCCGGTGCGGCCCATCGTCGTTGCGTTGAGGAGCAAAGGAAGGCAAGCAGTCCTTTTTTGGAAAAAAGGGCCAAAAAACTTTTCCTTCCTCGCATGTGCAGCGGCCGCCTCGGCTCAAACCAGCCAGGCATCGGCAACAGCGTAGGGAACAAAAGTTTTTTGCTTCTTTTTTCCAAAAAAGAAGGACTTCCTTCCTTGGACTGCGACCGCCCTGACATAAGCGCGCCCACCCTCGACCGGCCCGCGTCCGCCTTGCTAGACAGGGCGGCACGCCGGATGGATGGCCGAGTGGTTTAAGGCAGCGGTCTTGAAAACCGCCGAGGGTGCAAGCCCTCCGTGAGTTCGAATCTCACTCCATCCGCCAGCGCGCATCCGCGCTACAGCTCGCGGAACTTGCGGGCCAGGTCGAACTCGCGCGTCGTCACGTAGCTCTCGATCTGCCC
>CAXUGD010000430.1:0-2884 GCA_964250355.1 uncultured Acetobacteraceae bacterium | reverse complement strand
CTTGAATCAGGCTTCAGCCGATTCGGGAATCCTGTTTATGGGTCCGAAGCCTAAGACGTTAGAATCCAAGAAGCAGTCGAAGAATGGCTTTTCTCGATACACCTTGCTGTGGGGGAGCGCGTTTCTCCAGTGTTCCGGGTCCTGCCTTATCAGAGTGATATGCCCGTCCTCTGCAATGTAAGAGTGGTTATGAACCTCTGACACGTCGTCAAAGCTGTATCCATCAGGAAGACTGAAGAATTGGGTCGTGAACGTCGTGCCGAACGAGAACGAATTACCATCGCTCATGGTGAGCACGAAGCCCGTCCACGACATGACTGTTTCGCCCTGGATCCTCCTCAGTAAGAATAGGGGGATTGCAAACCTGCTCGCCCCGACAGAGGCAACGTCATAGCTGTTGAGGCGATTTCCCTCGGTCGTAAAGTGAGCGACCATATCACGAGATGGATCAAAGCTCCGGCCGAACACCCCCTTGCCGCCACTCTTTTCTTTTACCGGGCGAACTGCCAAATCTACAGAAGCTTTGCGCCCGCGAAGCATGACGCAGGGTAAGCTAGTCCCATCATTTAGGACCACAGCGCATCGAGCACCCTTGCCGTAATGGTCTGCCGGAAAGGGCTCGGCGCACTCGGCTGCGAACGCGGCTAGATCGACTGGCATGCCGAAAGTCTAAATGGGGCCTTCGCCGTCGACAAGGTTGACCTGAGTGAGGCAGGCAACGCTTACCACGATCAGGCGGGGGCCTGACCGGATCGCTGACGGTTGGGCTACCGAGGTTCGAGCTTGTGTCCGAGGTCGGCGCGGAGCCGCCTCACCATGGGTCGTTCGATGGCTGATCGAGGGCTGCTATCTACCTTGGACGGGCTCTGGTGGCACTCCGGTTACAGCGCAGTCGCCTCGACCTCGTTCTCTCGGGTGGCCCCCGCCTCGCGGCGGAGCTGGTGCGGGTCGTGCGGGATTAGACCGTCATGCGGTCGCTTCCTCGCGCGTCCAGCGGAACTCGGTGCCGTCGGCCCATATACGGTGCATGACGATCGCCAGCTTGCGCGCGACCGCGACGACCGCCCTGCGCAGCCCTCGGCGCTTCGCGACGGCCATGCCCCACGCCTTCAGCGTCGACCACCGCTTCGACCGCGTCAGCAGCGCCAGCGATGCCTGGTAAAGGGTCGTACGCATCAGGGCGTCACCGGTCTTGGAGATCGAGCCGTTCCGATCCGTCTCGCCGCTGGCATACTTCCGCGGCGTCATGCCGAGATGGGCACCGACATCACGTGAGTGCTGGAAGCGGCTCGGATCATCGATGACGGCGAGGAAGGTGACGGCCGTGACCGCGCCAACGCCAGGCACGGTCATGAGACGTCGGCAGGTGTCGTCACGGGCGACGGCATCGAGCAGCATCTTGTGCAGCACGGCGCACTGCTAGCGCAGCGCCGATCGCGCGATGAGCATCGGCCTCACCATGGCCGCGAGCTTCGGCCGGTCCTCAACCAGCTCCATGGCGCGCTGCTCGAACTGCCCCGACGCGATCCGGCCCGAGAGCTTCAGCCCGAAAGCCCGGAGCGTGCCGCGCACCTCGTTCTCGATGTCGCCGTACTTGACCAGCGGTGTCTTGCGATTGGCGAGCAACATCCCGCAGCTCCTGGCCGACCGGGCTCTTGATGTGGACTGGGCGATACCAGCCAACGCGGATCACCTGAGCGATGGCGCGTGCGTCGTTGCGATCGGTCTTCACCGGCATGGTCTTGGTCAAGGCGCGAAGCCGGCGCGGGTCGATGCAGATCATCGGCAGCCCATGGTCGGCAAGCTCGGTATATAGCCAGCGCGCCAAGCCGCCGATCTCCAGCCCGACCCTCTCGGGATGCACGTCGCGTTCGAGCAGCCAATCGGCAATGGCGTCGGGCTCGGAAGGCGCCGTGCCCTCGAACTCTATCGTTCCATCCTCGTCGACCACACAGATCGCCACCTCGGCCAACGATGGGCAGGCCGGGCGCGCCCTCGATGACGGCGCCCGCATCCGACTCCGCCTCGACGCCGCTGAACACCACGTGGTGTACGCCGCCCGCGCAGGCCTCGCCAGCCGGGCACGGTTGCACAGACACGTAGATCGGCTCGCCCTTGCCCCACCAATGGCCCGGCATCAGCCGCGTGCGCATCACCACGTCCGAAAAGATCACGCCGTCGGTGGCGCGGTGCAGCCGGCTGCTCGCGAACACCGCCAAGCCACGATTGCTGTCGATGGCGAGGTTGGAGAACACCGCGCGCTGCGTGCTTTCCACCCGCACCGCCGCCGAGCGCGAGGCCAGGCTCATGTCCGACACGGTGACGTCTTCGCTCTCGGAGACCGCGATGTCGTCGTCGCCGGTGCGGATCGTGCCGCCGAAGATGTGCACGTCGCTGCAGGCGTTGCAGTCGATGCCGTCGTTGTTGGGCACGCGCTGGTCGTTGACGACCGACACGCCCTCGATCATGGCGCGCTGCACGGTCTGCAGCACCAGCGTCCAGTTGGGCGAGTTCACCAGGTGAACACCGCTGACCCGCAGGTCGTGCACACGCAAGAGCAGCACCAACACGCCCGGCCGGCCGGCGGGGGAGGGTTCCAGAGGGCCGGCGCTGGTGTTGCGCATCGCCGCTTCGAAGGCCACCGGATTGCGCACCGCGGCAGCGCTGTAGTCGGGCGGCGCGTGTGGCCGGTCGGTCATGAAGGCGGCCGCCGAACCGTCGATCGTGCCAGAGCCCTCAATGGTGATGTCGCCCGCGTCGCGCGCCGTCAGCAGGCCCGCGCGCGTGCCGTCGCCCGCGACATCGACGCCCAGCGTGGTGCCCAGGCCCACGGCCGCGCCGGGCAGGTAGTCGGCTAGGTGCGTGCTGCCGGCCAGCACCGCAC
>CAXUGD010000429.1:0-2899 GCA_964250355.1 uncultured Acetobacteraceae bacterium | reverse complement strand
CCCGGCCACCGCCCACTGGCCGGAGCCGCCGCGCCGCGCCAAGTCCGCCACACGGCCGCGGCCGAAGCCGCGGCCGGGACCCAGCAGGGCGATGGCTTCCAGCAGGTTGGTCTTGCCCGAGCCGTTGGGGCCGGTCAGCACGCTGATCCGTGCGGCGGGGCGCCAGGTGAGTGCCGCGTAGCTACGGAAGTCGGTGAGTACCAGGCGGGACAGGGTCAGCACGGCCGCGCGGTCCTACACGCGCCGGGGCGGGCTGTCAGGCGGGATCGGCCGGCGGCCCGGCATGGCGCGTGCATGGCTTGCGCAACGGGCGGCGTGGTTGAAAGATCACGCATCGGTGAGTTGGACAGCCTGAGCGCGGGGGAGTGACAGGGTGCGGACACGATTATTGGGCGCGAGCCTGCTGGCGATCGGGGTGGCTCAGGCGGGATGGTCGGCCGCACGCGCCCAGGGCGCTGCCGTTCAGAGCCCGTCCAAGGAGCCGGGGGCCAAGGGCGGAGTGGAAGAAGTCATCGTCACGGCGTCGAAGCGGTCGGAAAAGCTTCAGCGCGTGCCGATCACTGTGCAGGTGCTGGACAACCGCACGCTGGAGCAGCACCAAGTCAACAACCTGCAGGACTACCTGAAGTTCCTGCCCAGCCTGACCACGCAGACGACATCGCCGGACAACACGACGCTCTACCTGCGTGGCATCGCCAGCGGGGCGGAGGGCAACCATTCCGGGCCGCTGCCCACTGTGGGGTCCTACCTGGACGAACTGCCCATCACCACCATCGGCGGCACGCTGGATGTGCACGTGTACGACATGGCGCGGGTAGAGGTGCTGCCGGGGCCGCAGGGCACGCTCTACGGCGCCAGCTCGGAGGGCGGCACGGTGCGCCTGATCACCAACCGGCCCAACACGGACAAGTTCGAGGCGGGCTACGACCTGGAAGGCAGCGTGCTGGGCCACCATGGCGGGTTGGGCGGCGTGGCCGAGGGGTTCGTCAACGTTCCGCTCAACGACCACGTGGCCATCCGCCTGGTGGGGTTCGACGAGCACGATTCCGGCTACATCGACAACGTCGCGGCGACCCGAACCTTTCCCACCGACGCCGGACTGTACGGCACGGCGGCCGCCACGGTTAACAACCAGGCGTTCGTGAGGAACAACTTCAACCCGGTCGATACGTTCGGCGGCCGCGCGCAGCTGCGTGCCGAGCTGAACGAGGACTGGTCGGTGACCGGCAACGTCATCGCGCAGGACCTGCGATCCAGCGGCACGTTCGGCTTCGTGCCGGGCGACGGCGACCTGAAGGTGCAGCGCTTCCAGCCGGACACCGACCACGACCGCTGGATACAGGCAGGTGCCACCATCCAGGGCAAGATCGGCAACCTGGAGCTGACCTATGCCGGCGGCTTCTTCGTGCGCGACCAGGTGCAGCAGAACGACTACACCGACTATTCGATCTTCTACGACCAGGTCTATGGGTCGGCGATCAACTGGCAGGACGCCAACGGCCATCCCCTGCCGCGGCCGCTGCAGGAGATCGAGGGCAAGGACCACTTCACGAAGGAGAGCAACGAGATACGCCTGGCCTCGCCCGGCGATCAGCGGCTGCGCTACATCGTCGGCGCGTTCCAGGAACTCCAGCAACATCGCATCATCCAGGACTACCAGATACAGGGTTTCGGGCCGCAGATCTCCGTGCCCGGCTGGCCCAACACGATCTGGCTGACCGACCAGCTGCGCACCGACCGCGACGAGGCGGCCTATGGCGAGCTGTCCTACGACATACTGCCGAGCCTGACCGTGCTGGGCGGCGTGCGCCCCTACTGGTACGACAACGCGCTGAAGGGCTTTTTCGGCTTCAGCCAGGGCTACGACGAGCTGACCGGTTTCAAGGCCGGCGAGGGTGCCAACGCCCAGAACTGCCTGGCCGGCCAGGGCTTCACCGAGGCGCCCTGCGTCAACCTGAAAAAGGAGACCACCGGCCACGGCGAGACGCACAAGATCAACATTACCTACAAGATCGATGCCGACCGGCTTGTGTATTTCACCTATTCCACCGGCTACCGGCCCGGCGGCATCAACCGCAATTCCAACTACGGCGCCTATCAGACCGACACGCTGACCAATTACGAGCTGGGCTTCAAGTCGGCGTGGCTCGATCATCGGCTGCACGCCAACATCACGTTCTACAACGAGGACTGGGACAACTTCCAGTACGCCTTCCTGGGGCCGAACAGCCTGACCATCATCGGCAACGCGCCGGGCGCCAACTCCAAGGGCATCGAGATCGCCACGGATTACCGCCCGATCGACCAGCTGACGCTCTCGGGCGGCGCCACCTTTACCGATGCGGAGCTGTCGCAGAACTTGTGCCTGCACGCGGGCGAAACCTGCACGGCGGCGCAATCGCAGGCGCCGGCCGGCACGCAGCTGCCCTACACGCCCGCCTTTAAGGCCAACCTGACGGCGCGCTACACGATGCCGGTGTTCGATTGGGACGGTTTCGTGCAGGGGGCGATGCTGTACCAGACGCGCGCGCAGGCAGCACTGCTGCAGATGGACGCCAACGGCCAAAACGAAAAAGCGGTGCTGGGCAGCATGGGTTCGTTCGCCAGCTTCGATTTCTCCGCGGGCGTGCAGCGCAACAAGTTGTCGCTGACGCTGTTCGTGAAGAACGCGTTCGACGAGCGCGGCGAGGTCAACCGCTCCGTCACCTGCACCATCGGCGTGTGCTCTACGGTGTACGCCTACCCGATCCAGCCGCTGACGGTGGGCGTGCGGCTGGCCCAGCGTTTCTGAGTCGCGTGGCGGCCGGCCCGGGGTTTGCCAAGCCTGCCGCATCTGCTTGCCTGGCCGGCGCCATGACACAGACGGGGAGCTTGCCGGCGGCGTTGGAGCGGGCGCGGG
>CAXUGD010000428.1:0-2903 GCA_964250355.1 uncultured Acetobacteraceae bacterium | reverse complement strand
GAGCGCCTGAATGGCATTCAGGAGGTCAGGGGTTCGATTCCCCTCGGCTCCACCAGCCGCCCATCGGCGGCTGTCCCAAAGACAAGGCTTGCGACGTTGATGCGGCTTTCCCTGGCTCTCGCCTCCATCGCCACGGCCGTGGCGTGGCTCCCGCCCGCAGAAGCACAGACGGCTCCCGCACCCGAGCTGATCGAGGTGACGGCAACTCGCACCCCCGAGCCTGTCGCTACCGTGCCGGCCACCGTTACCGTGATCTCCGGCGAGGAGCTGCGCACGCGGGACGTGCACGACCTGGCGACGGCGCTGAGCCTGGTGCCGGGGGTGGAAGCGCCGGCGGGGGGCGATGCCGGCCCGGCCAGCGCGGTGCCGTCGTTCCTGGGTTTGCGCGAGTTCGATGCCTTTCTGCTCGTGGTCGATGGCGTGCCCTGGGGCGGCGCGTTCAACCCGTCGATCCCGACGCTGGATTTTGCCGATGTGGAGCGGATCGAGGTGCTGAAGGGTTCGGCACCCGTCACCTTCGGCGCCACCTCCTTCGTGGGCGTGATCCAGGTGATCCACTACCCGGCCGGGCAGGCGGAAAGCGAGGTACGGCTGGGCTACGGCACGCATGGCGAGGCGCGCGGCACGCTGTCGGCTCCCCTGCCCGCCATCGGCCCCTACCTGCAGTCCCTGTCGCTGGAGGGGCTGTCACAGGGGTTCAGCGATCCCCGCGAGCAGGTCTCCGACGGCAAGCTGCTGTACCGGGGCGCGGGGCCGCTCGCCGGCGGCCAGCTGCGGCTCGACCTCGACCTCGCCTACGAGCGCACCGTGCCGCCAAGCCCGGTGGTGCGGGTGGGCCCCGCGCTGACGACGCTTACGCCGCTCGACGCCAACTACAACCCGGCCGACGCGCGCATTGACGAGAACCGCTACCACGGCGTGGTCGGCTACGTGCACGCCACCCCGATCGGCCGGTGGGAGACGACGCTTTCCTACGCGTTCTCGGAGATCAGCGACATACGCGGGTTCCAGCGGCCGACGCTGATCGACGACGGGTCGCAGAACGCCGATTCGCAGGCCCAGCGCCGGCGCGTCGGCGACGGCTACGCCGACACCCATCTCAGCGCCGATCTCGGCGGCGGCGTCACGCTGCTGTACGGCGCGGACCTGCTCTACGGCCTTGGCAAGCAGGCCAGCATCAACGGCGCCTATTACGCGCCGCTGGCGGCGCGCAGCCTGCCCCCGCCGACGACTGCGCTGCACGTGGACGAGATCAACAGCATCTCCGACCGGCGCCTGTTTGCGGGCCAATACGTGCAGGCGGACTGGAAGCCCGGGTCGCGACTGGACCTGACGGCGGGGCTGCGCCTGAACGAGACGTATGAGCGGCTGAACTCCACCCACCTGGACGGTTTCGACGCGACGCTGGACAGCGCTGCACGGTCGGTGCGGCGCGTCACCCGGCCGAGCGGCACCGTCGGCGCCAGCTATGCGGTCTGGCGGCAGGGGCGCGACGAGGCGGTGCTGTATGCCGACTACCGCGCCACGTTCAAACCGGCCGCCACCGATTTCGGCCCCGATCTGACACCCGACGTGCTGGCGCCGGAAACCGCGCAGGCGTACGAGGCGGGGATCAAGGGCGCGCTCGCCGGAGGCCGGCTCGACTACGACGCGGAAGCGTTCCAGGTGGATTTCAGCAACCTCGTGGTTGCCACCACCGACGAGGCGGGCAACCCGATCCTGCAGAACGCGGGCGGCGAGACGCTGCGCGGCATCGAGGCGGGGCTGCGCGCGCACGTGCTCCCCGCGCTCACCCTGTCGCTCAACGGCAGCTACCACGATGCGCGCTTCACCCGCTACGTCGCCACCGAGGACGGTGCCGACGTGGATGCGGCGGGGCACCAGCTGCCGCTGTCGCCGCACTGGCTCGCCTCGGCGGGCGTGCTATACGAGCCGGCCTATGGGCTGCACAGCTCGCTGGTCGCAAGCTATGTCGGCCGGCGCTACCTCGACCTGGCCAACGCGGCGCCGACCGGCAGCTACACGACGTTCGATGCGACCGCGGGATACCGTTTCGGTCGCTACGACCTGCTGTTCAGCGGCACCAACCTCTCCGACCAGCGCCCGCCGGTGACGGAAAGCGAGTTCGGCGACTCGTCCTACTACCTGCTGCAGGGTCGAACCCTGCTGTTCGAGCTGCGGGCTGGAATCTGAGGTCGGGACGGGGTTTCGTTTGGGGTCTCGTCTCTAACTCAGCAAGCAAGAATGAAACACGAAGAACACCAAGGAAGAAAAGAAGAGCACGAAGAGGCTCGCCGGCAACCAACAGAGTCGACGATGCTGATGATTGCACCGCAGGCAAACAAACGCCCTCCACAGCCGCTGGCTATCAAGCAATCGCTTCTTCGTGTTCTTCACATCTTCTTAGTGGTCTTCGTGTTCCATTCTTACTTGCCGGGTTAAGGTTAACGGCAACCACAAGAACGAACACAAGCGGCGGAGATCAAGAAAGGACACCCACCTCCGTGCCCTCCCTTCTTTCCGAGTCCTCTGTGTCAATTTTTCTTCTCGCGCCCCAACCCATCCACGACCTGAAGACCCTATTCCACCCCCACCGGACAGACGCCCACCTGCTTCAGCCGTGCGTCGAAGGCGGCGAGCTTGCCGGTGCGTAGCTGCTGCCAGGCTGCGAGTTGGGTGTCGAGCTGGCCATGGAGGGACTGGTACATGGCGCGGTGCTGGGCGGTGGGCGGCGTGTCCGCGTCGCCCAGGCTGAGCGCGAAGGAGGCGAGCTGCTCGTTCAGCATGCCGGGGAACGCCAGGTTGGCTTCCGACCCCTTCATGTTCACCTGCATCAGCGCCTCCTCCACCGGCGTCACCTGGCGGCCGAGCCCGTCGGCTTCGGCCAGCGCGTCGTGGGTGGC
>CAXUGD010000427.1:0-2916 GCA_964250355.1 uncultured Acetobacteraceae bacterium | reverse complement strand
CCACGCCGTCGGGGTTGGCGCGTGCCCAGGCGCGGGCGCGCTCATAGGCGGTGACCACCCGGCGCACCGCGTCCGGGTGCTCGGCCAGCAGGGCGTCACGCGCCAGCAGCGTGCCGGGGCTGTTGAGCGACCGGTCGCGGAAGAACAGCACGTCGTGGCTTTGCAGCTCCGCCTGCGCCATGAACGGGTCCAGCCCGGCCCAGGCGTCCACGTCTCCCCGGTCCAGCGCCAGCCGTCCGTCCTGGTGCTGCAGCGGCACCAGCGTGATGTCGGCCCGGCCCAGGCCCACCGTCGCCAGCGCCCGCAGCAACAGGAGGTTGGGGTCGGTTCCCGGGGTGGCGGCCACGCGCCTGCCCTTCAGGTCCGACAGCTTGGCGATGCCCGAACCCGGCCGGGTGACAAGGGCCGACCATTCCGGCCGCGAGAACACATAGACGATTTTGGCCTGCGTGCCGTTGGCCCGCCCAAGCAGGGCCGCGGCACCGGCCGTGGAGCCGATGTCCACGGAGCGGCCGCGCAGGTATTCCAGCGCCTTGTTGCTGCCGGCGCTCTGCACCCATTGCACGCCGACCTGCGGGCCGAGCGCGTCTTCCACCCAGTGCTTCTCCTTCAGCACCAGGCTGAGCGGGTTGTAATAGGCGTAGTCGATCCGCAGCACCGCCTGCGCCCGGGCCGCCGACACCCCGCCCAGCACGGCCGCCAGGGCCAGCGCCACACAGCCCAACGCCGCCCAACCGCCGCGCGCCGCCACCGTCCTTCTCATCGAACCACCCCGTGCGAGACGATCATCCGCCTAGGGCCTCCTATCCTAGTGGTCAACAATGATATGCGCCGCCGCTCACCCTTCGCCCAGCGCCGCCAGCAGCGACTTCCTGAGTGCGGCCACCCCTGCATCGCCGCGGTCGCGCGGCCGCGGGAACGGCACGGCCTCGGTTGCGGTGATCCGGCCAGGCCGCGGCGACATCACCACCACCCGGTCGGCCAAAACGATCGCCTCCTCCACGTCGTGCGTCACCAGCAGCATGGTGGTGCGGTCGGCTTGCCAGATGCGTTCCAGCTCCGCTTGCATGCGCAGCCGGGTCAGCGCGTCCAGCGCCCCGAACGGCTCGTCGAGCAGCAGGATGCCGGGACGCGCCACCAAGCCGCGCGCAATGGCCACGCGCTGCGCCATGCCGCCGGAGAGCTGTGCGGGGTAGGCCTGCGCAAAGCCGGACAAACCCACCAAATCGAGGTGCTCGCGCACCAGCCGCACCTTGTGCGCGGCGGCGATCGGCGCGCGGCGCAGGGCCAGCGCCACGTTCTGCTCGGCGGTCAGCCAGGGCAGCAGCCTGCCTTCCTGGAACACCAGGCCGCGGTCCAGCCCGGTGCCGGTCACCACGCGTCCCCCCGCCCGTATGTGGCCGCTATCGGGCTGCTCCAGCCCCGCGATCATCCGCAGCAGCGTGGATTTGCCGCACCCGCTGGCGCCCACGATGGCGACAAAGGACCCTGCCGCGATGTCGAGCGACACGTCCTGCACCGCGGCAAAGGCGCCAGCCCCCGCGTCGAAGATCTTGCCCACGCGCGACAGCGTCAGGCCGGTGGCAAGCCCGCCGGCGCCGCCCGCCTCCGCCGCCAGGCCTGGATCGCTCAGCGCCGACATCGCCGCATCCGTCGGTTGCGCGGCAGACGTGCCGCGGGCTGCGTGGCCCGGCCGAGCATCCGAAAGTTCAGGGAGGAAACGCCCGCTGCCCGGCCGGACCGCCTGTCTAATACATAGTAAAGCGGTAGGAAACTGTTTTCTTCGTGGGTTTCGCGCGGCGCTTGACGCGCTGCGCCCGCAAGCGCCGATACGCCCGGGAACGGAGTATGCGCATGCGTGGCTTGCTGGCCCTGGTCGTGGCGATGGGCGTGCTGATCGTGGCGGGGGTGGCCGTGGTCGGCGTCACGGTGGCCCACCGCCTGACCCACATCGCGGTGCCTGCTGCCGTATCGGCCTCCGTCGTGCTGGGCGAGCCGGCGGGCACGCAAATCACCGGCGTTTCCGGCCTGGGCGACAGGCTGGCCATCGCGCTGCACGGCGGCGGGCCGGACCGGGTGGTGATCGTAGGGGCTGGCGGGCAAGTGGTGGGCACGGTGCGGCTGGCCCAGTGAGGTGGCGCGCACCACCGCCGGTCCTGACCCAGCCTCCACAGCGCCCCGGCACGGCACCGGCGAGCGCACCTGCCGGGTCAGGCCGCGCTGGCCTCCACCACCGCCAGCGCCGTCATGTTCACGATGCCCCGCGCGGTGACGCTCGGCACCAGCACGTGCGCGGGCTTCGACATGCCAAGCAGCAGCGGCCCCACCGGCAGGCCGTCGGCCGCCGCCTTCACCAGGTTGAACGCGATGTTGGCCGCGTCCAGCGTCGGCAGCACCAGCAGGTTCGCGACACCCGATAGCGTGCTGGACGGCATCACGCGGTGCCGTATCGCCTCGGACAGGGCAGCGTCGGCATGCATCTCGCCGTCCACCTCCAGTTCCGGCAGGCGCGCGCGGACCAGTGCCAAGGCCTGGCGCATCTTGCGCGCGCTGGGCGAGTTGCTGGCGCCGAAACTGGAATGCGACAGCAGCGCGACCTTCGGCACCAGCCCGAACCCGGCCACCGCGCGGGCGGCCAGCGCCGTCATCTCGGCCACCTGCTCGGCGGTGGGGTCCAGGTTCATGTGGGTGTCGCACAGGAACACCGCGCCGCTCTGCAGGATGATCGCGGACAGCGCGAAGATGCGGGTCACGTCCGGCGACTTCGGCACAATTGGCAGCAGGTATTCCATCTGCCGGTACCAGGCCGCGGTGCCGCCGCACAGGGCCGCCTCCACCTGGCCCGCATGCAGCAGCATGGCGCCGGCCACGATGGCGCGCGAGCGCAGGCGCCGGGGCGTGCCGCCAGCGTCTGGT
>CAXUGD010000426.1:0-2916 GCA_964250355.1 uncultured Acetobacteraceae bacterium | reverse complement strand
GCAGCGTGGTCTTGCCCGCGCCGTTCGGGCCGAGCATGCCGACGAACTCGCCGGCTTCCAGGGTGCAGGTGACGTCGGCCAGCACAGGGCGCCCGCCCCGGGCCACCGTCAGCCGCTCCAGCTCGACCGCGCGCGTTACGCGCATCCGGCGGACCGTCCGGCCAGGACCGGCCGCCCTGCCGCGCGCCGGGTGGGGTGGGGGCGGATGCCTTCCATCCCTGTGCGTTATAACGTATCAGCACTCGCGTCCAGGGCCTGCCGGGTGTCACCGGCCGACGCCGTACGATACCCTGCCAGCGGAGATCCGCCCATGACCGCATCCATAGAACGGCAGCTCGACCAGGCATCCACCGCCTGCAACCGCCAGAACACGCAACTCACCGAGCTTCGCCGCACCGTGCTCGGCCTCGTGCTGCAGGCAGAACGGCCGCTCACCGCCTACCAGCTTCTCGACCGGCTGAAGGAAACGCGGCGCGGGGCGATGCCGCCCACCATCTACCGCGCGCTCGACTTCCTGCTCGACAACAAGCTGATCCACAAGGTGGAGCGCCTCAACGCCTTTGTTGCCTGTGAATCCGGGCACCACGACCACTCGGTGCAGTTCCTGATCTGCCGCGTGTGCGGCCAGGTGACCGAGCTGGAGGATTGCGGCGTGTGCCACGCGCTGGAGGAGGCCGCGCGTGCCAAGGGCTTCCAACCGTCGGGCACCGTGGTCGAGGTCGAGGGCACCTGCGGCGCCTGCGCGGGGAGCGCCTGAGCCAGGGCGGCGGCCCCGCAGGCCCTGGAGGTGGTGGCCCATCCCACCTCGGAGCCGATGCGCTGACCCGGCCCGGCATGAAGCAGTGGTGGCCGGCCGCCTGCTTGGCGTTGCTGCTGCCGTGTTACGCCCGTGCGGCGGCGCCGCTGCGCGTCGTCGCCGCGGAGAACTTCTATGGCGACGTCGCCCGGCAGGTCGGCGGCGAGGGCGTCGCGGTCACCAGCATCCTGGCCAACCCCGACCAGGACCCGCATTTGTTCGAGATTAGCCCCTCCGTCGCCCGTGCGGTGGCGCAGGCGAACCTGGTGATCGAGAACGGCATCCAATACGACCCCTGGATGGACCGCATGGTGGCGGCCGAGGGCATACCAGCCAGCCGCGTGATCGTCGTGGCGTCCCTCCTCGGCCGGCAGCCGGGCGACAACCCGCATGTCTGGTACGACCCGGCCAGCATGACGGCGCTCGCCCGTGCCTTGCAGGCGGCCTACGCCGCCGCCGATCCTGCACACGCAGCAGACTACGCCCGGCGCCTGGCCCGCTTCGAGGCCGGCATGGCGCCCGTGCTGGCCAAGATCGCGCTCCTCCGGCAGAAGCTCCGGGGCGCGCAGGTGGCGGCCACCGAACCGGTGTTCGAATACATGATCGAGGCGGTCGGCATGGTGTCGCGCAACCAGCGCTTCCAGCGCGCGGCCATGAACGAGACCGAAGCGAGCGCGTCCGACGTGGCCGCCTTCGAGGGCGACCTGCGCTCGCACCGCGTCCGGCTGCTGATCTTCAACCGCCAGGCGACCAATGCCGCCGCCGACCGCATGAGGAGCATCGCCCTGGCAGCCGGCGTGCCCGTGATGGGCGCCTCGGAAACGGAACCCGCCGGCTTGTCCTACCAGGCCTGGATGCTGGGCGAGCTCGACATGCTGGAGGAGGCCACGGGCACCCTGCCCCGCTGACCCCGGCGCAGGACGGTCCGCGGGTCGGCGGGCGGCCGGGGGCTCGCGCGCCTCAACCGCATTTCGACCAGCCGCACTGCATGCAGGTCAGGCACCCGGCCTCCTTCAGCAGCCCAGGCTGGCTGCATTTGGGGCAGAGCGGGCCGAGATGCGTGACGCCGGCCGCAGCGTCCCGCCCCGCCACCGGCTCCGGCACCAGGAAACCGGTCCCGATCATGTGCCGCTCGATGATGTCGCCGATGGCGGCCACCAGCGACGGCACGTAATGGCCGCGCGTCCACTGGCCGCCGCGCGGGTCGAAGACCTGCTTCAGTTCCTCGGCCACGAACGCCACCTCGCCGCCCCGGCGGAACACCGCGCTGATCATGCGCGTCAGCGCCACCACCCAGGCGTAATGCTCGAGGTTCTTCGAGTTGACGAAAATCTCGAACGGGACGCGTCGGCCATGCTCCTCGATGTCGTTGATGGTCACGTACATCGCATGCTCGCTATCCGGCCAGCGGAGCTTGTAGGTGGCGCCGGTCAGCCTCTCCCCACGCGAAGCCAACTCGTGCGCGGCCGGGGCAGCCGCCGCCGGCGCCGGTTCGGCGGGCTTCACCTCCAGCACGGAGCCGGTGATCGCGTTCGGCCGGTAGGTCGTGCAGCCCTTGCAGCCGCTGCGATAGGCGTCGAGATAAACTTGCTGGAACGACTCGAAGCCGATGTTCTCCGGCACGTTCACCGTCTTGGAGATCGCACTGTCCACGTGGCGCTGCACCGCGGCCTGCATGCGCACGTGCTCCGCCGGCGTCAGGTCCTGCGCGGTGACGAAGTGGTCGGGCAGGCGTGCCGCCGGTCCATGCAGCGCGCGGAAACGGCGCAGCGCGTAGTCCGACACCTCCTCCTCCACGCGCGTGCCGTCGGCCTGCAACACCTTGCGCGTGTAGGCCAGCGCGAACACCGGCTCGATCCCGCTGGAAACGTTGTCGGCGACCAGCGAGATCGTGCCGGTCGGTGCCACGGAGGTGAGCAGCGCGTTGCGTATGCCGTGCTCGGCGATCTGCGCGCGGACATCCTCGTCGAGTGCGCGCACGGTCTCGCCGGACAAATACGCGTCGCGGTCGAAAAGCGGAAACGCGCCCTTCTCGCGCGCGAGGGCGGCCGAGGCGAGGTAGGCGGCGCGGTTGATCAGGCGCGCCCACTCGCCGGCCAGCGCGGCCGCCTGCTCGCTGC
>CAXUGD010000425.1:0-2925 GCA_964250355.1 uncultured Acetobacteraceae bacterium | reverse complement strand
GCGCTCGGCCGATGCGGGGCTGGCGCACGCGCTGGGTGTGGCGGCCGCGCGCGAGCTGACGGAGGAGGTGGGGCTGTCGCTAGGCTCGCCGCCGGCGCTGGACGGGCTCGACTACCTGTGCCGCGCCATCACCCCGCCCGGCCGCATAATGCGGTTCGACGCGCGGTTCTTCGTGGTGGATGCGGAGCGGGTCACCGGCGCGCCGGTGGGGTCAATCGAGCTGGAAGACCCCGCCTGGTACCCGTTGGAGGCTGCGCTAGAGGCCGAGATCGCGCTGGCCACGCGCGCGGTGCTCGGCTGCTTCGTGCGGTGGCTGGGGCAGGAGGAGCGGGGCGGCCCGGTGCCGGTGCTGCGCGACCGGGCGTGGACGGCGGAGTAGCCCGCCCTTCGTTGCACGGACGACACGGAAGGGGCGGCAACCTCCTTTTAATCATTAACGGGCAAGTTATCCCTTTTCCGGGCGGTGTGCACGCGCTTAGCGTGTAGCGGGTGCGATCGCTCAATCCAGGGATTAAACATGCGGCTTGGTGACATCCTTCTGATGCGTGGCCTGGTGCGCAACACCGACATCGAGTCGGCGGTCGAACGGCAACGCCAGCAGGGCGGCCGTCTGGGGGAAAACCTGATCGCGCTCGGGCTGATGACCACCGAGCAGCTCTACGCCGTGATGGACGAGACGCCGGTGATGCCGCGCACGGTGGCCGAAACCGGCATCTCGCGCGGGATGCTGCTGGGGCTGGTGCTCAAGTTCATGCGTGTCGCCTCGCTGGAGACGATACCGGACCTGTCGCGCAGCCTGTGCCTGCCGCATTCGGTGGTCCAGGAGGTCATCGACGACGCGGTAGTGCAGAAGCTGGTGCACGTGCTGGGGTCGCTGAACAGCGGCATCGTGCGCTACATACGCTACGCGCTGAGCGACCAGGGGCGCGTGGCGGCTGGCGAGGCCATGGAGCAGACCCAGTACATGGGTCCGGCCCCGGTCAGCCTCCCCGCCTTCCAGGCGCAGGTGGTCAAGCAGCCGATCACCAACGAGATCCTGGACGCGGCCCTGCTGCGCCAGGCCTTTGCCGGGCTGGTCCTGTCGGATCACACGATCAACCGGCTGGTGCCGGCCGTCAGCGCCGGGCGCACGGTGCTGCTGTACGGGCCGCCCGGCAACGGCAAGACCAGCATCGGCACCCGCATCGCCAGCCTGTTCACCGACCCGGTGTTCATCCCCTACGCCATCGAGGTCGGCGGCCAGATCATCAAGATGCACGACCCGAGCCTGCACCAGCCCTTCATGGCCGACACGGCGAGGGAGGCGGGACAGGCGAACGGCGGCGTCCAGATCGAGGCGTTCGATGCCCGCTGGGTGGCCTGCCGCCGCCCGGTCGCCATGGCCGGGGGCGAGATGACGCTGGACATGCTGGATTTGCGCTGGGACCCGCAGACCAAGTGCTACGACGCGCCGCTGCACATGAAGGCGCTGAACGGCGTGTTCCTGATCGACGATTTCGGCCGCCAGAAGGTGAACCCGACGGAGCTGCTGAACCGCTGGATCGTGCCGCTGGAGAACCGGGTCGATTACCTGAAGCTCAACACCGGCGTCACTTTCAAGCTGCCGTTCGACGAGCTGGTGATCTTTTCCACCAACCTGGAGCCGGCCGACCTGATGGACCCGGCCTTCCTGCGCCGCATCCCGTACAAGATCGAGCTGCTGGGGCCGACCCGGGCCGAGTACCGCCGCATCTTCGAACGCGCGGCAGCGGCCAGCGCGCTGATTCTGACGGAGGCCGCCTTCGACCACGTGGTGGAGCGGCTGACCGGGCAGGGCCGCTTTCCGCTCGCCTCGTTCCAGCCGAAATTCATCTGCGACCAGGCCGCCCAGGTGTGCCGGTGCTTCCGCCTGGAGCCGGAGCTGACGCCCCATCTGGCGGCGGCCGCGCTGGAAAACCTCTATGTCGGGATCGGCGCTGCCCAGGGGTCGTAGGAGCCGAACGACCACAGGTTCCCGCCGCTGTCGCGCGCGTCGTAGCCCCGGCCGCCATAGTCCTTGTCGTGCGGAGCGGCCACGATCTCGGCGCCTGCGGCCTTGGCGCGGGCGTGGTGCGCATCGGGATCGGCCAGCGCCACATAGATGCTGCCGGTGACCAGGCCGCCGGTCTCCGCGGCCGTCCCCAGGCCGAAGCGCTCCGCGTAGTCACGCTTGGCGGAACTCAGCATCACCATGTTGCCGTCCAGGACCAGTTGCGCATGGGCGATGTCGCCCCCGTCCTGCCCCGGCACCACGAGCGTGCGGGTGAAGCCGAAGGCGTCGCACAGGAAGTCGATGGCGCGCGGGGCATCGGCATAGACCAGGCAGGGAATGATTCTCGGTCGCACGGCGTCCTCCCATCGCCCGCATCGGGCCGATTCAAGACGATTTCGCTGCGTTCCCCGCCTCGAACACCGCCACGCACTCGACCTGGGCCGACCACAGGAACTGGTCGATCGGGGTGGCGCGCAGCAGCCGGTAGCCGGCCTGTTGCAGGATGGCAGCATCGCGCGCCAAGGCACCGGGATTGCAGCTGACATAGGCTACGCGCGGCACCTGGCTGGCGGCAAGCTGCGGCATTTGGGCGGCGGCACCGGCATAGGGCGGGTCGAGCACGGCCAACGCCGCCCCGGCCAGTTCCTTGGCCGCAAGCGGCTGGCGCACCAGGTCGCGTTCGGTCATCTCCACTCGGCTGCCCCCCTGTGCCCGCCGCACGGCCGCCGCGGCCGCCCTGTCGCCCTCGAAAGCCTGGACGCGCAGGTGAGCTGCGAGCGGGAAGCTGATCGTGCCGCAGCCGGCATACAGCTCCACCGCCCTCGACTTGCCGGTCAGCCGGGGCGGCAGGCCCGCGATCACCGCACCGACGATGGCTGCCTCGGCCTCGGCCGAGGCCTGCAGGAACGCGCCGG
>CAXUGD010000424.1:0-2928 GCA_964250355.1 uncultured Acetobacteraceae bacterium | reverse complement strand
CGGGCGGGCGGCGTCAGCGTCGGGGCCAACACGCTGGCGGCGTCCGCTACGGCGGCCAGCTTGGCCGGCTGGTCGGCGGGGACGAAGCTGTCGATCGAGAGTACGTCCTGCACGCTCGGCAGCTTGGCCAGCGGCGCCGACACGCTGCGCACGGCGTCCAGCGAGGGCAGCACGGCCTCGATCGTGTAGGGATTGGTGATCGGGTCGTCCATCAGGTCGTTCAGCGTGGTGACGGCTTCGGTGTGCTGGTTCTTGGTGTGCAGCGGGTCGCCGTCGAACGGAATCGACGGGGTCAGCGCCACGCCGGCGATCGCCAGCGTTGCGAAGACGGCCAGGATGGGCCAGTGCAGCGGGCGCACGATCGGCTCCAGCCGGCGCAGCGCCATCACCCCCACCTCCTCCTCCTCGCGGTCGGGGCGGAACTGCACCAGCAGGGCGGGCAGGACCGTCAGCGTGCATAAAAAGGCGATCAGCATGCCGCCCCCAGCGATCACGCCGAGCTGGGCCACGCCCACGAAGCTGGTGGGGGTGAAGGCCAGGAAGCCGCTGGCCGTCGCCAGGGCCGCGACGAGTATCTGCGCGCCCGATCCGCGGCCCGTCTCGCGCAACGCGTCGATCAGGGCGGGGTGGCTGTGCCGCCGCTCGCGGAAGCGCACGGTGAACTGGATGGCGAAATCGACAGCGATGCCCACGAACAGGATGGCGAAGGCGACCGAGATCAGGTTGAGCGTGCCAACCGCCAAGGCCGCGAAGCCAGTGGTGAACAGCAATCCCAACACCAGCGTCGCGGCGATCGGCACGACGAGGCGCCAGGAACGGACCGCCGCGAACAGCCAGATCACCACCAGCACGAAGCTGCCGCCCAGCCCGATGGCCGCACCCTGGGCCACCGACGAGAACTCCTCGTCGTCCAGCGCCACCGACCCGGTGATGCGCACGCGCGCCTGGCCGGACCGGACATCCGGCAGGCGCGCGATGGCGTTGCGCATCGCCGCCGTGGCCGCCCCGCCGGGCTGCAGCGCACTGAAATCCAGCACGGGCTTGGCGGTGACGAAACGGAACCGGCCGGCCTGCTTGGCCAGCGGTCCGGCCAGCAGGTTCTCCCACGACAGTGGGGCCGGGTGGCCGTCCGCCGCCTGCGACAGGGCAGTGTGGAACTGGGCCATCGCCGGCCCAAGCCCGGCCGCGTCGATGCCCCGCTCCGCCCCCTCGGCGACCAGCGACAGGGCGGAAAACAGGCCGCGCAGCGTGGGGTCGGCCACCAGCTGGCCCAGGAACGGCTGGGCATCGACCGTGCGCTCCAGCAGGTCGGTCAGCGAGGCGGTGTCGATCAGCAGGAACGCGTTGCGCTGCAGGTAGTCCGAGCTGTCCGGCTCCGTGACGCTGCCGAACAGTTTCGGCTGCCCGCGCAACTCGGCGGCCAGCGCCGCGGCCGTCGCCTCGGCCTCCTCCGGTATCGTGCCGTCCACCACGGCCACCAGCAGGCCGTCGTTCTGCGGGAAGTCAGCGGCCAGCGCGGCACCGGCCCGCTTCCACGGCAGCGAGGCGGCGAACATGCGCCCGGTATCGGTGGTGACACCCAGGCGGTGGCCGGCGGCGTAAAGGCTGAGGCCGGCGAGCAGCACGGCCACCGCCACCGTCTTGAACCGGTGGCAGCTGCACATGGCGACGACGCGCGGAAGGATGGCGCGCACGGCGCTGGCAATGGTCATGCGGCGCCTCTTAGCAGACCGGATCCCAAGAGCCTACCGCAGGCGGGGCGCGCCGCCCAACCTATCCCAGTTCGATGCGGATCAGCGAGGGCCGCTCCAGCACTGCCTCCAGCCGCTCGATCCGGTCCAGCGCCGACCGCATGGCCGTCTCGCGGGTCTCGTGCGTCACCAGCACGATCGGCACCGTCTCCCCCGGCGAGCGGCCGTGCTGCAACATGCTCTCCAGCGACACCCCGGCGTCGCGCAGCGCCGCCGTCACGTCCGCGATCACGCCGGGCCGGTCCACCACCATCAGCCGCAGGTAGTACGCTCCGGCATAGTCCGCCATCGATACCGCCGGCGCCCGGCTCAGCTCGGCCGCGGGCGCGCCCCATACCGGCGTGGCCCTGCCCCGCGCGATGTCGATCAGGTCGGCCACCACGGCAGAGGCCGTGGGGCCCGCCCCGGCTCCGCGCCCCTCCAGCAGCAGGCGCCCCACGAAATCGCCCTCCACCACCACCGCGTTGTAAACGCCATCGACGCGGGCCAGCGAAGCGCCTTCCGGCACCATGCAGGGGTGCACCCGGCTTTCGATCCCGGCCTCCGTCTCGCGCGCGATGCCCAGCAGCTTGATGCGGTAGCCCAGCTCGCGGGCAAAGGACTGGTCCAGCGCCGAGACCGCGCGGATCCCCTCCACATGGACGTCGGCAAAGTTGACCGGCCGGCCGAAGGCGAGTGCGGCCAGGATCGCCAGCTTGTGGGCGGCGTCGATGCCGTCGATGTCGAAGGACGGGTCGGCTTCCGCGTAGCCCAGGCGCTGCGCGTCGGCCAGGACCTCGGCGAACTCGCGGCCGCGCTCGCGCATGGTGGTCAGGATGTAGTTGCAG
Source organism: uncultured Acetobacteraceae bacterium (assembly GCA_964250355.1). Taxonomy (GTDB): domain Bacteria; phylum Pseudomonadota; class Alphaproteobacteria; order Acetobacterales; family Acetobacteraceae; genus BOG-908. The sequence goes on along the minus strand of CAXUGD010000424.1, from coordinate 350 downwards.
GTACCGTTCAGGATGCCGGCGATGCGGCGTATCCGATTGCCGGCCAGCCCTTCGCGCACCGCCTTGATCACCGGGATCCCGCCGGCCACCGCCGCCTCGAAGGCCAGCACCGCCCCGCCTGCCTCGGCGGCCTGGGCCAGTGCGGCGCCATGCAGCGCCAGCAGCGCCTTGTTGGCGGTCACCACGGGCCGGCCGGCGCCCAGGGCTGTGCGCACCAGTTCCAGCGCCGGGCCGTCCGCGCCGCCGATCAGGAAGGCGAGCGGCCGGCCGGCGGCGAGCCAGGCATCCAGCAGGCGCGCAAAGGCCTCGCTGCCGGGCGAGGGCGCGCCCTGGTCCAGCACGACCGCCCG
>CAXUGD010000423.1:0-2939 GCA_964250355.1 uncultured Acetobacteraceae bacterium | reverse complement strand
GGCCAGCGCCGCCCCCCGTGCCGCAGGCAGCGCGTCCAGGTCGAGGTCATCGAAGCTGGCCGCGGCCAAAGCCTGCGGTGCGGCGAAAGCGTGGCGGGACGCGTCCGCATTGTCCTTCTGGGACGCGCCCTGCCAGGAGCGGTCGGCGGCCACGCCCTGGAACAGGTCGTCCTCCGGATCGAGCCGGCCCGCTTGCGTGCCGGGCGCCGGCGCGAACGGGTCCTCCGAGCGGAACGCCTGGACGGGGCGCGCGGGGATCGGGTGGCGGAACATGGTGCCCGGCTCTCCGCCGAACGGGTCGGGGCTGCCCTCCTCGCCGAACGGATCGTGGGAGGCGGCCGGGCCGTGATCCTCGATGGCGGCGCGCTGGCGAGGCGAGACCTCGGCCTCCGCCACGCTCACGGTGTAGTCGCCCAGGCGGAAACTGTCGCCGTCGGTCAGGAACACCCGGCTGTCCCGCGCGGTCGGCTCGCGCGCGCCGTTGATGAACACGCCGTTGGTGCTGAGGTCGGTCAGCACGTAGCGGCTGCCTTCCACGCCGATCATGCAGTGCGTCTTGGACAGCAGCCGCTCCGGGTCGGCCAGCACCCAGTCGCTGACGGTGCCGCGCCCCAGTGTTACGGTGCCCTCGCTCAGCGTGCGCGTTTCGGAGGGGGCGGTGCGGCGCAACGGGCTGAGTGTCAGGATCAGCGGCATGAACGTGTCGTCTCCAGGAGACAGCGTGCCGGAGCCGGCCTGCCGCCTTGGCGGCCAGCATACTCCGCGTGCATGGTGCGATCCATCATCGAAGGAGGCGTTAACCTTGTCCGAGATCATTCTAGCCGACTTCAACGGCCGCACCTGGCTGGTGGGCGGCGAGGACTACATCGACGACCTGCTGGCCAACACGCTGGCCCCCGGCATCACCATCGAGGTCGTCCCCTGCACCACCAAGGCCGAGGTGATGGCGCTGTGGGTGCAGCATTGCGGCGAACCCAACCGCACCGGCGACCCGTGGATGATCAACCCGGCCATCGCCAAGCGCGTGCGCGACGTCACCGCCGACCACGCCGTGTTCTTCGCGCAGTGGTCGGCCATGCTGGACGGGGACGCCCAGACCGTGATCGCAGCCGCGGCAAACTATGCCGAGCGCGAACAGGGGCTGCCCGTGGTGGTGACGGAATACCTGGACGAGGGCGCGCCGCAGGCGCTGGCCGACCTGTCGAACCTGCGCGCGCACCTGATCGAGGAGAAGCTGGTCGAAGCCGGCGTGGTACGCGGCCGCCTGGGCCGCGCGCGGCGCGCCACGGGCGAGGTGCCCGGCATGGCCAAGGAAAGCCAGCGGCTGGACATCATCATCCGCGAGGGCGTGCGCTAGGCCTGGCTTCCGGCCGCCCCCGATGAGGTCCCACGAACGCCACATGGCGATCGCCTGCTACGCCGCGGCGGCGGCGATGGGCCTGGGCCTGGTGGCGTGGATGTTCCCGCTGGCGCGGCTGTTCCCCGCCCACCCATACGACCAGGCGTTCACCGGCGACGCTGCCGCGGCCGTCATCGGGCAGCGCTACTTCGTGGCCGATGCCTGGCGCTGGCCGCTGTTGCTGGTGCCGCGCCTAGACGCGCCCGGTGGAACGAACGTGGCCTTGACGGACAGCGTGCCGCTGGCCTGCCTGCTGCTGAAGCTGCTGCGGGCGTGGCTGCCGCACGGCGCCTACATGCTCGACCTGTGGGACGCAGGGGTCTGCGCGGCGCAGCCGATAGCGGCCGTCTGGGCGCTGCGCAGCGCCGGCGAACGCCGCCTCGTGCCCGCCCTGGCCGTGGCCGCCATTGCCATCAGCATGCCCACTTTTCTGATACGGCTGCAGTATCACCCGTCGCTGGCCAGCCACTTCCTGCTGCTGCTCGGCATTGGCGTGTACTACCGGCTGCTGGCATCCCCGCACCCCGGGTGGCGCGGTGCTGCGGCGGCCTTGCTGGTCGCGGCATTGCTGATCCAGCCCTACCTGCTCGTCCTGACGGCCGCGATCCTGTTCGCGGCACCGCTGACGCTTGCCCTGCGCGGCCACGCACGGTGGCGGCGTGAAGCGCTGGCCTGGGGGCTGGCCTGCGTGCCGGCGGCACTGGCTTTCGCCGTGCTGGGTTACGGCGGAACCGAACTGCCGATCGATTTCGGCATTTTCTCCATGAACCTGGAGGCGCCGGTCAGGCCGGCCCTGTCCTCGCTCTTTGCCGACCAAGGCATCGACGCCACCGGCGGGCAGATGATCGAGGGCCACCAGTATCTCGGCGCCGGCCTGCTGCTGCTCTGCGCAGCGGCCGCCATCCTCGCCGTCCGGACCCATCGGGGCCGGGTACGGCCGAACGGACTGGCGGTGGTCTGCCTGGGCCTGACCGTGTTCGCAGCATCGAGCCGCCCTTATGCCGGCCACACCCTACTGCTCGACCTGGGCCCGATGCCGGGGTTGGTCCGCCAGTTCCACGCGAGCGGGCGGTTCTTCTGGCCGGTGGCCTACGTCCTGGCCATCTCGGCCGTGGCAGCGCTCGGCCGGCACCTGCCACCGCGCTGGATGGTCCCCGTGCTGGCCATCGCCGCGGCGCTGCAATTCGCCGATACCGCGGGGCTGCGCCGGGCCATGTGGGCGCGCGAGCGGACCGCCGAGTCGTGGACCGCGCCGCGCGCCGTGCTGTGGCCCGCCTTGCAGGCGGCGACCCGGCTGACACTTTGGCCTACGGCACGGTGCGGGGCCTCCGTCATGCCGGAGTCGCCCTTCATGCAGGTTCTGCTGCTGGCCTCCGAGGCCGCGCTGCCCACCAACACCATGCACGCGTCCCACGTGCAGCAGCGCGCCCCCTGCGACGAGGCGGCAGCCTTGGCCGCGCCGCTGGCGCCGGGCGAGCTGCTGATCGTGCTGCCGCCCGCCCACGAGGCGCAGATCCCGCGGGTGCCGGGCTACCCGCAA
>CAXUGD010000422.1:0-2939 GCA_964250355.1 uncultured Acetobacteraceae bacterium | reverse complement strand
GTGGGGGGTGGCGGGTTGGCCCCGGTCGAGCAATCCATCTTCGCCGACAGCTTCCCCGAGCGGCAGCGCGCCGCCTCCTTCGCGCTCTACGGGCTGACGGTAGTGCTGGCACCCGCCATCGGCCCGGTGCTGGGCGGCTACCTGACCGACGCGCTGTCGTGGCACTGGGTGTTCCTGATCAACCTGCCGTTCGGTTGCCTGTCCCTGACCCTGGTCTGGCTGTTCGTGGTCGATTCGCCGGCCACGCGGGAGCGGCGCCGCAAGCTGCTGGCGGACGGGCTGCGGGTCGATTACGTGGGGTTTTTCCTGGTGGCGCTCGGTTTCGGCACGCTGCAGCTCGTGCTCGACCGCTTCGAGCGCGAGGGCGGCTGGAACACGCCTTTTGTCAACGTTTACGGCTCGCTTTGCGTGGTGGCGCTGTTGGTGCTGCTGGTCTGGGAATGGAACCACAAACAGCCGGTGATGGACATCAAGTTGCTGCGCATACCCTCCTTCGCCATCAGCCTCGTGCTGATGTTCATGCTCGGGTTTGTATTGATTTCCACCACCCAGCTTCTGCCGCAGATGGCACAGGAGCTGATGGGCTACGATGCCACCACCTCCGGGCTCACGCTGGGGGCCGCCGGCATCGCCACCATCGTTCTGATGCCGCTCTCCGGCATCGTCACCGGCAAGTTCGTCCAGGCGAAATACTTGATCGCCCTGGCTTTCGCCGGAACCGCGTTTTCCATGTGGTACGCCTCGCAACTCGACCAGACGGTGGAGTTCTGGGACTTGTCGGTTACCCGGATGTTGCAGGCCATGTGGCTGCCCTTCCTGTTCATCCCGATCAACTCGGTGGCGCTGGTGGGCGTGCCGCCGGATCGCAACAACGAGGCGTCGGCGCTGATTAACCTGATGCGCAACCTGGGCGGCAGCGCGGGCATCAGCTACACGACGACGCTGCTAGCCTATCGCGAGCAGTTCCACCACGCCCGCTTGGCCGAGCACGTGACCCCCTATAACGGCTACGGCACCGGGGTGGATCTGGGCGGGATCGCCCGCGCTCTGGGGGAACAGGCGGCCACGCTGAGCTACCTCGACATCTTCTGGGCGCTGATGGTGATTTCCATCGTCGCCGTGCCGTTGGCGCTCTGCCTGCCCCGCATGGCGCCAGGCGCGGCCGCGGCCCATTGATCGCGCCGGCGGTTCGGTTGACCCGGCCGGGTGACGTATTACAAGCGTGCATGACGATCTCTGAACACCGCAAGGCGTGTAGGTGCGGGGCTGCACTCGCGCGCACGACCAAGCCGCCGGCGCCATGAGTCCGGACAGCCTGGGCGGCCACACCGAGGCGCCGCCGCCTGCCTCGCTGCTAATGGACTTGCGGCCCTGCTACGAGGGGTTTGCCGGCATCCCGCAGGAGGCTCGGCTGCTGTTTGCGATGTTCTCCGGCCTTGGGCTGCGCCGGTTGGGGGGGCTTGCGTCCGGCGTGCACTTCACGTCTCGCCGGCGCCGAAAATCCACGCCGCTCGGGCGCGTGGTCGAGCAGACCAAGGCGATCATCAACCAGGACACCTATCGCGTGCACTGGCCGTTGATCTTGCAGAAAACGCTTCCCTCCAGCATCCGCCTGAAGCTGTTCAAGCCCTATTTGTCAATCAGCGAGCTGTTTCGCTCCGAGCGGCTGGACCTGCAGATCGACCCGACGCTATTCGACGATTTCCTGTGGACCAAGCTGTTCGACCGCACCTTGCCGGCCGAAGACCGCCACATCCTGCAACGCGCCGAGTATTACGCCACCGAACTCGGCCACGAATACGCCCGCTCCATGAGCCTGCTGCCCAGGCCCTTCCAGCGCAAGGTCCACACGGCGGGATGGGACCTCTTCTTCGCCTGCACCGTCTCGCCCTACCGGGTGGCCCCGGGCACCACCATGATGGTGCGCTACTACGACGCGCTGCCGATCCTCAGCCCGCACACCATCGGCGAGCCGTGGCTGCACTCCGCAGGGCACGTGCGCATGTTGCAGCGCAACATGCAGGAAGGTGCCTCCTTCTACTGCGATTCCGAGCCGGTGCGGAGCGACCTGCTGGCGCTGTTCCCCGGCGCCGAACCCAGGGTGCACACCATCCCGGTCACGGTCGCCCCCGAGTATCGGCCGGAGACGCGGCCCGAAGCCGACCTGCGCACGATACTGGCCCGCCGGCGAAGCCCGGCCACCGCCGACAAGCCCGCGTCCAAGCCGATGTCCGAGCGAAACGTCCTGCCCAAGCTGTTCATGGCGGTTTCGACCCTGGAGCCGCGCAAGAACTACCTCAAGCTGTTTCGCGGTTTCGAGATTGCCCGCGGCCTGACGCGCGAGCCGATCCAGCTTGTCGTGGTGGCCAACCTCGGCTGGCGCCACGATGCCGAACTGCGGGAGCTGAAAGCCCTGGTTGCGGAGGGCACGTATCACCTCAGCGGCGTGCCGCTGCCCGAACTGCGCGTCCTCTACTCCATGGCGCACTGCGTGGTGGCGCCCAGCCGGGCGGAGGGTTTCGACTATTCCGGCGTGGAGGGCATGGCCTGCGGCACCCCGGTGATCGCGTCGGACATCCCCGTGCATCGCTGGGTGTACGGCGAGGCGGCCACGTATTTCGACCCGTATAACGAGGAGGAGCTGGGGGCGCTGATCGCGCGGTTTGCCGAACTGCCGCGGGAGGAAGGCCACCTTGCCGCCCTGCGCGAGCGCGGGCTGCACCAGGCGGCGCTCTACCGTCCCGAAGCGCTGGCCCCAAGCTGGCACGCCGCAATCGAGCGCGAGATGGCCCGCAACGCACGGGGCAGGGTGGCCGCTTAGGCGCTGGAGCAATCTCACGCAAACTGGAACAGTTGAGGTGAGAAAATTGCTCGTAAACAAGAACTAGCAGGCTGCTGAAGAAATCTGGATTCTGGCTCTGGTAGAGCACTCTCTTGGT
>CAXUGD010000421.1:0-2958 GCA_964250355.1 uncultured Acetobacteraceae bacterium | reverse complement strand
CTCCAGGCCGGCAGGGCGGGCGGGCTGCCCCGCCGATGCCGCCGGGCCGCCATCATGCGGTCGTGCCAGCGCGGCGCCATCCGGCGGCTCCGCGGGTTCCAGGCGGTGACCAGGACCGCCTGGCGCGCGCCCATCCCCGCCAGTACCCCGTCGAGCCCGCGCGACCGGCGTCCCACCGCAAGGTCCACCCCGGCCACGCTGTAGCGGCTGCGGCGGTAGGCGCTGGCCAGGTGCACGGGCAGGGGCATGGGCCGGCATAGGGCGGCGGCAGGCAGGGCACAAGCGGACGTGCCGCACAGGATCAATCCAGCGTGTCGCGCCGGTCGGGGAACACCGCGTCGCGGTGGACGTGGACCGACATCAGCAGGCCCATGGCGAACATGACCGTCAGCATCGCCGAGCCGCCATGGCTGACCAGCGGCAGCGGCACGCCGCCCACGGGGATGGCGCCCACCACCATGGCCACGTTGACGAACACGTACATGAACATGTTGACCGCGATGCCCAGCGCCAGCAGGCGGCCGTACTGGTGACGGCAGCGCAGCGCCACCATCATGCCGCCCAGGATGATGGCCAGCAGCAGGCTCAGCAGCGCCAGCGCGCCCACCAGGCCCCACTCCTCGGCCACGATCGAGAAGATGAAGTCGGTCTGCTTCTCCGGCAGGAAGTTCAGGTGCGCCTGGGTCCCCTGCATGAAGCCGCGGCCCCACAGCCCGCCCGAACCGAGCGCGATCTTGGACTGGATGATGTTGTAGCCGGCACCCAGCGGGTCGCTCTCGGGGTTGAGGAAGGTGGTGATGCGGGCGCGCTGGTAGTCGTGCAGATGGCGGTAGGCGACGGTGGCCAGGAACGGCACCGGGATGGCCAGCAGCCCCATCTGCCACAGCCGCATGCCGGCGCCTACGAAGATGGAGGCGCCCACCACGCCGGTGATCACCGCGGTGCCGAGGTTGGGTTCCTTCAGGATCAGCGCCACGGGCAGCAGCACGGCCAGCGCCGGCGGGATCAGGAATAGGGGGTTGCCCACGCGCGCCCAGCTCGCCCGGTTGAACCAGTGGGCCAGCGCCATGGCCAGCGCCACCTTCATGATCTCGCTGGGTTGCAGCTGCACCGGCCCCAGCTCCAGCCAGCGCTCGGCGCCCTTGCCCACGTGGCCCATGCGCAGCACCAGCACCAGCAGCACCAGGGCGGCCCCGTAGATCGGCCAGGAGAAGCGGGCGATAATCCGTATATCGACGGTGGCCAGGCTCAGGGCCATCACCAGGCTGAAGCCGAAGCGCAGGCCGTGCCGCCAGGCATACGGTTCCGGCCCGCCGCCGGCCGAGTACAGGGCAACGTAGCCGCAGCCGGCGAGCAGGCAGAGCAGCAGTACATACAGCCAATTGATGCGCCAGAGCTTGGTGAGCAGCCCGAAATCGGGCTCGGCGCGCAGCAGGCGGCGTTCGGAAATCATAGTCAGCCCCTATCACGCCGGCTTCGGCGCGGGCAGGCCGACAAGGTCGGCAAGAGTCGGTAACGTGTCTGTGAACCTAGTGTTTTTCCGGCTTCGGTCGGGATTCCGTCAGGACTTTCGACGGTGGGTGTCAGTAGGACTGCCCCGCCCAAGCCAGCGATTGGCCGGGTACAGGGGTGTTTGCGCCGTAAGCGGCGTTTCTGGTCGGGAGGTTGAGTGTGAGAGTTTTGATGTCAGCCGTAGTTACGGCCATCGGCTTCGCGGCGGCGATTGCTGCTCCGCTTGCGAACGCATCGGAGGCCAAGCTCGTCAACTGGCCTCAACCGGGCCTCAACGCCGCCCACACCGGCTACAACAGCAAAGAGACAGCGATCGGCAAAGCCAATGTCGGCACGCTCTCGCTAGGTTGGACGTTCGCCACGCAGGGGGCGGTGCAAGCCGAGCCGGTTGAGCAGAACGGCCGCTTGTTCGTGCTGTCGAACGACGGTACGCTCTACGCGAGGTCGGCCAGCACGGGAGCCGCCCTCTGGAGCTACGCCGCCTATCCGAACGGCGCCGGCAACAGCCCGGGCGTCAGCGTCGCGGGCAACCTCGTCTACACGAACTGCCAGGTCACGCCGAATTTCGGGGGCGTCTGCGCGCTGGAGGCCGCGACCGGCAAGCTGGTCTGGAGCTATGCGCTCTCAGGCGTCAACAACACCAATGCCGTAACGCCGCCCGCCGTCGATGGCGGACTGGTGTTCTTCGCCTTGACGGCAGAAGTCGGCGGAGGCCACGAAGGCGGGTTCATCGCGCTGAACGCGAAGACCGGATCGGTGGCTTGGTCGCTCGGAAGCTGCGACGCAAGCACCACAGACCCGTCCTGCGACAACAGCCAGAGCGGTGGAGCCGCCCCCGCAGTAGCCGGCGGCGGCGTGTTCTACGGCTTTGGCGCATACAATCCGCCGCCCGGCATCGTCGGCGATTTCTGCCGCGTCGATGAAAAAACAGGCGCGAAGAGCTGGTGCACCTACACCGCTGGCACAAACACCGAACCGGCCATCGGTGGCGGCAAGGTCCTATTTGCGGTGCCGAACTATGACAACTCGGGCACCACGCTGACGGCCCTCAACGAGACCACTGGCGCGGTGGAGTGGGCGACCAAGCTCAGCCAGGAATGGAACATCTACACCGCACCCGCCATCGCCGGCTCGCGCGCCTACTTCAACGTGGGTGGCTCCCTGGTCGCGGTGTCGATGGCGAAGGGCAAGGTGCTCTGGACCTACCCGTCCAGCGGCTCGGCCGGGCCGCTCTACGGCGGCGTCTCGGTCGCCAACGGCATCGTCTTCGGCGAGTGTAACGGCAAGGTCGAATGCGCCTTCGATGCAACGACAGGCGCGATTCTGTCGAGCGAGGGCGATCGTTACGTCGTAAGTGGCGCAACTCCCATCGTCGCCAACGGCGCGGTGATCGAAGGCTGCGAGTATAATTCGGTGTGCCAATACGTGCCGTAAGCGGCCCGCAGG